>CANSTU010000003.1 GCA_947650005.1 uncultured Lachnospiraceae bacterium
TGGCCTTCCCTTCTCCCAGCGGGGCCAAAGCGTGTTGCTTTCATGTGCAGCCCGGAAAGGGCCGGCGGGGCAGGGGCAACCAACCGGTCTTTCGGGTGGCGTGATCCGTTCCCTCTATTTCCTGGCAGGCATCAGCGATAAAACTCTATCCAATCCACTTCGATGCCGGGCATACGCGTCGGTGTAAGGCACAGTTCGTACATCCCTTCCTCCAGCAGCACATCTCCCATCTCCCGTATCACCGGAACGCCGTTTGTGCCGTTAATTTGGGGCGTTAGAAAACGAATATCGTTCAGGCTGGCATTGCACGCGGATTGAGCGCGCGTATCCGGAATATTCATCTTCATCTGCATGCGCACATGAAAAATCCCTCCCTTCTGCGCCTGGAAAGGTTCCGTCCGGTTCAGTTCAGGCATTAACCTGCAGCAATCCGTTAGGACCGGCATGCCATCCGTCTCCAAAGAATTCCGTCCGGACGTTTGGTTCTCATAGGCGGTTCCCACAGCCTCTTTCCTGGCGGGAATCAGTTCCGGCCCTTCTTCGCCGTGAAGGGAACGTTCCATCACAGGGGCCTCCATCAGGAAACGACAGATATTGGCAGCGCATCTCTGCAATTCTCCTATGGTAAGTTCCCCCTTCTCCAACGCTTCCAGGGTATTGTCCCCCATCGGGTTAGAAGCGGCCTCCAAATTGTCAACCACCATATAGAGATCGTTCTGTGAGCGTACCATAGCAGCTGTGTTTTGTCTGCTTTCTTCCCCTCCTTTTGCGCAGTCGTTCATGGTTGACCACCAGTCTGTCATCACAATTCCGGTAAATCCCCATTCTCCGCGCAGAATGGTCGTATTCAGATCATAATTGGAAGCGCTCCAATGGCCGTTCACCGGATTATAGGCGGTCATAATGGAATTTCCGCCGCCTTCCCTGACGGCGATCTCAAACCCTTTCAGATAGATTTCCCGCAGCGCCCGTTCGGATACCAGGGCATTTACCTTATTCCGCATCTTTTCCTGGCTGTTGCAGGCAAAGTGCTTCATGGTGGCGTTGGAACCTCCCCGCATGATCCCCCTGATGTTGGCCGCAGCCATTTTCCCAGTGAGAAGGGGATCCTCCGAAAAGTATTCAAAATTCCTACCGTTGAGCGGATTCCTATGTATATTCAGGCCCGGGCCCAGCAGCGTATCGATTTCATTGCGCAACAGTTCTTTCCCTTCTAAGACATACAGCTCCTCCACCAAATCCGGATCAAAGGTACAGGCAAGGAGCGTCCCAATGGGCACCTGGGTAGCCAGCGTCCCCACGTCCATTCGGATGCCGGACGGGCCGTCCGAAGCTGCCGCCACCGGAATCCCGTACTCTTTTGACAGCGAATCGGAAAGGCCTCCAAAGCAGGATGCCACGCCTGGCGTCACCCTAGGGCTGCACATTCCTTCTCCCCGGACGATGGTTGCCAGTTCTTCCGCAGAAAGCTGGGCGACAAAGCTTTCCATGGACGCTTTTCCATCCCGAACATCCTGCAGACGAATTCCCCTGTTGCCTGTCTGTTCCAAGGCGGCGGGTAACCGGCCATTGATCCGATCCGCCAAAGATACGGCAGTTACCGGCGTCTCTTGCCCTGCGGGTTCATAGGTTCCGTCTTCCTTTCTCCTGCCGGGCCGCAGACGCACGAATCCCTTTTCCGGCGCTCCTGCCTCTTCCAGGCGCTGCACCACACGGGTCCGGGCCACCACGTATCCTTCCGCGGCTTTCCCATCTGCGTCCATAAACGCGACGCGCTCCACATCTCGGCTGCTGCATCCTGCCAAGATTTCGTAACAGCCCTCTTCCAGCACATAGCAGGATCGATTTCCAGTATATCCGCCGTCATCGTAGGCCGCCATGGAAGCGATCGGAAAACTGACGGTTACCTCCTCTTCCTCTCCCGGAGCCAATAGCGCCGTTCTGGCGAATCCTGCCAGTTCCTTCACAGGCCGCCCCAACATTCCCTGGGGGGCGCCATAGTACACCTGAACCACCTGTCTGCCGGCGAAACGGCTTCCCGTATTTCTCACCGCAACTCGGACGCATATCTCCTCTCCCTCTACCCGAGCATCCAGCGATTTTACATCAAAATCCGTATAGGATAGTCCGAATCCGAAGGGAAAACGTACCTTTCCCGGCGCAAAGGTTTCAAAATAACGGTATCCGACAAAGATATCCTCCTGATAAACGTTTTCTCCCTCGTTTCCATGGTTGGCTGTGGAGGGATAATCCTCCATGCGCAGCGCAATGGTGTCCGCCAGCTTCCCGCAGGGAGAGACCTGTCCGCTGATCACATCTGCCGCCGCATTCCCTCCTTCCTGGCCTCCATGCCATACATAAAGCACGGCCGTCACGGGATTGACATATTCCCGATCCAGGAAATCCATATCGATGATGCAGGATACGTTCAGAATTACCGCTGTCTTTCTGAAATACTTTGTCACAGCATCCAACATCTGCTCTTCTTCTATGCTCAAACGGTATCCGCCCTTTTCGTCCTCATAATCCTTGGACTCCCCTGCCGTCCTTCCTATCACCACCAACGCCTTATCCGACTTTTCCGCTGCATGGCGCACCACTTCCTCCGTCAAAGGCATTTCCTTTTGGCTCCACGGCTCTGCCGCCCAGCCGCCGCCTCCGTCGTCAAAGGGATTTTCCTTGATCCATTCTTCATAGATCCCTGCCAACTCCTCGTTCACCCTCAGATTCGTACGTGTTCTCAGGCTGTCCAGCAGATTTGTGACATAAGCCACATTTACTGCTCCTCCGGAACCCGTGCCGCTCCTATAATAATCCTTCTGAACCCGTCCAAACACGGAAACACATTCTCCATCCGTTACGGGTAATGTCTCCTTCTCATTTTTCAGGAGTACTGCTCCCTGCGCTGCAGCGCTGCGGCACAGTTTGCTGAATCCTTCCATGGGTATGCCTATCTTTTTCCCTCTCATCGTATCCTCCATCCTGCCGCTTTGTGCGGCTCTCCCTTCAGACTTCAAGCCAATGCGCGCCGAAACGGCGAAATATATTACATGATACTAATGTAATATATTTCGTCGTTTCCCACAATACCGTTTTCATAATCGACTGTAGCGATAGGAAAGAAAGCCACATCCCCTTGCGTTATTTTCCCCGATTCCAGTTCCCAACGCCATATAGGCAAGCTCCTGGGCCCGTTCATCCTTCGAAATGGTCAGGCTCAGCTTGTCCCCCAGCAGCACAACGTTTTTATAAGGGACCCGCACTGGCTTCCTGTTTCTGAATTCCAGTCCCTGAAACAGGGCAAAGTCCTCAGAAAGTCTCGTATTACAAGTAAAATTATATTTTTTTATCAGATTATTTTTTAGGCGCTCCAAGTATTCCCTCGGTAAAAGGCCTCCGCGCCAATATCCCTGTCCTGTTTTCATAATTACTGGAGTCAATGTATAGACCCTGTCCAAAAGATAATAGGGGATGATTCCCAGTTCCGCGCTCAGTCCCTGTATACCTGCCGCTTCGCTTCCCGGAAGCCGGCAGGCAAAATATACGGCAAGCTCCTCCAGGATCGTTCTGATTCTTACCGTATATATCTTGCCCTCTTCATAAATATGTCCCGATTCCAGCGGATAGGGCAAATCAAATGTATATAGTTTAAATACCCGGTTTATATGAAATTTTCTGTACCTCTCGGTCTTACCCAAAGCGGCATCCAAGAAGCTTCCTATCCGTTCCGAGGCCTCTTCATAAGGCTGCCGGTCTGTAAAACAGATCTGCAGTGATAGTTCAAACACTTGCATCTCCTGTCCCCTCCTTTGTAAATTGGTACACGAGGTGTTAAGGTTAATGGATGTTCGCCTTGAAAATAAGTGCAGAATTCTTATTCATGAAGGTAAACCAAGATGGCTGTAACAAACCGTTATCTGAATGGAATATAGATGTGAATGTAAAAGTACTATATCATAGAATCGAAAAAATGTCTATTATTCAAAGATAATTTCGTCCATTTGTATAATAAAGGATAAGCCCGATTTTGGCCTAATCCCCTGTAGCTTCCGTGATTATGACTAAAAAAGAGCCTAATTCAACCTAATAAACGCTTCCCAGCTAGAAAGGAAACCAAGGGCAATCCATTCTGGTTCATCCCCAGGGCACGCCTAATCTTGTTCCAATATCCTTGTCCACTGAGGGCACTCTTGCTTATTATAACAAAAAAGGCGGTTGATCACCACCAAGCGCACTTGGAAGGATGTCAACCGCAGGTTGCACCGTATCGTCTCCCCTCCGAATGAGTAGTCCGGGCAAAGGCAGCCCAGGGGGCAATGCGTCTTTGGCTTCTTCATTCGGATGGCTCAACACTATTGAAGCATATCCCTATATAGTACGTATAGAGATTTACATAGGTCGGCGTATCATAGTGAAGTCCGTCCACAATTCGGCATCCGGTAGACTGCAGATAATTGTAACTATCGATCCAAAGAATATATGGAGCCAGGTTTGCCTGAAGCTTTTGATTGAAGGCTTCCACCTGTTCCTTGGTCACATAAGGGTTTGTCCACACCGGATTGGCAGAGGAATAATAGACAAAGGCGCCTCGCATCGTCCATTCCGCCGCCTTCTGATTGAACAGCGCAATATATTTATCGGCGTTACGCACATCGTTCACTCCCAGGTTAATGATCACTCTGGTTCCCGTCCCGACCACATTATCCGCCCGTTCCAACCCCTTTTCCACGAACCAATCGTAGCCCTTCCCGGACTCCGCGATCCATACCCAGGGAGTAGGGCCCACCGCTTCCCTCATCTGCACGAAGCGGGAATCACCGATGAATACCAGAGGAGCCCCGGGATAGATCCCTTCCTCCGTGGGAATCCGGGCAGACACCGGCACGGCAGGAGCCGCCTGCACTCCCCCTTCCGAACCCACAGGCACGGCCATCCCATTCTCCGGAACAACCGGCGGCATAGCAGCATCGTCTGATGCCGCATTCTGAGATATCCCCCCGTTTTCCGGCAGCACAACGCCATTGCCTGCCGGCAACGCCTCCTCTGGCATCACGCCTTCACCGGCAGCCGGCAAACCTATCTCCGTCGGCTCCGCTGCCAAAAGGGGGATTTCGGCCCCAAACAATATCAAAGCACTAAGTGCTCCTGCCAAAAGCATAGCTGCATTTTTTCTTTTCATCTTTACTCCCATCTGCGCGCTTTAGCGCGCATACAAATCAGGGGGTTCCCTTCATCCTGACGCTTCAAACGGCTCGCCATTCAAGTAAGCTCTGATGCGTCAAATAACCCTTGCACACCAAAGCACAAATTCCCAGATTGGAAATTTCATTTTCTGTCGTACCTCCACCTGCCCACTTTAACGCGCCCATCCTTCAACTCCCAATCACCACCGAAACATCTCCGCAGCCCGATAGAACAGTTGCGGCCCATAATTTTTCAAATTCATGCTGTCCCCACAGGCGAAAACCATCAGAAACGCATAAATGAAATGCTGTAAAAGCGCTGCACTTACGAATATGGCTGCACTTCCTCTCCTCTTCTCTCTTCCCATGGCCGCAAATAGAAACAACAACATAAGAGAAGACGCAAGCGCAATCCCAAAAACCATGTCCGCCATGTAACGCTGCAGGATGCCAGCCCCATTGGCATCAAACGCTCCAATGAGTACGGAAAGGAGCAAGGCAGATCCAATCGGTCCCAGAAGGCCCTTTTTATGTAAATCCTCCCTCTTCCCCGGAAGACAGATCAGAGACCATGCAATCGCCTGACTGGCCAGAATCCCACCGAAAATAAATTCCGAAACCGTCCTCCCCATGTACTGATTCTGGATATCGCTGCTTGTGAGAAAGGGAAATACCCCCTCATATCGGGCAGGCTGGAAGAAAAAACAGAAAATACCATAGACCATCCTGCTCAGATTCATTCCCCGTTTCGTCATATCGTTATTGGTTAAGCTGTATGTCGCCCCAAAATCCATGGGAGACCCAAATCTGAGATAATTATAATACATAATTCCGGCCGCCACAAGTACATAAGGCAGGCAGATTGCAACCGTGTCCTTAAGAGTCCGCGCCGAAAACAGGCTCCGTTTTTTAATCACTTCCTCCCAGAACAGAGGGATCGCCAATGCGGAAAAAAGCAGCATCTGCGGCCTGCATCCTGCCACCAGCGCCATACACCCAGAGCCCGCCAGGAAAAAAGGCCACCTTCCCGTTTCCCGATTCAGCCCGGCAAGCCACAATCCGATTCCTGCAGCCGTGAACATATTCGCGCCCAGGATGGGCAGATTGTACAGATCCGGCCTCACGATCAGATACATATAGCTTCCAAAGGTCAGCGTTACCGCCGCTGCCAGCAGATAGGCAAAATAGGGCAGTTTTGGGAACCAGCGTTTCACTGCCTCTCGGTACAGGCCAAATACCGCTATCACAAATCCAACATAAAAGCCGTATACCGCCAGATGATTGGGGAAATTTTTTCCTGTCAGCAGATAGCAGGGAAGATAGAATACAAGTTCCGGCACGATTCCGAAATAAACATAATATTTTCCCTGAAAATAGGCATAATCCGCTTTATACGGAATCTGTCCGGCCTGTAGATAAATGGTATCATAGGGATTTTCCGCTGCCAGCAGCCCTTCGGAGGGCTGATCGTCCACCCACACATGTCCGTCGGCAATGGAACGCGCCAACTCCTGATATTGCAGATGATGTTCCGGCATTGCCTCCACACAGGCGTAATTGGCATGGGACAGGCCCAGTCCCAGCAGCAGGAATACAGCTGCCATTGCTGCCGTTATCAGCTTCTGCCTCTTGCTCTTGGAATGAAATCCAATTTCCCACAGCCTGCTCCCCGGCGCCAGCCCCAGCGCCAGGAATACAGCTGCGAATAAGAGGCACATCCGCCATCCATTTAGGAAAAATGGCCGCCTTACATTGGCTTCTATCCCGTTCATGCGCAAGGAAATGGGGCCTCCCGCCTCAAAATCGATCCGGACGCTCCCCACTCTGCCATAGGGATACAGATTGGTATAAAGCGTGCTCTCCACTCCTCCCACCAACTGCCCTTCTGGAAATGCATAAGGATAAACATTTCCCTCGTCCGTCAAATTTACACGGTAAGTCAGCACGGTCCCCTTTTCCAGTTCCCAGTCAAAATATAGATTGTTGATTTCCCTTCCCAGATCGGAAAGCACAAGGGAAAAGGATCCGGACGGACTGAAATACTTCCCATCCTCCAGCGCTAGATCTCCTTCTATTTTGAACTGGTCCGTCAGCGCTTCTCCTTCATAAAACAGGCTTCTCACGGAAGAATAGTTCCCGGCCACCAGTTCAAACAGGATCACCGCTCCCCATAAGAAGAGAAGCTTTCGGCGCCATCCCCCGCCCTTCCATAAATGGATCAAATTCATCTGTGCTCCCATCCGCCCGCATTAGCGCGCAATCAAATCACGGAGACTGAATCGAAGTTTCAATCTTGCTCCCATCCGCCCGCTTTGGCGCTCATACTAACTAGGGAGATTGAAAAGTCAGTTTTCAGACTTATATCCACGATTTTCCTGTCTTTTGTATCCATTCCCGCTAAATTCAAATAAGAAAACGCCGTCCCTCTACCACAATCCACAGGGGAAGCATCCGCTTCCCCTGCCTTTAGGAACGACGTCAGATCTGATATGAAATAAGATGAAATGAAATAATTGCCTTACAACCGATTGTTTAGATAGCGAAACTTCCGGTCACTTCTTTGTTAATCACGTAATAGACGCTGTTTTCCTCAGGCTTTACATACAGATCCACGCTCTTGAAATCCTTTTCTTTGCCGTCAAGATCATATACCCAGACGTCCTTTGCAATCTTTACCAGATCCTCCGTCGAGTAAGATTTACCCGAAAACTGTACGGACACGGTCTGTTTTATCGCTTCCTTCGATGCAGTATTCTTCTCTGCTACGGCTTTTTTTACAGCGGTTGTCTTCCTGCCTTCAGCTTTTTTCGCCGCAGTTTCCTTCTTCACACCGGCTTTTCTTCCACGGGCAGGCTTCTTTTCCACAACAACGGCGTCTTCCACATTTGCAGCAGCAGCTTCTGCCTCTTTCTGTGCTTTTGGCTTCCTTCCGGGTCTTTTCTTCATGGGCTCCTGTATGGTTTCTTTCTTCTCTTCCGGTTGTTTTACTTCAACAGCTTCTGTTACTTCTGTCACAATCTCATCCGATTTCTTCATCTCTTCTGCCATGTTTTACTCCTCCTTCAGATCATCATGCCTTTTGATTCAGATACTTATTTTATTCAAGTCCATAATCTCCTAGCAGAAAATACCTGAATTTATGAAGTTAAGTTTACTGCAAAACCGCCAGACTGTCAACTTTTCCTTGGAAATCCCTTCAAAATTACGGAAAGGGAGGGATGAAAACCAGTTAAAAAGCCCTTTATTGCAGTATTACTTCTCTTTATGTAATACGTTTAACGGTTAACGGCAGCGTCACCACAAATACGCTCCCTTCACCTAGTGCGCTTTGCACCGAAATGTCTCCCTCGTAGAATTTAACAATATGCTTCACAATGGACAAGCCAAGGCCGGTTCCACCCATTTTTTTACTGCGTCCCTTATCCACACGGTAAAAACGTTCAAAAATCCGTTCCTGATCCTCCAAACCGATACCACAGCCGTCATCTTGTACCCGGATAGAAATTCCGCCTCCACAGCAATATACATTCACCCACACATTTCCGCCTGGATGATTATATTTTATCCCGTTTCCCACCAAATTAACGAGCAATTCCCGCATCTGCCGGGCGCTCGCTTCTATCTGAAGGGATTCACATTCCATATGAAGCTTCACCTGATACTCTGCCGCAATGGATTCCATCAATTCCTCAATCTGAACAAGAAAAGGCTGTAAAGAAAGGTCCGCAAACACCTCCTGCGTCTCTTTTGCCTCCAAGCGGGAAATTAACAGAATATCGTTAATCAGGTTTGTCATGTTCTGCGTTTCCTTTCGAATACGGGCCAGAAAATCCCTTTTGATCCCATCGTCCTGCCCAAACCCCTGATCCAGCAGTTCCGCATAGCCTTGGATGGACGTGATTGGAGTTTTCAGTTCATGGGACGCATTGCTGAAAAATTCCTGCCGTATCTTTTTCTCCCTTTCCAATCTTTCCACATACGACCTGATCTCCTCCGCCATTTCTACAGTCGTCCGTGCAATCACATTCAATTCTTCATATTTATATATCCTGAAAATCCCGGGCTGGAAGTCACAGCTTTTCATCCTTTCCATCTTCGCAGAGATTTCCTTCAAAGGCGTGGCAATCGTATCCGTGAAACGGACGGCCATCATCACGCTTATCCCAAATGCAACGGCAGCCCCTAAAAGGAGTACAGGTAGAATCCTGCATATATAGTCCGTCATATTGGCATAGGGTACGGACAGACGGATGATATAGTCTCCCTTTTCGGAACGGGCCGCCACGTACATCATACTCTCGCCCATGGATGCAGAAAATCTGATGCTGCTGCCCATCCCTGAACGATGCGCCGCCTTCACCTCTTCCCGTTCCATGTGATTTTCCAGCTCTTCTATCTGCGCCACCTCATTGTCCGCATAAACCGTCCCATCCGTCCCGATGATCGTCACCCTGGAATTTCCATCCAAGGCCGCATCATGAAGCCGTGTGAGCTGTTTTGTCAAATCCCCTCCATAATCTAGGAAATAATCCACCACATGAATCGTATCCAGCATGGAATTTCGAGTGGTTTCCAACATATCCCTGCCTGTGAAATAGTAAGAAAAAACGCTGCTGATCCCAAGGGCCAGCAGCAGAATTGCGGTAAATCTCAGTAGAATCGCCTTTTTCATTCCATTCACCCCTGCGGAGCCATGAAACGATACCCCACGTTACGCACTGTCTTGATATAAGCGCCGCCTTCTTCCCCCAGCTTCTGGCGAAGCGTACGGATATGCATATCCAGGGTTCTCGTCTCGATATCAGTGCCATAATCCCAGAGCCGGTTTAACAGTTCCGTCCGTTCCACCACCCTGGAACAATTTTTCATCAGATAGAGGAGGAGTTCATATTCTTTAAATGTAAGCGTCACAGGAAGGCCGTTCATATATACCTCCCGGGCTGCCTCATCCACGCTCAGGCCTCCCAGGACAACCCTGTGGGAAATGTCTGCTCCCTCCGAACTGCGCCGCAGAAGAGAACGCACCCTTGCTGCCAATTCCAGCACACTAAAGGGCTTTGTCACATAATCGTCCGCACCTGCGTCCAGCCCTCTCACCTTATCATATTCCTTATCCTTGGCAGTCAGAATCAGAACGGGCAGCTTCCGCAGGCCATCCGACCGGTCCCGGATCGATCGGACAGCCTGTAGTCCATCCATACCCGGAAGCATCAGGTCAAAGACGGCCAAAGACGGTCTGTATTCCCCCAGTTCCTCCAGGGCCTCTTCCGCCGTTTCATAAGCCGAAACCTGATATCCGAATCCCTCCAACGCCACCTTCACCAGATTCCGAATATTTTCGTCGTCCTCAACCACACATATTTTCTGCATTTTCCCCTCATTCTGCCGCCTGACAGCTCTCCCTTTAAGGGAACTTTGGAGCGCAAGGTAACACTTAAAGCGGGATTTCCTTCTATTCGCCCCATTCCACTTTGTTAGTTTTCTTTCTTCAATCCTTCATAATTTTCACCGTTCTGCTCGTCCATCACATATTCCGCAATATTGGTGGCATGGTCAGCGATCCGTTCCAGGTTACTGATTAGATCCAGAAATACCACGCCGCTTTCCGGCCTGCACTTTCCCTTGGAGAGGCGCTGTATATGCTTCTCTCTCAATTTTTCTTCCAGCGCATCCACACTTCTCTCATATCCCGCCTCCTGCGCAGCTTCCGCGACACTGCCCAAGCTGCGAGCTTTTAGGGCGCTCTCCAGGGCAAGAACCGCTTCTTGGGCGATGATTCCCATATCCTTATACCCTTTTCGGGAAAAAGAAAGCTTTTCCCGCCGCAGGGAATCCGCCAGTTCGGCAATATTCTCCGCATGATCGCCTACCCGTTCCAGGTCACTCACCGTATAGAAAAGATTACGGATCAAACGATGCTGTCCTTCTGTCAGTGGAAGATTATCCACCCGTATCAAAAAGGTAGTCAAGAGCTTCTCCATCTCATTGATTTCTTTTTCCCTTTCATATACGGACCGGGTTTCCTCCTTTTCCGATCCCATGGCCGCCAGGGCTGACTGCACATTTTTCAAGGTTTCTTGCCCCATCACATCCACTTCTTTCAAAACCGCATCTACGGCAAAAGCCGGATTTTCCAGGATACGTTCATCCAAATGCCTGCGCATCAGTCCAGAAGCAGTGAGCCCTTCCTTTCCATCCCCTTCCCCGTCCCGGACAATCCAGGCGGAAAGGGCTACCAGCTTGTCCGCAAAAGGGAAAAGCAGCAGGGTATTGCATACGTTGAAAACGGTATGGAAAACGGAAATCTCCGTACTTCCGATGGACGATAGCCCTCCACCGGGAGAGAATTGAAAGAGTACGTACATAAAGGTCCCGAACACCCCTGCTCCCATCATATTGAAAAGCAGGTGGATCACGGAAGCCCGCCTGGCATTCTTCCCTGCGCCTGCTCCGGAGAGCAGCGCGGTCACGCAGGTCCCTATATTCTGTCCCAGCATGATAAAAACCGCAGATTTCCAGTTTACCACACCGTTCAAAGCCATGGTCTGCAGAATTCCCACGGAAGCAGAGGAACTCTGGATCACCGCCGTTACCGCTGCACCTGCCGCTACTGCCAGCAACGGATTGCCACCAAGGACGCGGAAGGCCTCCCGGAAAATCGGAGCTTCTCTGTAAGGCTTGATGGCATCCGACAGAAAGGAAAGCCCTATAAACAGAATGGAAAAGCCCACCAGGATCTCTCCCGTTTTTCCCCTTTTTTCCGATTTGGAAAAGAGTACCAGAAACGCGCCGATCCCCAGAAGAAGCGGCGAGAAAAACTCAGGCTTGAACATGCTGCCCCACTCGCCCAAAGACACCAGCCATGCTGTGGCTGTGGTGCCGATATTGGCTCCCATGATCACACCCACGGCCTGAGACAGATCCAGCATGCCCGCATTCACAAACCCCACCACCATCACCGTGGTGGCGGAAGAACTCTGGATGAGTGCAGTCACTCCCGCTCCCACCACAATCGCCATCAAACGATTCCCGGTCAGAAGCCCCATCAGCTTCTGCATCCTGCCGCCCGCCATCCGTTGAAGCCCATCGGCCATGATATGCATTCCGTAAAGGAACATCCCCAGCCCGCCAACGAACCAAAACAACATCTCCAGATCATTTATTGACATCCCGGTTTCTCCTCACCCTTCTGGAACGGATTTCCTTGCGCCACGCCCATTGTATCAGACGCCCGTAAAATATACGCTTATATTATGTAAAATCCATGTAAAATATTTACATCCAGAAAGGGAAGGCGAATCCTTCCTATTATATTGCTTATCCATCCCGCGCCAGGAGGCCCGGAAGGCAGTCGGACAGCCCTGTGCTTTTCCGGTTCCTTCCATGCCGTGGAGGGGAAACCTGCTTCCCTGGAGGGCCTACCCCGACAGGGAAGCGTCAGGGTTCCCCGAAACGCCCGGCATGGCCGGAACCGGAAAAGCACAGGGCTGTCCGACTGCCTTCCGGGCCTCTTGGCGCAGGATGGATAAGCGGCCGTCCTACCGAATCAAATAGAAATATCCCAGGACAAGGAAACCCAGAGCAATTCGATAGTATCCGAAAACTTTGAAATCATGTTTCTTGATGTATCCCATTAAGAAGGAAATCACCAGCATAGAAACGACGAATGCCACCACCATTCCAATGATCAGCAGAGAGGCTTCTGTCATGGTAAAGCTGAATCCAAATTTTACCATCTTCAGCAGACTCGCTCCAAACATGACCGGAATCGCCAGAAAAAAGGTGAATTCCGCTGACACGACTCTGCTCACTCCGATTAGGAGCGCTCCCACGATGGTTGCACCGGAACGGGAAGTGCCCGGAAAAACCGCCGCAATGAGCTGGAAAAGGCCAATAATCAAAGCATCCTTGTAGGTTAAGGCCGCAATACTTTTCACCCGGGGCTTCCTGCCCCTATTCCAGTTCTCTATCAAGATAAACGCCACACCGAACAGGATGAGCATAACGGCTACCGTAGTGGCATTATACAGATATGGTTCCACCAGATCATCCAGGAATACGCCATAAATCATGGCCGGGATACAGGCAGTCACTACTTTGAACCACATTTCAAAGATATCCTTTTTCACAAGGCCCTTTTTCCGCCGTTTCTTTTCGTTTAATTCAAAGGGGAAGATCTTATTCCAGAACAGCACCACCACCGCCAGGATCGCCCCCAGCTGAATGACCACCAGAAATACTTCCCAAAATTCCGGGGAAACCTCCAACGTCACGAATTCATTCAGCAGAATCATATGTCCCGTACTGCTGATAGGAAGCCATTCCGTAATACCTTCCACGATACCGAACAAAACCGCTTTTAAGATCTCTAACATAGCGCCTCGCATTCTGCCGCCTTGTGCGGCTTTTCCTTCCTTTTTGTTCCCATCTGCATTATAGTGCACCAATCAAACCCGGTTCTCCAGATATGCCATCATCCGTCCATATCCCTCTTCGGCATCCTGGTATCCCTCCTCATACAGCCGGCGCAGCTTTTCCTTATCCTTTTCAATCCTTCCCACATCACTGGCTTTCCGGGGACGTATTACGAACGCTTGCCCTTTTTCTTCCTGTGCTTTCAAATAATCCAGCATTTCGTTGTATGCGATGTGACGGTTCGCCATCAATTCATAAACCTTTGGATAACGCGCATAACGCAGGCGTATGAGTCCTAGGCTGCTGGAACGCTTCCTGCGATAGCCTTCTTCCTTGGTGAGCACCACCACATTCTTCCGGTTCCCATCTATGACGGAATGCATGATCGGTACGCTGTCTGCCAGCCCGCCGTCCAGATACAGCTCCTTTCCAATTTCCACATTTCGGGATACCAGCGGCAGAGAAGCTGACGCCCGCACCGCCAGGATATCACGATGCATTTCCCGAAGCCGCAGATATTCTGCACGCCCGGTTTGAATATTGGTAACCACCGCATACGCCCGACCTGGATAAGCGGCAAAGGCTTCATAGTCATAGGGATTCAACTTGTTGGGGATCTCGTCATAACACATTTTCACCCCGAACAGATCTCCCGTCCTCAGCAGGCTGTATGCGCTGCAGTAATTCTTGTCTTCCAGATAATCCACGGTCACATCATATCCCCGGCCGCGCTGCCTGGAAAGATAGCTGCATAGACAGCAGGCCCCGGCGGACACCCCGTAACAGCTGGAAAACCCGATCCCCTTATCCAGGAAAAAATCCAGCACGCCGGCCGTATAGACCCCCTTCATCCCGCCGCCTTCCAACACCAGTCCGGCATTATACATGTTCCATTCCATACTCTGACCTCACAAACTTTCTGATTGCGGGAAGGGAACGCTCCACTTTCTCAGTATCGATACAATATGCCATCCGGAAATAACCCGGGCATCCGAAGGTATCCCCCGGTACGAATACCAGATCATAGGCCAGCGCCTTTTCGCAAAATACCTTCGCATCCTCCTCCAAAGCCTTAGGAAAAAGATAGAACGTTCCTCCGGGCTTCACGCAGACGAAGCCCAGCTCTTTCAGGCAAGCATACAGCAAATTCCTGTTTCTCTCATACACCGAAAGATCAGCCGTCTCATCCAGCACCTCTGCCACCGCCAGCTGAATTAGAGACGGCGGGCAGTTGTGCCCAATCCCTCTGGAAATCTGGCCGCACATATTGACGATCGTTTCCGCATCCCGGCAGGCCGGATTCACAGCCACATATCCGATCCGTTCCCCCGGCAGTGACAAAGATTTGGAAAAGGAATAGCAGGAAATTGTATTGGGATAAAACGCGGAAAGATAGGGCGCCTTCATCCCCTCAAAGATAATTTCCCTATAGGGCTCATCCGAAATCAAGAAAATATCGTGCCCATACTCCTCCTCCTTTTTCTTCAACAGTTCCGCCAGCCGCTCCACCGTCTCCCGCGAATATACGATACCAGAGGGATTATTGGGCGTATTGACTAAAACCGCCATCACCCTTTCATTCATCATCCCTTCAAATGCCGCGAAATTGATCTGAAAACTTTCCCGGTCCGCAGGGACAACCTTCAATTCGGCCCCTGTCTGCTTTATATAGGGCACATATTCCGGAAAATAGGGCGCAAAGGTGAGAATCTCATCTCCAGGCTGGGTCACCGCCCGAAACGCATGGGCCAGCGCTCCTGCCGCCCCCGATGCCATAAATATATGCTCCGCTCTATAATTCATGCCAAATCTGCGGTTCAGGGATTCTGCGACACGCCTTCTGACCGGCAAAATCCCCAGGCTAGGACTATATCCATGCAGTTCCATGGGATCCTTTTCCTGCAACAGGCGAATACAACAATCGGTGAAAGCTCTCGGCGTCTCCACGGATGGATTGCCCAAGCTGTAATCAAAGACATTTTCATAGCCGATCTCCTCTCCCCGTCTCGCAGCGAACTCTGACAGGATGCGGATCACGGATTTGCCGCCTAACATCGCTTTATATTGTTCTGCAAGCATCCTTCCTCATTTCTGCGCCGCTTTTACAAAACCGAATCCTTCCCAAGCCTGCGTATGCGGCGCGGACGCAGGCTTGGGACGCCGCCATTCCTTTGGTCGCCCATGCTGCGGCGCGAACATGGACGGATGCTTTCCGAAGGTATTGTATCACAGTGCACTCCCGCTGCACAACCCTATTTGAATCCGCAGTATATGTCCCGGCTGACCGTCGTTACTTTTCCCCCTGCCATGAAACCGCCCGCAGAGGAGCGTCCCAGGAGGCGGCGCGGCAGCCACCCCATGTTCCCACGCGCATTTCGTACCATGCAGATGAGACCTGTTTCCCTGGAGGGCCTTTGCCCGACTGGGAAGCGTCCAGGGCTCATCGGAATGTCCGGCGCGATGGCGCGTGGGAACATGGGGTGGCTGCCGCGCCGGCTCCTGGGACACCCCTCTGCGGGCGGTTTCATGGCAGGGGGATAAAAGTTAATTGACCGCCTCTCCGGCCTGCGATATACTCTATTCGGATAGATCATGATTGATTTGTGCGCTAAAGCGCGCAGATGGGAGGCAGCCATGAGATTAGAAAGAGTCAACGGAAATAATATCTGGGAACTGATGGAATTAAAAGTGAAAGATGAGCAGGCTTCCTTTGTAGCGTCGAACACTACCAGCATCCTGGAAGCATATATTACCACCATTTCCGGTGGATATGCCATGCCCTTCGGCATCTACATAGGCAACAGCCCCGTCGGGTTTCTGATGATTGGTTTTGGCCATGATGACAGTTGGGAAAATCCTCCCGCCATAGCCGACGGCAATTACAGCCTATGGAGGCTGATGATAGACGCGCGCTATCAAGGTATGGGATACGGAACACAGGCTGTCGGCCTGGCTCTGGATCTTATTCGGACATTTCCCTGCGGGCCAGCCGACTTTTGCTGGCTTTCCTATGAGCCCGATAACCGTGTAGCCAGGAATCTCTATCATTCCTATGGTTTTACGGAAACAGGTGAAATGGACGGAGAAGAGGTGATCGCGGCGCTGGAATTAAAAGGATAACAGGCCACTTCCCGTATCCGTTAGAAATGGCTCAAATCCATTCCGCCCCGGTACACCACCAGCGCCATGAGCGGGATCAAAATTTCACAGACCTGTACGAAAAAGCTGGCAATATCCTCCGTGATTCCTCCAAAGTGTTTGAAAGCCACCCAACAGTAATAGAGGAACGCAAACAGAGCTCCCGCAAGGCAGCCCAAGCCCACCTTAAGATTGGTCCTAATCATATACCAGGCGCACAAAGCAGTATACAGGATGAGCAGACCCGTCACCACATATTTTGCCGCCCCAGCCGGTACGCATCGGGAACATTTGCTCTCCTGAGAATGGGAAAACCAAAGGATGGACAAACCGTAAAGGGAACGGGAAATGATAAAGCCCATGGAAATCACAGGCCAGCCATCTATGGGCATCTCGCTCCACAGCCCCACAATAATCAAAAAATAACTCACACAGGTTATTATAGCAAAATAGCCGCTGTGGGAATCCTGAAGGATATCCAGCTTTCCCTTTCTGGGCTGGTGGGAGCTGAGCGCGTCCACGGTCCGGAAAAATCCGTCCATATGCGCCCCGCCGGAGATCATCAAAGGAATCATGACACAGATCACGGAACGCAGGATATCACGATCCAGAAGATAGGGATGTATCACCCCCCACTGGCATATCAGGAACGCAATAATCGCTCCAACCCAGGGCACAAAACAGAGGATATACTTCATATTTCTTCTGGTTCTCTTTACCTGGCGGGCCGGTACAACGGAATATATGGCAAAGGCCAGCCGGAAACTGTTCCATATCTGCTTCATCTATATGCATGTACCTTTCTTTCGTAACTGAGTGCAGGAGCGTACCGGATATCCCTTCTTTCTTTACTCGATCACCACGTCCTGCTCATAATTTTCCCAAATCAGGCAGATCCAGGTCTTTCCGGGGCTCAACTCGATCGGATTCCCGTCTGCATCCACGTAGTAGGCCGGATCCGTATCCGCATAACGGGACCATGTCCCTTCCGTCATCCCTCCCCGGGTGAATACCTGCACCTTCTTCTTGTTATCGCCATGGCATCCGAACGCCAGATAGTCATTATCATCCCGGACTTCTCCATAACAGTACTGAAAAATCACATTCTCATAGGCAAGCTGTTCCCCCGTATTTTCATCGATCTGGGGACTGCCATACTGGAATCGGTAGTATTTTCCATCTTTTTCATTATATTCAAACCGGGCTTCCACCCTGCTATAGCCGTTCGCTTTATCCGTTTCCTTACCACCGGGATAGAGCGTAAGAGCATCCTTCTTCTCGGGAATGTTCTGAGCAAAGGTGAACTTCGCTTTATGGGTATCATGATAGGTGGGACTATAGCCGAACTTATCTATATCCGCCATCAGCCCTTTCACATCTACGTATACATTATGGGGCGCTTCCCTATCCGTGGAACGCAGGAAAGTGTCGGAAGCCGGACGGTCGATCCCTCCCACCGCGCCGCTGATATTGTCTACCCGATTGCTGTTCAAAAGCTCTCCCACATAGGGAGTCGCCTGCCCGAAATGGGCATAGATCGCATCGTATTCCAGCGCACAATACACGAAATAGTCCCTGCTGCTGCGCACGTAACCGATTTTATCCATCGTCTCATAGTCCTCGAACAGGCCCATCAGACGGGTAATCCTCCCCTCCACCGGCGCCTCATAGACGATGGCCGCCTGCGCAATCCCAGCCTGAGGGCATCCCTCTTGTATATTATTGAACATCACTGCAAGAGGCCTCTTTTGCACCTGCTCCGGATCCATCTTCTCACCGGTGAGAAAACTGGTCTTCCCGTCGTTTTCCACCAGGGCCCCATTCTCCTGATTCGTCTGTTCCGCCGTTTCGTTTGCCTCCGCCTGCTCTGCGGAACTCACCTGATCTTCCGAACCCAAAGGATGCGTCTCCTCAGGCTCCTTCCCCTTTCCGCCGCAGCCTGCGAAACAAATCAGGCCCAGTACCAGTATACCGCACACCGCCTTTTGCAATACACCGGCCTTCTGTATCTTTATCATAAGTACTCTCCTTCATCCGCTTTAGTAAATTCCTACCCAAACGTCATATCCTTGCATAAAGTCTATGATATTGTAACCCTCAGCCGGAAATAAGTCCAGCCTTTTCTAAAAATCTTAAGGACTCGTAAGGAAAATCCGCAACAGTCCCGGCTTGTCTGAACTATTACGCATATCCGGCATGGCCCGAACCGGTATAAGCACATTGAACGGCTGGCTTCCCTCCGAGCCATGATGGGGTGAAAAAACTATGGAAGCAAATGGCATTTCTTTGCTGTCCGAACGAAAAACGCCCCCTTTGGAAACGCCCGCAGTTCCTTTTCGTCCACAGCTCCCATTTTGATCACCAACACGAAATACACTAACACGGCAACTAGCAGAGCCGCCGCCAGGCACACCACATTTACCGGAAGAAGCCGGTACAACCCATGGTAGGATCCAAATGCCGCTCCTCCCATGATTACAGACGCCCAGAAGGGAATACACCAAGTTCTGATGATCTCCTGTCTGTATCCCAGCTCCCGTCTTACCGAGTACCCGTTTAAAATACACATCAGCAGAGCGTACAATACCGTGGCTGCCACCATGGCATAAAGCCCCAGCTGCGTATACAATAACAGCGGAACCAACACTGCGGTTTGAATTAACAACGCCACGGCCGCATTGATCACCGGAAGATTCACCTTCCCGATTCCCTGAAGCACGCCGTTGGAAATCGTAGAAAGCCCGTAAAACACCACGCTGGCCGCAAGACCGGCCAACAGGCCGGATACCGTGTCCACCGACGCCTTCTGTGGATATAGCAACAGTACCACCGGCTTTCCCAACACCACCAACCCCATGGCCGAAGGAATGGAAATCAGCATGGTAGTTTTGATAGCGGTCCCAATTTTTTGGTTTGTTTCCCTGATATCCCTTCTGGCATAGCTTTTGGCCACGCCAGGGATAATCGCCGTGGACATGGCGGAAGCCAAGGCAATCGGGATATTCACGATCTGCTTCGCCTTTCCGGAGAGAAGCCCGTACTGAGTATAAGCCTCCGCCTCCGACATGCCCTTTATATATTCCATAATCCTTGTATAAATGGTCTGATTCAATGAGGTGTTGCAATTATAAATGAAGGTACTCAAAATGATGGGAGTCACCATGGTAATAATGATCTGATAGACCTCTCCATCCGACAGGCGTTTGCTTTTCCGATCCTTCCTGATCTGTCCATTGATAAATTTTCTATTCAAAAGCATCACAAATATCATGAAAACCAAAGCGATGATCACGCCGGATCCCGTACCGATGGCGCTCCCTGCTGCGCCATATACCGCCTGCGTGGTATCATCCATCCCTGCCACGGCCTTCATCAGCAGGAACGCCGCTAAGATGCTGACGGCTGCATTCAGGATCTGTTCCAGAATCTGTGAAAAGGAAGTGGGCAACATCGTTCCATGGGCCTGACAATAGCCCCGCAACACTCCCAGCAGACCAGAAAAGAAAATCGTCGGCGCGAAAATCCGCAGAACAGGAACCGAATTCCCTCCCACGAGGATCCCTGCTCCAAAGAAAGTAAGAAGGCTGGCCGCTCCGCCCACCACAACCACATAGACCAGGGCGCAACGGAAAATCCGCTGGGCATTCCTATATTCACGCAGCGCCAGCCGCTGGGCAATGACCTTGGAGATGGCAGAAGGAATGCTGTAGGAGGACACCAGCAGGATGATCGTATAAATCTCATATGCGGAAGAATAATATCCGTTCCCCTCATCCCCGATCACATGAGCCAGCGGGCTTCTGTACAATATCCCTATGATCTTGCAGATGATCCCCGCGGCCGCCAGGATACCGGCCTGCATGACGAAACCATTCCCTTTTTTCTGTTTGGACATATCATCCTCCATACCATCTCCGGCAGCCCAACTGTTGTCTATTCTCCTAAATCCTCCGAAAGCCGGAAGGAAAGCAGATAATTGAGCCGCCGCTCCACCAGTTCAAAGACGAAGATGTCAGGCTGTTCCCTTTCTATCATAGACGGTTCAAAGCATCCGTTCCAATGAGGCATATAGGTGTAAGAAAACTGAGAGGCCAATACGGACGCCATCCCCCACGCAAAGCTGTCCCTCACCAGGAAAAGCCTACGGCCGTCCGGCGCCTGTGATTGGTAGATCAGCTCCGTGGCATCCTCCAGCTTCAGGGAGACGCGGCCGTTTTCCGGATATCCGGAAACGTTATACGACACATCCGCAGGCCTATTCTTCTCATAGTAGCCTTTCAGATTCATCATTCCCGCTAAGTCGTAGGGCGAAAAGGCATCCTGCTCTATGGAAAGTTCCTCCACCTCCGGAATCGAAATTCCCAGCTCCTTTAGCAGCGCTCTTGCCCCAATATATGCGCCCAGGCTATTCCAGTGGGTGTCATAATGCCAATAAAGATCAAACTGCTCCTTATAGGCCATCAGTTCCTCCTGAGGGTAACAAATCCTGATTCCCGCTTCCTGCAGACAATCGACCACCTGCTGCGCCCTAGTGGTCTCCCCCCGCTTCTTCACATAATCCGGCAGATATTCCGAATATATCGTTTCTTTGTTTGAGGGAATCATAAGGACAAATTCGATTCCCCGCGCATCCAGATAGTCCCGGGTGGCCACCATATTATCCCTGATCTGCTCTAGCTCCTGTGTGCTGTAGAGATTCGTTCCCTTATAATCTTCCACGCTTCCCTCATCCGTATAAAACAGCCAGTCTTTTTTTCCCAACATCACGGTATCCGCTGCTGCATCTTTAAACAGATTCACACTGGCCAGGCTGCCCAGCTCTATTAACTGGCTTCGAAAGGGCAGATGGTCGTTATAATAGCTGGTATAAAGGCCAGGATATGCCTTCAGGTTATTCCAGACCTCCCTCACGCAATCTCTGAAGGCAAGGTTTCCATCCAAATAAGCCTGCACGCTCGCCTTCCCAAACGAAGGGTGCTGCGCCATTTGACGGTTTTCCGTATTTTCCACATCCAGCCGCTCTCCTGCCAGCCGATATGCAGGCAGAGGAGCGAGAATCACAAGTGCGAAACAGATCAGCCACGCTGCCGCTCTTTTTTTTGTCATAGGAAACCTCCATGCCGCCCTTCCTGCGGCGCTATCATTCATAAATAGCCTGTATCAAAACGGCAAAAAAAGCTGGAATCAGAAATTCATGTACAAAAAGGCGCTATAGGTGCTGCTCACCATCATCACGATACTGCCACACAGGAGCAACATGCACCAGGCCAGCTCCACAGCGCTGCCTTTCCATCCGGAAAGCGGCGGAAATTTAACGGACAGCTTCTCCCCTGCCCTCTGAATCAATCCGCAGCCCAGTATGGCGCACAGACAGGCAAAAAAAGCCTGATTGGGCACGAGCTCCTGCACCGCATACCCGGAATAGGAATATTTCCAAGGAAGGAACATCCGGCCCAAATATCTCACAGACAGTCCCATATTTCCCACTCGGAAGAACAACCATCCCACTCCTACCACCAGAACGGTATAGACGTACTTTATCACCTTTGTTTTTTCCAAAAACTTCCCCAGGCCCATCCGTTCCAGAATCTGGAAAAACCCGTGGAATAACCCCCAACAGATGAAATCCCAGCTCGCTCCATGCCACAGGCCGGTGGCCATATATACAATGAAAATATTCCGATAGGTGTAAAGCGCGCCTTTTCTGCTGCCCCCCAACGGGAAATACAAATATTCCCGAAACCAGGCCGTCAGGGACATATGCCACCGCCTCCAAAAATCCGTAATGGAGGAAGCCATATACGGATAATTGAAGTTTTCTGCCAGGTCAAAACCGAACATCTTTCCCAGCCCCACAGCCATGTCGGAATAACCGGAGAAATCATAGTAAAGCTGGAGGGAATAGAAAAGAACCGCGATCCATATAAAAATGAAGCTCACGTTTCCCAACTCTAACCCGTAGAGCCGATCCACGCATTCCCCCAGTACATCCGCGATCAGCACCTTCTTAGCCAGCCCATAAATGAAACGCCGGATTCCCGCGCTGATTTTTTCCAGGCTCTGCACCCGGTCCTTTAGCTGATGGGAAAAATCCCGATACCGCTCTATGGGGCCCTGCGTCAGCTTAGGGAAAAAGGCAAAATATAAGGCCATATGCAATATATTTTTCTGAGCCGCGCACTTTCCCCGATACAAGTCAACCAGGTAGGTTACGGCCTGGAAGGTAAAAAAAGAAATCCCAAGCGGCAGGGCAATTTCCCGCATCTCGAGCAATTCCCCGCCAAACGCTTTATTTATAGTATTCACAAAGAAATTGAAATATTTATAATAACCGAGAATTCCGAGATTTGCCACCACGCCAACGGCCAAGAGCACACGGCCAAAAGCCGTGCCCTGTCTGCCGCAAATCGCAAGGCCCAGAAAGAAGTTGATCAGAATAGAAACCATCAGGAGCCATAGATAATCCGGCTGCCCCCAGGCATAAAACAGCAGACCTGCCACTAGCAGAAGCAGGTTCTGGATTCTTTTGCTTTTCCACGCCGCCTTATCCAATATAAATACAATGGGCAGAAATACCCAGATAAAGATCATTGAACTGAAAACCATTTTTGCTCCCATCTGCGCGCAAAGCACACACGCAAATCGGGGATAATGAAAATGCCATTTTCCAACATTCCCCATCTGCGCGCAGACCAGGATCTGGAAAATTTAATTTCCAATCTCATTCCCCCGCATATCGCAGGCTGAGCCTGCGATACTACCACCAATAAAGAGTTCAAAACGAAATTTCGAACTTAACCCACTGTATACCACAGGCCATACCTGCAAAACCGCTTTCATTACACTCCGCTGCGAATCAGCATCTTATTTTGAAAGATGTTTTTCTTATTATAAACGCTAACGAAGAATTTTCCAACCCCCATTCTGGAGCCGGACAACCTATAAAAGCCTTTCGCGTAAAAGTTCAGGTACAGATGGCAGGTTATGTTACGCTATCGGTGTTGGGGAAAGACAGGGCGCGGTTAATTACTTTTGCAGATTCCGTCGATCCAGGCGAATAGTTCCTCCAAATCATAATCGCCGCTGTGGGGGAGCCCCCAGGGCAGGGAAAAGTCCACATCATATCCCCCGTTTTGCAGCACAGTGGCCAGGATCACGGGAATAGCCAGGGAAGTATCCCGGTCAAAGGCTCCATGGCGGATACGCCAATGTGGTGCAGCATCCGACTTTTTGATTTGGGAAAGGGGATTCAGCATACTTACGATTTCTTCCTCCGCCATTTTCCCATCCGCTTCGCTGTTTTTCAAGGAAAAGTCAGTAAAATGTCTTGCAAAAATGGTCCGGTTGCCGAATTCCTCATTTTCCGGGCTGCTTAAATCCAATGCGTCAAAGGCGGGGACGGGCTTCATGCGGGTGATCGTGTGCACGAAATCCTCCCAGTCCAGCCCCGTTATCCGTCCGCCCTCTATCCGCAGGCAGGAAAGTTTCTCCACTTCGCTACCCTGTACGGCAAGGGCACGGAAGCGTCCGGCCAGGTCATGGGTATCCAATTCTTTTTGTGCAGACTGTATCAGCATCCTGCGGATATATTCCAGGAAACTGCCTTTTCCCTTTTCATCCAACGTCAGGGCGTTTCCTTCTTCATCCTCCAGTCCCAGGCTGTTCACATAACCTGGAAAGATCTCCTTTAACTCTGCGGACAGGCCAATCTGCTTTTCCGTCAATCGACCAGCCGCCACTGTTTCTCTGATTACGCCGCCTTCCCTGGTGAAGGCTCTGTTATGGAATTCTTCGCAACCGTTAAAAAGCCATTCATAGGCCGCATCTGCATGTTCCAGGTTGTGGATCGGGCAATAGCAGCTGGCCGCAAAAATATCGTCCCGCTCCGAGGCTGCACCGATGGATTCCAGATAGGGAAGATAATCTTTGCTGTTTCCGGATGCGCCCGCCAGAGCCGAAAGGGCTCCTCCCGCGCTCGTTCCGTTAGTAACGATCCGTTCCACATCTCCCGGAACGAGTCCTCTGTTATGGCGCAGATAACGCACCACCGCCTTCATATCCACGATCAGGGCAGGGGCCCTGCCCACATAGCCTTCCACTTTCCCGCTCTCTTGGCTCTTTGATGCAAGGCTTTCATCCGCGGGTTCCACCACGCTTCCCTCAAAAAATTCCTTGCTCCCTGTCCCGCTGGTCCTACCTCGGATACCCGCACAGGCCACCACATAGCCGTGTTCAATCGCCGCAAATACCGCATTGATCCTTCCTCTATGATTCCGTCCCGGCGCATCTGCGGGGCCGGGCATATAGCCTCCTACCGTATTGGGTGCAAAGATGGGCGCTGTGGAAAGGGTATAGCCGTTTATCGTTTCGCCTCGATAATAAGCCTCCGGCACAAACAGATTCAGTTTTTGAATGGGATCCACCGGCCTTTCGCAATAGTCGATCCCCTCATAGGCCCGGTAAGTAATGCTTCGCCCGTCCAAGACACAATTTTTTATTTCATAGGCCTGTACATCAAAACACAGCTTTTCACTCATTTTCTCTTTCCCATCCTTCCCTTTCCTGTTTTAGTCTATCGATCAATTCCTCCGAACATGCCCAGAAATTTTCTTCCAGGATCCGCAGCTCCTCCTGTGTTGCCTTATCGATATGGATTCCCACCGTCACAGCCGCTTGGCAATGCAGACGGGCGGATGCCCCTTTGGCGCATTTTACAGCCAAGCAGTCGTCCCGATGAGTAAAAACCGTAATCGTACTCACCGTCGCGGAGCGCCGCAGGGGCTCATACATGCCAAC
The DNA here is from genome assembly GCA_947650005.1 of uncultured Lachnospiraceae bacterium. Classification (GTDB taxonomy): domain Bacteria; phylum Bacillota; class Clostridia; order Lachnospirales; family Lachnospiraceae; genus Eisenbergiella. Next base: position 25,533 of record CANSTU010000003.1, read on the forward strand.
GGAAACAGCGCCCACATGGGGGCAGCTGCCTCCTGCAAAGATGAGCGCCACATCCTTCCCGCAATGCACTGCAGTTCCCAATATCTCATATCTTTCTTCTCCCCAGCGGGCGCAAAGCACTTCCCCGTTTTCTTCCATACCGTCTCCTCTATTGCCCCTCGGAGCGCGCATTTCCCTTCCAAGGCCGGAATCTGTCATATGACATATTATACTGCATCAATATTTTTCCTACAATATGATGAAGATGATCCTCCACCGTCTCCTGCCCGCCATAAAAGCTGAGCATGGGCGGCACGATGCTGCATCCCAGCTGTGCCGCGGCATACAGATTCTTCAGATGCAGCCTGCTAAGGGGCATTTCCCGGGGGCAGAGAATCACCTTTCTCCCCTCCTTCAGGCATACATCCACCGCTCGCAACAGAAGATTATCCGTATAGCCCGTGACAATTCCTGCCAACGTCTTCATACTGCACGGGGCCACGATCATCCCCTCCGTAAGGAAAGAACCGCTGGCAATCTCCGCCGACATATCCTGCGGCTCATATAAGACATCGGCCAGCCCCGCCAATTCCTGCAGGGACAGTCTCGTTTCCAGTTCCCAAGTCAGCCGAGCCGCATCGGATAGGACGAGATGCAGCCTTCGTCCCTGTTCCCGAATAGCCTTTGCCAGATAATAACTCAGGATCACACCGGATGCGCCGCTAACTCCCAGGATTATATCCTTTTCTTTCACGCAAACTCCCATCTGCCCGCTTTAGCGGGCAATCAAAATGAGCCCTATTTCTCCCCATCCTCATGCCCGTATTCAGGAAGCCACTTATCCAAATCAACCTCCAGGAAAGGGGCCCGCACAAACCGTTCTCTCAGATCATAGGGTACCGTACAGTCAAAGATCGCCTTGCATGAGATTCCTATATCCCGGATACTTTTGCTGAACTGCGGGCTGCTGGAGGGATCCAGCGGATGGCAGCGTACTCCGGGAATCATAATGATATCCCTGTCTGCCTGAAAGCGGGTATTCATGGCCCATAGCACATCATCCGTATCAAAGATGTCCACATCCTCGTCCACCACAATCACGTGCTTGAGCTCAGGGAACGCAGAAAAAGCCAACAGGGCCGCCTGCCGCTGCCTCCCTTCGTCCGTATGATCCTGCTTATGAAACTGCAGAATCACCATATATTTCCCTCCTCCGCAGCGGTGTGCGTAGATCCCTGTCAGCCGCCCCGGCATCGCATTTTCAATCATACCGTAAATGCTGGCTTCCGTGGGCAGCCCTGCCATATTTACATGCTCCTCCGAAGGGCCGATACAGGTCTGCATGATCGGATGATGGCGATGGGTAACGGCTTTCACCCGGATCAGACGGCATTCCCGGCTCGCTGGGCCGAGATAACCGGGAAATTCCGGCATGGCATAGCCAGTTTGGCTGTTCTTATCCTCCACCACCCTCACGCCGGGAATGATCTCCCCTTCAATCACATACTCCGCATTTGAAATGGCATGCTCTTGTATGCTCACACAGGGTACCAGCCCCACCGGTCGGCCGCGCAGCGCTCCGGCAATGGAAAGCTCGTCATATCCCAAAGGCGTTGTAGGCGGTTCAAAGCAGGAAAGGATCTCGATGGCCGGATCCACACCGATGGAGATACAGATGGGCAGAGGCTGCCCCAGCTGCTCCGCCCTATCTGCCATGGCTCCGATATGACGGGAACCGGGCTGTAGGAAAATGGACAGTTCATCTTTTCCCTGGACGCACATCCGATGAATCGTCACATCACTCTTTCCCGTATCCGGGTGCGTGGCATAGCACATGCCCAGCGTGAGATACGGCCCGGCGTCCAGGGGCGTGTTTGTAGGAGCGGGAACCAGCCTGCGCAGGTCAAAACCTTCCTCCTGTGCCAGATGTACCACCTCCTGGCAGGGCGCCGGAGCCTGTACGGTTACCGGCGGGATCGGTTCCCTCACACAGTCCCAAATCACTTGAGTGAGTTCCTCCTTCTTACAGCCGAACAGGGCCGCTACCCTCTGCCGGCTCGCCAGAAGTCCGATCAATACCCGCGCATCCGCAAATCCCTTCACCCGGTTGAAGATCATCGCCGGCCCATCCACCTTCGTTGGTCTCTTCACCGTTCCTCCTGCCCCGATATGGCGGTATACCCCCGCCATCTCCGCCATAGGATCCACTTCCACATCCGTACACACCAGCTGTCCCGGCATGTCCTTCAGGGCCGCAAGCGCATCCCGCAACGATAAAATATCCGTTCTGTGATCCATTCCTTCCTACAATTTCCTTTCTATTCATTGAATGGCAATTACACTCAATTAAATTCTGCCGCGCTGCCCCAAAATGGAACGCGCGGCAGAATCTCAATCGCCGTCAGTCATAAAGTGCATCCGCATCATAATGATAAGTATAATCCCCGGGAAGCACCCAGTTGTCGTTCTTCGGACTGATTCCCTCGATCACCTCTGTCCTATATGCGAAATAACTGTTACCGAATACGATAGGCCTCACCACATCCGCATCGTTTACCATATCCAACAGTTTCATGGTATCCTCCGCATCGCCTGTCTTCACCGTCTCCGCCAGCAGCGTCTGGAATTCCTCGTTCTTCCAAAAGGTGCGCAGTGATTTATTTTCGTTCAACTGGTTATTAAAGAAGAATAGAACCGTTCCCACACAGGCATATCCTGAAATCAACATATCACAGGCCGCAGGATCTGTGATCAGCGTATTATAGGTTGCCGCATCATACACCAGGATTTCCAGATTGATTCCCAGCTGTAGCACCGATGCCTGGATAACCTCGGCGGAGGGCTGCGTATTGGCATCACACATGATGGTCAGATCCAGTCCGCCGTCCGGATAACCCGCCGCTACCATATATTCTTTTGCCTTTTCCATATCATAGCTGTACTTCAACGTACCGGCCTGATATTGGGGCGTATTCGGCGTAGCGATACAGTCCGCAGGGGAATACAGATTTTTATGTACCGCTGCTGCAATACCCGCGCTGTCCACCGCACAGGATATGGCATGGCGCAGGTTTTCGTTATCCATAACCGACTCTCCGGAACAGTTATAATAAATGGTCTGCGTATTGTTGCCGGGATACTGATAGACTTCGATGCCATCCTTTCCCTGCAAATATTCCACATCAATTGAGGGCGTATAAGTAAGCATATCTATGCCGCCCGTCTCGAGCTCAATTGTCCTCTGCGCCTCTTCCGTAATCACTCTATATACGATCTTATCCACATTCTGCTTCTGCGTTTCCGTCTGATCCGTGTTCCAATAGTCTTCAAACTTTTCTAGAACCCATTCATAACCGGGCGTATAATCAGTCATTTTATAGGGGCCGCTTCCGATCGCAAGATTCACCATCTCGTCTTTGCAGTCATTGAATGATTTTTCGGATACAATGGAAATCCGCGTCATATCGTTGTAGAAAAAAGTGTCCTCTGCTTTTGTAGCCAGAACCAGGTTCAGATCATCCACCACATGGGATTTTTCAAAATCCACATTGGATGCATGGCGTCCGTATTCCGCGGATTCGGATGCCTTCTGAAAGCTGAACAGCACGTCGCTCGCAACGATTTTGTTTCCGTCATGGGTCATGATTCCGTCATGCAGTTTAAGGTTCAGCGTCGTCCCATCCTCCCATTCATAGCTTTCCACCAGGAGCGGAACCACCTCACCGGAAGCATTATACTCAAAAAGTGTCTCATAGAAATTCAGACGGATCGACATAAACGGATCCTGGTTCGATCCCCACGGGTTAAAGGTACCGGAATCCTGATGAACCTGTACATAAACGGTGGATCCGTCCCGGGCCTCGCTTTTCTCCGGCGCTTCAGATTCCGTCTGTTCCGCCGCATTCGTAGCTTCCTGCACCGTTCCTATATCCGATCCTGTATTACCCCCCCCCTGTGTTTCCCTGCCTCCACAGCCTGACAACAGGCTAATTCCCATAGCTACCGCCAAGGTAAGGGCTAATTTCTTTCTCCATTCCTTCTTCATCGTTTACTCCCCTCTGCCTGCTTTTGCAGGCTCTCAATTCAAGAGGTTGAAAGCGTCCTTCTTTCAACTTACTCCCCTCTGCCTGCTTTTGCAGGCTCTCATTCCTTTATTTCATTCAATCTTGCACAGGAGACGAAATGTCCGTTTTCTATTTCCTGCAGTTTCTGAGGCTGCATGCACTCCTCCCTCGCATGGGGACATCTGGATACGAAACGGCAGCCCGGCTTCGGCTCGATGGGTGAGGTTACTTCTCCCTTCAGCAGGATCCTCTTCCTTTCCGCATGAATATCCGGAATGGGGATCGCCGAGAGCAGCGCCTTGGTATAGGGATGCATCGGATTGCGGAACAGCTCCTTTGTGGGGCTTTTCTCCACCAGCTGCCCCAGGTACATCACGCATATCTCATCCGAGATGTGCCGTACCACGGACAGGTCATGGGTAATAAATACATAAGTAAGCTTTCGCTCTTCCTGTAGATCCTGCATCAGATTCAGGATCTGCGCTTGGATGGATACGTCCAGAGCGGATACGGGCTCATCGCAGACGACAAACTCCGGCCGAAGGGCCAGAGCCCTTGCGATGCCGATCCGCTGTCTCCTCCCTCCATCCAATTCATGGGGATAGGAATGGCGCAGCCTGGGGGCCAGGCCCACCGTATCCATCAGTTCGTCCGTCCGTTCCTCGATCTCCGCCTTACTGTAGCGTCCCGTAAGTAACAAGGGTTCGCTGATGGTGGCACTGGCGGTCATCCTGGGATTCAGGGAAGAAAAGGGATCCTGGAAAATGATCTGCATGTTTTCCCGAAGACTTCTCAGTTTGTCTGAGGTCACATGGGTGATATCCTCTCCGTGAAACAGGATCTTTCCGTCTGTGCTTTCCAGCAGATGCAGGACGGTCCTTCCGAAAGTGGATTTCCCACAGCCCGATTCGCCCACCACTCCAACCGTATTACCCTGCGGGATGGAAAAGCTGACATCATCCACGGCATGGAGCATTCCCCTGGGAGTTTTGAAATATTTTTTCAGATTCCGTACTTCAAGGATCGTTTCCATCATCCATTCCCCTCCCTGGACTTGCCGGTGCATCTGGTTAAATGTCCTGGCGCAATCTCCCGAAGCTCCCTTGCCTCCTGCGCACAACTCTCCGTTGCATACGGGCACCTGGGATGAAACCTGCAGCCGGAGGGCAGGTCTGTGGGATCCGGCGTCATCCCATGGATCGCTTCCAGGCGGCGCTGCTCTTTTACCAGGCTGGGGAGGGCGCCGAACAACCCATTGGTATAGGGATGGGTTGGCCTGTCAAAGATGTCTTCCCTACTTCCGCTTTCCACCACCTCTCCAGCATAGATCACGGCCACCTCGTCACAAATTTCAGCCACCACCCCCAGATCATGGGTAATCATAATCATTGCCATATCGAATTTCTCCCGCAGTTTGTTCATCAAATCCAGAACCTGGGCCTGGATGGTCACGTCCAACGCTGTGGTAGGCTCATCCGCAATCAAAAGCTTCGGATTACAGGCCAGAGCCATGGCAATCACCACCCGCTGCTTCATTCCGCCCGAAAACTGATGGGGATATTCATGGAATCTCTCCCGCGGGATACCCACCATCTCCAGCAGATCCCCTGCCCGCCTATCCGATTCCTTTTTACTGATTTTTTCATGCGTCTTAATCACTTCTGCGATCTGACTGCCCACTGTAAAAACCGGATTCAAGGCCGTCATAGGATCCTGAAAGATCATGGAGATTTCCTCTCCCCGAATCTTACGCACCTGCTTTTCAGGCATCCCCAGCAAATCCTTTCCATGAAACCAAATTTCCCCGCCCATCACTTTGGCCGGCGGATCCGGCAGAATCCGCATAATCGCCTTGGCAATCGTAGTCTTTCCAGCCCCGGTCTCTCCCACCAGGCCAAGGGTCTTTCCCCGCTTCAGACTGAATGACACATCATTTACCGCCTCTACGATTTCCCCGCCAGCATGATATTGAATACTCAGTTGTTTAACCTCAAGAAAATTTTCGTCATTTGTTGGTGTTTCCATTTTTCTCCCATCTGCGTACAAGGCACGCATTCAAATCTTTATCCCTTCGGCCCGTCGTTTTAGCACAGGATCACTTCTTCAGCCGCGGATCGAGCGCATCCCGCAGCCCGTCTCCCAACATGTTCAGCGCAAGGACGACGATCATAATCATAATGCCCGGAAAGATCACCATATGGGGAGCCTGCCGGATATAATTCCTGCCCGCCGACAGCATAGCGCCCCATTCCGCATTGGGCGGCTGCACGCCCAGTCCGATGAAGCTAAGCCCCGCCGAAGTGATGATAGCCATCGCCACCTGCATGGTGGCCTGCACGATTAAGGGAGACATGGCATTGGGCAATACATGCTTCAATAGGATTCGCCCCTCCCGTGCGTTAATGGAACGGGCTGCCTCTATGTATTCCTGGCCCTGCACATTTAGACTGGAGGCCCGCGACATCCTGGCAAAACCGGGGATCTGCCCCACACTTAAGGCGATAATACAGTTAATGAGCCCGGTCCCCAAGGCTGCAGAAATGGCAATTGCAAGCAGGATGGCGGGCAGAGCCTGCACCACATCCAGCACGCGCATAATCGCCATGTCCAACTTTCCTCCGAAATACCCGGCGCACAGGCCGATCCCTATACCGATCACCGCCGAGACTCCCACGGAAAGAAAGCCCACCAGCAGGGAATTCCGGCTTCCGTATAGCAGACGGCTGAAAATATCCCTGCCCAGATTGTCCGTCCCGCACAGATGCTCCAGGGACGGTTTTGCAAGGGTCGCAGTTAGATCCTGTTCCTCGAACCCATATGGAGCGATCAGGTTCGCGGTCAACGCCACTAAAACGACCAGCGCCAGCACTAAGAGACAGAAAACGGACATTTTATTATCCAAAAGCCTTTTTATCGTGATTTGGAACATGCTTTCCTTTTTCAGCCTCTGCTGCTGTTCCTTCTCTTTTTTCATGCGGCACCTCACACTTTCTTCTTCACGGTTTTATAGCGGGCTTTGATCCTGGGATCGATCAGGGCATAGAGGATATCCACCACCAGCATGACGATTCCGAACACCACTGCCATATACAGCGTACTTCCCTGAATGGCAGGATAGTCCCGCTTATTAATCGCGTCCACCATATACATCCCAAGGCCGGGAATGCTGAATACGGCCTCGATCACCACTGCCCCGCCCAGGGAAAATCCCAATACGTTTCCTGCTGCGGTCACAATTGGAATCAGAGCGTTCCGGAACGCATGGACAAAAATAACTTTCAGGTTAGATATTCCCTTTGCCCGCGCCGTGGTGATATAGTCCTGCCGGATCACCTCCAGCATACTGGATCTGGTCTGCCGCGCAAGCCCGCCCGCAAGTCCAATCGCGGAAGCCGTACAGGGCAGAACCATCTGTTTGAAAGCCCCCCAGCCGCTGGCCGGAAACCATCCCAGCTTCAATGCGAAAAGAATCGACATCAGAAGGCCAATCCAAAATCCAGGCATGGAAGAACCAATCAGCGCAGCCACCATGGAAGCGTTATCCCATATGGAGTACTGCTTCACCGCCGCGACAATCCCCATCAATACGCCGAAAACCAATGCCATTCCCACGCTTATCATTGCGATCTGGAAGGTAATCTTAAATCGATAGACGATATCCTGGGATATGCTTTTCCCTGTCGCATAGGAAGTTCCCAGGTCATGATCAATCAGAACCTGTTTTACATATCTTCCAAATCTCACCGGATAGGAATCATTCAGTCCCCATTCCTCTCGCAGTTCCTGGATCTCCTCCTCCGTCGCCTCACTCCCCAGCTTCGTGGCCGCTGGATCGCCTTTGGCGAAATATAGCAGTGTAAATACCAACAGCGTCACCCCGAACAGCACAGGGATCAACATCAGTATCCTTTTCAATATGTACCTTGCCATTCCCAACCTTCCTCCCCTATTTCTTTCCATCCTGCGGGTTATGAACCATGCCTGAGAAATCACATCATAGTCTTCATTTTTGTGCACTTTTGTTTATATCCCACATTTTTCTATAAATATTTATATCATTCTGCCCTAAGTCTGTCCAATATGCAGTTTCGGTTACCTTATAACCTGTATTTTATATATAGGAATCATCACGATCCAAAATAATACCCCATCTGCTTGGCATGAGGTTTAAGATAAGGTCTGGAGGTGGGTGCCATGCTGCATAATGAAGTACGAAAAATACTTATCGGCGCATGGAACAGAACATTTTGAAAGGAATTGAGAGCAGTGCGATCAACAAAGTATGAAAATATTGGTTGATACAAATATTGTACTGGATGTTATGCTAAAAGGGGGAAAATAGAATAATTTTATATTTGACTGCCCTTATACAAGAAGTGGATGGGATTTTCACATATAACCCAGAAGAGTCAGAAATAGAAATATGGAAATCATAAAAAATCTTTTTACGATGGTGACGAATGGTTGCATCACCCAACCAACTATTGTTGATTGGGTGATGCCCTTCCCATTTATCTCACTCCTCTATAAAATGCTGCTTTATATAGTCCAAAAACTGCTGCGTTGCAAAAGAAAACGCCTTCTCCTCGGACCAAAAGATTTGGATATCCGTCATATGGCCGAATCCGTGCAGCGGGATTACCTTCAAAGCCGGGATATTCGAGTAAGTTTCTCTCCAACCGGTAGGAATAAAGCCAAAGGCCATCCCCTGAGAAAGATAATGCAACTTATAATAGGCCACATTGGTGGAAAAAATGCAGTGGGGAATGAATCCGTTTTCAATACAAATCCAGTACGCCCTTTCAAAGTCCCCTTTCTCGTTTCTCAGGAAACAGAATTTCTCTTCCCGCAAATCCGTGATAAAAAGCTCCTCCCTTTGCGCGAAAGGATGGCTGCGGGGCACCAAAACATAATATCCTCTCTCCTCCAGAGTAAAACTCTTTAAAGAAGCTGACAGCCTGGCATCCGCATTTCCAATTAGAAAATCATAGGAAGAGATCGCAAACGGCTCGTTCAGCGTACTTCCATATATATTGAATGAAACCTGAGGATTCTCCCTTCCAAACCGCTCAATCAGGCTCAGAACCCTTTCGTTGAAATTTTGAAATGCAATCGAGATTTTACTCTCCGGAATCTCATGGCCGTAGGAGATCTTACACGCGTCTATCAGGTTCAGGATTTTACGCGTAGTGCTCAGAAAATATTTCCCGTAGTTATTCAGTACGATCTTTCTCCCATTCCTGTCAAAAAGCTGCGTACCCAATTCGTTTTCCAGTCTGATAATGGAGCTGCTTAGAGAGGGCTGGGATACATGCAGTTCCTCCGCCGCCTTTGAGACGTTCTCATGCTTTGCGATACATTCAAAATACTGAAGCTGCAATATCTCCATGTTTCCTCACATTCTGCCGCTGTAAACGGCGCCATAGCCAATCTAATTCTTCATGCCGCTCTTCTACGGCAGTACATCAGGAAGCTTCCGTTCCCATCTGCAATTCCATCCTTTTTATCCATTATATTTTGTCCACTCCAGTCTGTAAATGCTTTTCCGTCCATTTGGTAATACAGCAGTATTGAAACCGATATGCTCCCCCCCTCTGCCAGGATACCGCCCGGAGAGGGCTGTTTCAGAGGTTGGGAAGTACCTTTAAGCCTACTTTACTTCCCCGACGAGACACGGCTTATAAAGGCTGGCTTATAAGCTGAATCTATTTTGATATTAGACTTTTATTTCCAACTCCTATATAATGAATTCGGGATATTGCTCCTTTGGACTGTGGGCTCGGAAAACGGTACTGTCCTATATACTTTTTACTTAACAGGAGGTATGATCATGCAGACAGCCTTTGATGAACTCAGGCAGCTGTACCTGGAAAAGCGACATTACGGCGACGAGTATAAGGCATTCCGCCCAGAATCCTATTTCCGTTATCTGAAGGTTCTCTATCACACCTTTCAGTCCATGTACCAGGTCGATACGGAAACCGGGAACGTCACGGTTCAGGCAGGTCTGGATGCACAGCGCTGTTTGAAGCTTAAAAAGGAGCTTTTGAAAGCGGAAAAACTCCTGATACCGCTTCATGATCCGCAGGCGGATAAGATCTATCTCTGGGAGGGCGAAAATATGCCCTGGCACCTCATTTCAAAGGAAGAATGGCCTCAGATCAGCCATGACGGCCTAGATTTCCGCCCCCATCTCGTTCCCTTCCTCCACAATGATGGGAAGATGCACCCTACAGCAATCATAACCGGGGGAAGCTTCCGTTATCATTTGACGGAAGGTTTTCCCGTAGCCGAATTTTATCACGCCCATGGCTACAATGCTTTTATTCTAAATAACCGGCATGCCATGGGAGAGAAGATCCGCCGGTCGCTGATCCGTTCTCTCGATCTGCAACGTGCGATACGCCTGCTCCGGGCACGGGCCGGAGAATTCGGCGTAGATACGAAACGCATTTTCTCCAATGGTTTTTCCATGGGAAACCGCCCCACCATCAATCTGATCAATGACCTAGGGCTTGCTGCCTCACCCCAGGAGGTCGATCCTGCCTATCTTCCGGATGCTATTGATACCCAAAGCGCCCTCCTGAATGCCTATGTGGCAGTCTATCCAGCCACCTTTCCCTACGATGACCACAATAATTACAAGGATTTTCCTCCCACCTTCGCCGTAATGGGTAATAAAGATTGGTCCTTATGGCGAATGATGCCTTTTATTTCCGATCTGGCCTCCCACGGGGTGCGCGTGGAGGCTCACCTCTACGACGGAGCGGATCATGGTTTTGCCCTTGCAGAGGACTCCCCCCCGCAGTCACACACCGACAGCCTCCGGGAATGGCCTCAGCTGCTCCTGCGGTGGCTGGATCGTATTTTGGCATAACCGCACGCAAAGTTAAAACCCTTCTGATCATGAAACGTACAAATGGCACATCATCTTTTCTCCTGCCGCTTCCTCCTCCGCATGGAAAAGATGATGTGCCATTCGTACATTTCATGCATATCGGCCAAGACTACAATGGCTCTTCTTCCTCCCTATCGATTACACCAGCCAAAATATATTCCGGTTATCCTGCTCGTTTCATTTCCCCGGCGCATCCACAAAGACCATCATGGCCGGCGTAGGGATTCGCAGAGATATGGCTCCTGCCGGGCAGTCAAATACACACGCATTGCAGTGCCAGCATTCCTCTGGATACCGAATGACCGGCGTTTGCTTTCTTACTTCCTGAAGACCATATGCGTCCACAGGGCAGATATCCACGCAGTGATGGCAGGCAATACACTTCTCTTTCTTTATAATAGGCGGCATGTCTCATCCTTCCTTTCAGTTCTTATTCCCGGAAACGGTTCGTTTCTGTTTGCTCCCGTCTTCCCACAAAAGCGGGCACTCAAAACAGGGAGAAGAAAAATATTAATTTGTAATTTTATCTCTCCAGTCCACCTCTGGGCCCTCTTCTCCCTTTTGGATCACGACGAATTTATTGTTCAGCATGGGATTCGTGAAGGGATAATCCACCCGATTATGTTTTCCCCGGGTCTCCTTACGCTCCATAGCACTGCAAAACGCCAGTTCCCCCACCAGGGCCAGGTCTTCCACCTCCAGGCATCTCATAAATTCGTGTCCGTCCGCACAATGAACGTCCTTCGCCTTTTCCTGAATTCGTTTCAAATGCCGTAAACCGGTGGTCAAAAGATGCTCGCTGCGCACATCTGAGCCGCAATAATCCGTCATCACCTGCTGAATTGCCACATTGATCTCTTTCCAGGATGGTGTGGCCGTATCAGCCTTCCGTTCCAGGATCCGACTATAGTGGGCAGCACGCTCTTCTACCACAGCCATATGTTCTGCCTCCACGATCCGCCCCGCTTCGCTATATTTTGCCGCACTGATCCCCGCGATATGGCCAAAGGTGGCGGCGCCTCCCATGTCGGCCCGAAAATTTCCTGTCTCGTCACCCGCTGCAAAAAGGCCCAAAACCGTACATTCCGCATCCACGGATATATCGATTCCCCCTCCAATGCCGCCGCCTTCCTTTCCGTCAAATTCCACCATATGTTTTCTGAAATCGAATCCCTCTTCCTTCAGATGATCCAGCGTACCAACGTTTCCTTCGTTAGTAAGCCCCCACAGCATATAGTCCAAATCCTCATCGGATACTTCGGAACAGTTCATGAACACGGGTTCCCCCTGGGAACGTTTCAGGGAAAACATCTCCCGCCATACATCCCCTGCCAGATCTCCGTACTCCTTGGACGGTTTTGTGACAAATGGCCCAAGCGGCCTTCCATTCATATCGCTGTATACCCCAATCCACGTCGCCTTGCCGCCCCGGTTGAAATACTTACACCCAGCTCCGTTTCCGGTGAGATCCAGATTCACCAGCCTCGCGCCGGCGCGATAAGCCGCAGCTCGCCCAGTACACACATTGGATGGACACCCGGCGCTGTTGAACATCCAGCCCATGGTTTTGGAGCCGAACAGACGATTCGCATTTCCTGTGGCGAGAATCACGCTTTTGGCACGGATGACCTGCATTCTGGGATATTCCTGCGTCAAGTCGATACAAATCCCTCCAACGGCCCGCCCGTCCCCATCCGTTATCACCTCTGTAAACGGATGATGGTTCAGGATCGTAATGCCCCGCGCTGTGGCCTGCTTCGTAAAGATGATTTTCTGATCCTTTCCCGCATATTTCAACCATATGCGCAAATGGCCCGGTTTAGCATGTCCATTGAACTCCCAGTCCCCATGCTCCCGCATGCCCACGCCCCAGGCATCCCAATCTTTGACACGTTCAAAGCATTCCGCAACATATCTGCGCACCAGATTCATGTCATTGTTTCCGCCCACCTGGGATTCGTTCATTTCTCGAATAAACTCGCCGGGATCCTCACCGTGCACCTCAGGGATATAGCAGAGAAAATGATCGTTCCCGGTAGCCCCGCAGCCGCTTCTCTTTGAATTAGCTTTTTCCGCCACAATAACCTTGGCACCCTGATCCGCCGCAGCGATCGCCGCCATCAGCCCGGCAACACCTCCTCCGGCCACAAGGACATCACATTCCAGCGGTACATTCCTTTCAATCTGTCCAGCCATAATAATCCTCCATGGTTGATGCACCTGCGAATTTGGGCGCAAGCACAAATTTTCCTGTGAAAATCCTATTTTTCACAGTTTCCTCTTCCTTTCTTTGGTCTGCCGTCCGATGCATCGATGACTGCAACAAATATCTGTCTTACATTATAATTATAAAATCCGCCTGTCGTAATGTCTAATACCTTATCCCGATCACTTTATAACCCCTTGGCTATATCGTTTTCATTTATGGCGCGCGCAGATCAGGGAGGCCGAAAATTTCAATTCTATTCTTGGCTCCCATCTGCGCGCTTTAACGCGTGTAATCTTATACCCATCCGCATTTTAGCACGCACTCAAATCAGGAGGATTGAAAATGCCAATTTTCAATCTTATACCCCTGCATATCGCAGGCATAGCCTGCGAGACTGCTGCCAACAAAGAGTCTGAAGCATAGTTTCAAACTTGTATCCTCAGTCAAATGAGCGCAAAAGGACGCCGGGAAACAGAGTAGGGTTCTGCCTGTTTCCCGGCGTTTTAAATGTCCTTAATCTCTTTTTACCCGCGTCAGCCTGACAGCCATGTAAGGCTTCGCAGGAAGTTTCACCTGAAAGCTACCGCTGCAAAGTCCGATATTGGTCACGGACATATCCCAGGTATCGATCACATCCACGTCGAAGGTCTGATCCGGGTAGTGAAAAGGGCGCATGTTGGGCCGATTGGCCCCGTAATAAAACAATAGACAGTCTCTTTTCGCCGCAGGGCCGCTGTTGGAAGCACAGGTTTCGTCAAACATACAAGGCACCGGCTCCATATAGCCGCCGTTTTCCTCCATGATTCGGCGCAGAAATGCAATGCGTGCAGGGCTGCTGCCTTTCAGGGTTCCTCCATGGGACCACCAGATCACTCCGTCTTCTGTCTCATAAGTTTCCCCATGTTGTCCATAGCCGCCGCGCGTATAGGCTTCCCAAAAGCGCCGTGTCATTTCTTCGCCGCTGATATTGCCCCACCCAAAAGGCAGATCCCCTTCATAGGCAATTTCATCCAGGACGCACGGCTTCCCGTACTGTGTGCGCCACAAATCCGTATTTTCCGCCGTACGGTAGAGATCGATACGCTGGATACTACAGTGGGTAATCCAGGCCCGGGAATGGTCATACATGGTCATACAGTTATGTATGGAACGCAGATGGCGGTATGGATCCTGTTTGCAGACCGTTGCAGCGTTGGATTCCCACGCCTTCATTTCTTTCCACGTAAACAGATCGAATTCATTGGCCATCGCCCACCACACATTGTGAAAAGCCGATAGTCGGTTCACCACATACTTCAAATAAAAATTCTCATTCTCCAAACCCATTTTAGAAAAGCCCCATCTGTCATAAGGGTGGAACAGAATCAGATCGGCTTCCACGCCCATCTCGCCCAGCCGCTCAATGCATGCCTCTATATGGGCAAAGTACGCCGGGTCAGGCCTGGAAAATCCCACACCTTTTCTGGCTCTTCAATGGAAAATTGCAGTCTCTCATAGCTATTAAAGCTATCTCCCGCCCGCTCTTTCAATTTCTTTTCGCTATAGTCCTCCGGAGCCCAGGGCGCGTCCGGCTTTCTCTCAAAGGGATATCTCTCCGGCTCTCTCAGGTTATAGACGTAATGTTTGGGAAAAATGCAGAATCTGAGCTTGTTCATATGCGCCGCTTCCAGGCTTCTGAGGGTTTCCTCGCGCACCTTCTCATCCTGCAATTCCCACACATAGCAGGTGGTTCCTACCGGATAATAAGGAGCCCCGTCCTCATAGGCAAAATGAAAGGTATCAGCCACCCGCACCGGCCCATGATTTCCTTCCTTCGCCGCTCCCACGGGAATCTTCACCTCCTGCGTCTCGCCCCAGCTCGTGCTGACAAGGCACCGATATTCCATCGCAAAGGAGGGCATGAAACGGAGTCTATAGATTCCGTCGCCATCATAAAAACCTTCCGCATCCTTTCTCTCCGCATCACAGGAAAAGCTTCCCTTCACCCATTGTTCCACAAAGGGATTTCCTTCCGCAGGCCCTTCCAAAACCAGCTCCAACACTCCGTATTTCTTTCCCTCTTTTGTATACGATTTCAGCATATCGCCTTCTCATCCTTTCCGTTTCTTCCAGCTGCACGCTTTCCGGTAATGCGTGCATGGCAAAGCCCCATCACAGCAGGCATTGTTAGCGGCCGCACAGATCCCGTATTACTTCTCCGGCCATGATCAGTCCAGCCACGCTGGGGACAAACGCTACGCTGCCAGGAACGTCTGCCCCTGGCGGTTTCATCGCTTCTTCCCGAGAATAGACGACCTTCAGGCTGTCCACCCCTCTTTTGCGCAGCTCCCTTCGCATGACCCGCGCAAGGGGGCACACGCTGGTTTCATAGATATCCGCCACCTCAAACCGGGTGGGATCCAGTTTATTTCCGGCTCCCATACTGCTGATCACCGGCACGCCCGCCCTTCTGGCGCACTGGATCAGTTCCAGCTTGGCCGTCACCGTATCCACCGCATCCACCACATAGTCGCAGTCCGAGAAATCAAAGGTATGGGCATTCTCCGGAAGGAAGAAGCATTCCCGCCCCTCCACCTGCGCCCAGGAATTGATGGACATAATTCGCTCCCTCATCACCTCTGTTTTAAACCGGCCCACCGTATCCAACGTGGCAATGATCTGACGGTTCACATTGGACAGGGCCACCCGGTCGCTATCCACCAGAAGGAAACGGCCCACACCGCTTCGCGCCAGCGCCTCCGTGGCATGTCCTCCTACTCCTCCGATTCCGAATACCGCCACCTTTTTCTTTTCCAGTTGTTCCACGCCCTCCCGGCCAACCAAAAGCGCAGTTCTGACGAATTGTTCCTGCATTTCTATCCCCCTGCTTCCACGGGCGGGCCTATCCCTCCTTGAGCACTTCCAGCATCTGTGCAGGATTCTCTGCCGCCTTTACTTTACCGAAGGCCTTCACAATAGTCCCCTCTTCATCGATCAGATAGGTGGTCCGTACCACCCCCATGCTCACCTTCCCATAATTTTTCTTCTCCTGCCACACGTCATAGGCCTGGATACAGGAAAGCTCCGGATCGGAAAGCAGGGTAAAGGGCAGGCCATATTTCTCCGCAAATTTTTTATGGGATGCCACGCTATCCTTGCTCACGCCTAGGACCGTCGCTCCCTTTTCCCCAAACTGAGGATACAATTCTCCGAAATTACATGCCTGCTTTGTACAGCCCGGCGTATTGTCCCTGGGATAGAAATATAAAATCACCTTTTTACCCCTGTACTCCTCCAACGTATGAATCTTTCCGTCCTGATCCGGTAAAGAAAATGACGGCGCTTTCGTTCCTTCTTTTAACATTCCGTACTCCTTTCCATACTCTTCTTATAGTGGCATGACATTCCGCCGGGATATCCTTCCGTTTCACTCCAGTCTGGACACGCCTAACGTTATAACCGTATTTTCTCCCATCCGTCCCTTTTAATGGGCATTTAGATGAAAGCGTCCCGCATCATTCGTCCCGCCCCTCTTTTACCAAATACCGATCCAGGCTCGTCAATAATTCCCCCTCCTCCCCTTTTGGATTGACCATCCTCAGCTTCAGGGGCTTGCCTGTTCCAAGGGCGCATACGCCCAGGACAGACTTGGCATCCACGCTGTAGCTGCCAGCCTCCAGATCGTATTCCCCTTCAAACTTTCTCATGGTATTGACGAACTGCCATACTTCGTCCGCATCCTTTAAAATCACTGTCACTGCATCCATACGTCTCCATCCTTTCGGCTCGCCTATGTTACAGTCACAGTATTTCCTTCTTTTTCCATGCTATTCAGCCAGCGTTCTCTTCCATACCCCCTTTTTATAATAGTACAAAGACAACACCGTCGCCGCTCCCCATCCGATGGGCCAGGACAACCAGATCCCCGTCGTCCCCAGCACGGAAGACAGAACAAACGCCAGAACCACGCGCAGCAATAAATCCGTGAATGTAGCGATCATAAACTCCTTCATCGCCCCGGACCCGCGCAGCACGCCATCCGCCATCAGCTTCATCCCCACCACAAAATAGAAAGGGGATACGATCCGCAGGAATGCGATGCCCGTCTGACCGGCCAAACCGCCCTCCCCTTTCAGGAACAAAGACAACGCCGGCCCGGCTCCCAGAAAATAGGCCGCAAAGAATACCGCCGTGACGACAGCCGACAGTTTCATGGCCGCCTTAAGACCGTCCCGTACCCTATCAGGCTTTCCCGCTCCCAGGTTCTGGGCCGTGAAGCTGCTCGTCCCATTTCCCAGGGTGGTCAGACTGGTGATGCAAAAGGTATTCAGTTTAATAGCCGCGGAATACCCTGCGATCACAGAGGAACCATAGGAATTGATCAGGCCTTGAATAAAAATATTTCCCACAGATATGAAGCTCTGCTGTAGAATGCTGGGAACCGCTATCCTGCCTATCCTTCCCAACATTTCCCTGGAAAAGCGTTCCACGCGCCCCTGCGCCGGAATATCCGCCATCCGCCTTTGAAGCGCCAGCAGAGCGAGAGCGCCGGCAATCCCCTGCGCCAGGAATGTGGCCCAGGCCACTCCGGCCACACCCCATCCGAATCCCGCCACGAACAGCAGATCCAACACAATATTTCCCAGGGATGAACCGATCAGGAAATATAAAGGCGTCTTAGAATCCCCCAGGGAAGTAAAAATCCCCGTAGCCACATTATATAGGAAGCAGAAAAGGAACCCACCGATATAAATCCGCAGGTACAGATCCCCTTCCCGGAAAATATTCTCCGGCGTGTTGATCATTTTCATCAACCCTCTGCTTCCCAGCAGCCCAGCAGCGATGAGCACAGCGGACAAGGCCGCAGAACTGATCAACGTAGTAGATACAGCCGTTTTCATCTTTACATACTGTTTTGCGCCGAAATACTGGGATATCACCACGGAACAGCCGATGTTGCTTCCCACCGCCACCGCCATGAAAATCATGGTGATGGGATAGGAAGCCCCAACTGCCGCCAATGCGTCCTCTCCTGCAAATTTTCCGGCAATCACGCTGTCCGCAATATTGTACAACTGCTGGAAAATCATGCTGATGAACATCGGTATGGAAAATCTCCGCAGGACACTCTGCGGATTTCCCTGTGTTAAATCTTTGACCATATATATCTCCTGCACAGCGTTATGACAATATTCTACCCATTTTATGCCGTTCGGTCAATCCATACAGAAAAAACTACAAGACAACCGCATTTAACTGTTGCTGATCCTCTCCGGATATAATTCTGCCAGATACATAAACTGCAACGGTTTAAATGCGGTTGTCCTGGAAACCCACCCTTTTTCCATTTTTCATTTACAGCCATAAAAATCTTTGCATAATGGGCCGGATGTATGGTAACCGCCAGGTCTTCACACGATCTATGCGGTAAATACACGGCTAAATAAGCTATTGTCTCTTATTCCACATCCTGTAACGCCGCAAAATCTTCCTCTCCTGTACGGACCTTCACGACCCTATCCACCTGGTATACAAAAATCTTTCCATCACCGATATGGCCTGTATACAATACCTTCTTGGCCGCTTCTATCACCATATCCACTGGGATTTTGCTGACTACAACCTCCACCTTTACTTTGGGCAGGAGGGTCGCATCCATTTCCACGCCGCGGTACATTTCCCCGGCGCCTTTCTGCACACCGCATCCCATAACCTGTGTGACGGTCATGCCCGTAACGCCCAGCTCGTTCATGGCCTTCTTCAAATGATCATACCGGGACAGCTTTGCGATGATGACCACCTTATGGATGTCTGCGGCGTTGACTGTCGGCATTTCTACCACCTTGACAGCGGCATCCTTCTGCGCTTTAGAGGCCTGAGCATAATCCTGCGTACCCAAATCCGTATTTTCATTCACTTCCATGGTCATCGTGTTGGAAACATCCATGATACTGAATCCGGAATAGGCAGAGGCAAGACCATGTTCACAGGAATCCAGTCCCACAATCTCCTCCTCTTCACTTACGCGCAGCCCCACAGCCAAACGAATTGCCAGAAAAGTGACCGTAATCAGAACCACGGTCCAGGCCGCTACTGCCCCGACTCCCAGAAGCTGCAGGCCCAGCTGACGCAGGCCGCCGCCATAAAACAGGCCTACAACGCTGTCATTTCCTGGAGCTGAAGCGGTAGCGAACAATCCAACTGCGATAGTTCCCCAGATTCCGTTGAGGCAGTGTACAGCTACCGCCCCCACAGGATCATCCACATGCAGCCTATGGTCCAAGAGCCAGACGCCGAACACCACCAACAGCCCTGCCACAGCGCCGATCACCGTTGCACCCAGGGCATCCGTCACATCACAAGGGGCCGTAATGGCCACCAACCCTGCCAGAGACGCGTTTAGGCACATGGACACATCCGGTTTCTTGTACTTTATCCAGGTAAATACCATGCAGACCACGGTGGCAATGGCAGGCGCAATGGTTGTGGTGAGGAATACAGACCCCAGCTGGCTCAGAGAGGTACATGCCGCCCCGTTAAAACCGTACCAGCCCAGCCAAAGGATGAACACTCCCAGACAACCAATGGGAAGGTTATGGCCTGGAAAAGCATTTACCTTCGCCACCTTTCTGTCCTTATCCCGGGTAAACTTCCCGATCCGAGGCCCCAAGATCGCCGCACCCACCAGTGCGGAAATACCGCCCACCATATGAATTGCACAGGAACCTGCAAAATCATGGAAACCGAGCTGCGCTAGCCAGCCGCCGCCCCAAATCCAGTGCGCCTCTATAGGATAGATCAGGGCGGAAATCACGCCGGAATAGATACAATAGGACAGAAATTTCGTCCGTTCCGCCATGGCGCCGGAAACAATGGTCGCCGTGGTCGCGCAGAACACCAAGTTGAAAACAAAATTAGAAAAATCAAAGTTGGCGTAATCCGTAAAAATATCAAAGCCAGGTTTCCCGATCACCCCTGCCATATCTTCTCCCAGCAGCAGGCCAAATCCGACCAGCACAAACACCACTGTACCGATACAGAAATCCATAAGGTTTTTCATTAGGATATTTCCCGCATTCTTGGCCCTTGTAAATCCGGTCTCCACCATTGCAAACCCAGCCTGCATCCAGAATACCAGCGCTGCACCAATCAAGAACCAGACGCCGAACACTTCTCCGCTCACGACACTCATAATCTCCTCAGACATTTTTACTCCCATCTGCCCGCCTTAACGGGCCCTCAAATCAGGGAGATTGAAACGAAGTTTCAATCTTTTTCCTCCTCATAGAAAGAAATGCGGAAACTCCGGGACCCTTTGCCAGTAAAAGCCCCTTTGCTCCGCACTTCCTTATCACGACCTGTTTCTGCCTAACGGTACAGCCAATCGAACCGTTAGGTTTCCGCACGGCGCTCCGTCCGGCCGAAACACCGCGCTCTCCCATGACGGCATGCCAGGATCTGGGAGAATGTGCGCCGTAAGGCGCGCCATAAGCAACGAATGCAGCCACGCTTCATCGGTCTGCCCATCGTAAAAAGGCGCCACGGATATCCCCGCAGCGCCTTTGCTTATGTATCGCATCATAGCACCGGCCTGAAACTTTGTCAATGCTTTTCTAGCAATTACATATAGAGCCTCCAGTAACCCACCCTTCTTTCATTGATTTCCCGGATGACCTTTGGATCCACTTTAAAGTTCCGCTCCATATCCATCAGGCCGTTGATCTCCTGCTGCACATCGCTCACCTGAGTATAGCAGAAACCGCTGACATAAGGAATTTCCTTCACCGCAGTCGTAATTTCGTCAAATCTCTTCACAAAATCTTCCTCACCCTCCACCTTATTGCCGTATCCCCAGCCGGAATCATCGTTGTTGAACGCAATACCGCCGTATTCGCTGATGATGATCGGCTGGCCCTGATAAGCGTATCCGTTCGCCATCGCCGACTTATGGAAGTTGTGGTAAACCTGTGTGGTCTGGATTCCTTCCTTACACTGTGTATATCTGGCCGCAAGGATTTTCCCTGCTTCTTCGTAATCGTGCAGAGTGATGATATCCGATACGGTATGCTCCCAGCCGTCGTTTACGATGACCGGGCGGTGCTTATCCATACTCTTCGTCAGATGATAGACCGCCTCCGTAAAGTGCTGCTGATCCTTCCGCGTCTCCACCCTGTCAATTCCCCAGGATTCATTGAAGGGCGTCCATGTGATGATGCAAGGATGGTTATAGTTCTGCTTAACAATTTCCATCCATTCTCTAGTAAATTCGCGAATCGCATAATCGGTAAACTGGTAGGCGGCAGCCACTTCGCTCCACACCAGCATCCCTTTCACATCACACCAGTATAGGAATCTTTCGTCCTCGGTCTTCTGGTGTTTGCGCAATCCGTTATATCCCAGCTGATGGATCTTATCGATGTCTTCGATCAGCGCTTCTTCATCCGGCGGCGTCAAATGGGAATCCTTCCAGTAACCCTGATCCAAAATCAGACGCTGGTAAAGGGGACGGCCATTCAGCAGGATATTCGGCCCGTCGATACGGATTTCCCGCATGGCAAAGTAGGAACCTATTTCGTCCAGCGTTTTCCCGTTTTCCACCAACCGGAATTCGATGTCGTATAAAGCCGGATTCTCCGGGCTCCAGGTCTTCACGCCAGACTCGAACAGACTGGGATCCTTTCGGAATACGCTTATCGCAGCTTCCAGATGGCTTCCGTTCACCGCCGTCATGGCCCTGTTGATGAAGTTCCCATCATAGCTGATCAGAGTTTCCACCATTAGATCGGGCCCCATCCGGTTCTCCGGCACGTCCACTTCCATTTCCAGCTCCAGAGAAAGCGTCTGCAGATTCGGCGTCATTTTCACATACGCCAGGCTCATCTTCGGCACATACTCCGTCCATACGGTCTTCCAGATCCCTGTGGTCTGCACATACCAGCAGGCGAAGTTCTCGTTCATCCAGCGCTGCTTCCCTCTGGGCTGCTGCATATCATAGGAATCTTCTGCCTTGACCGTCAGCTCATTCACCCCGTCCTGCACCAGATCAGTGATATCAAAGGAAAATCTGGCATAGCCGCCCCTGTGGCTGCCCGCATACCGGCCGTTCACCCAGAGCTTGGTTACAAAATCGCTCCCTTCAAAATGAATGATATAGCGGTTTTGGGAAAGCTGTCCTCCGTCCACCGTTACCTTTTTGCGATACCACACATTGTCGTGGCGGGTTTCGTCCCCGATGCCGCTCTTCTTCGTCTCATAGGTAAAAGGCACCTGAATTTCCCTGTCGCCCGGGAAGTTTTCATACCACCTCTCCTTTTCTCCCACGTTCCCATCGTCAAACCCGAAATCCCACGTTCCGTTCAGGTTTTCCCAGTTATTCCGAACAAACTGGGGTCTGGGATAATCCTTTCTGTAGCATTTCATTTCCATTTTCCCTCCATTTTCCTTTTCCTCGCATTTACGCTCATCCGCATGCAGGAATCTATCCACCCTTTGACCTCGCCCGCTGTGATACTGGCTACAGTTTTGTAAAAAATATAAATGTTTTTCATGGGCTGCGGTGCTGCCATGCCTACGGTCATCCGTTTTATAGAGCATGCGGTTTAGGTTTCTGTACAAAAAGATTTAAAAAGTTAATATACAGTATTTCTGCTTAAATCATTTTCATTATACATCAATACGCTGTTTTGTCAAGATATATGCCTTACGTTCCTTATCATTTATGCCAGTTTTTTATAGATACTAAGGATATTGCAACAGCATTTCTGTTATATTGAACCTTTTCTTACCAGGTCTATTCCATCATTATTGTTTGTTTACACCAAATTGTCCGAACCAGGCAGCCAGCCGGTTTGGACAGCCTTTTGTCAATTATAGCCGCCCTACCCGCATTAGCGGGCGTAAATCACGGTTATAAAGGGCTGCCAAGCCATTTTTGTCCTATCTTCTGTTCTGGCGCTTCCGAACGTTTTTAATATTCCATTGTCAGAACGATATCCTGATTGTAATCCCCAAAGCCTTTCCCAAACAGATTGAAGCCTCCCACATACTTTGCATCCGGTTTATTTCCAATCCGCACCGTCACAAAACTTTTGGCTCCGAGCTGTAATTCTTCCACCACCGTATCCGAAATCCTCAATCCATTGAGATACGTCCCATCCCCACGCACTTCCCAGATCATCTGCATCCCATACTGGGTGGAACCATTGGACAAGCAGATGGGGTTCAGCCGCCCCCGCCTAGAGCCGAAATCCCCCGGGCAGGTCCAGGTTCCGCAGTCCACTCCATTGATCCACACCGTAATATCCGATTTCCACGTCTCCCGATATCCCGGCGCCTCCGAACAGATTTCCATAGATACCGAGACCCTTTTCGTTTTCATATTCTTCGGAACGCCGTTGGCAAACTTATACTCCACATATCCTGCCGACGTCCACAAAAGCCCGGCCCGCATCCGTTCCGGATAATAAAAGCAATACTCCAGATCCTCGTTCCCGATGGGGCCGTTCTCATCCCAAAGCCCGCAGGTGGGGAACACCTCGCAGCTGCTGTACGCGCCCACAGGCATTTCCGCGCTGAATACCTCATCCACGTCCGGGTTCCTCTTCACCATATCGATGGTAATATGGTCCACCTTCCGGCTGCACAGCTTCGTGGTTCCCCTTGTGCCGGGCTGTTCCTCTATCCGGACCAACCCGGCCTGCTCCAATATTTTCAGATGGAAAGAGGCGCTGGAAGCCGGAAGCCCCATTTTCTTTGCGATCTCTCCAATGATCATCCCGTCTTCATAGAGCAGCTTTAGGATTTCAATCCGTTCTTCGGAAGCCAGCGCCTTCCCTACCCTGCAAAGCGCCTCTGTGTCCTCTATCCTATAGTCCTTGAATTTAGCCACAGCGTCCTTCTCCCTTCTTCCATCCCCTTTTCTGCGAATCCCAGCTGCCGAAGAATCTGGCGGGAAGCTTCGTTTCTCTCCTCCGTAAGGGCTTGTACTCCCGTAAATCCCAGTTCCCCAAACCCGTATTCCAGGATTGCCTTACACGCCTCCAGGCAATACCCTTTCCGCTGGGAACGCTTTTCCACCGCAAATCCCAGTTCCGGATAGGCCGCGCCCTCACGCCAAAAAAATCCTGCCCTGCCGATTGCCTTTCCGCTCTTTCTTTCCTCCAGCATCCATATCCCAAAGCCATAGATCGGGTATACGTTCCGGATATACGCCGTCAGCTTCTCCCATTCTGCCTCCCTGTCCAAAGCCGGCCCCTCCGTATAAAGGGGCATATCCGGATGGGCATAGATTTCATACAGTGCATCCAAATCCCCCTCCGTCATCTCCCGCACCCTCAGCCTTTCCGTCCTCAGGATCTCCCAGGGCTGCCCCGTGAGCCTCTGCCAGACTTTTTTCAGGAAATCCGCATTCAAACCTCCCATGGATTCCACCGCATAAGGCGCCCGCCCAAAGCTCTCCCCCCGGTTTTCCTCCGTTAAGTACAGCAGAATACGGCAGTCCGTCCCATGACGCGCTCTCACCCTTTCGGGTCTGTCGGTGAGATACAGGCTCCCTTCCCTTTCCCCCGTCCCCGTATCCTCCCATTCCAAAGCGATCCCCTCCGCAGCCAGCTCCCTTTCTAATTCCTCCAGCGCATTCTGCTCTTCCCCTTTTCCTTCCGCCCTATCCAAATCCACAATTACCCGTTTTAACATTCCTATCTCCCTCTTTACGGATTCCCGCATTTCCGCTACAATAATTCCAAGGGGATCATCCCAAAATCACGCGGCCGCCATATGGATGCAGGCCGCATCAGAAAGGAAAATACTATCATGGCAGCAAATCCAATCGTAACCATCACCATGGAAAACGGCGACGTAATCAAGGCCGAACTTTATCCTGAAATTGCTCCGAACACCGTCAACAATTTCATCAGCCTGATTCGGAAGAAGTTCTATGACGGCCTGATCTTCCACCGGGTCATCAAAGGATTCATGATTCAGGGCGGCGATCCGGAAGGAACCGGCATGGGCGGCCCCGGCTACTCCATCAAGGGAGAATTTACCCAAAATGGCGTCCCCAACGATTTAAAGCACACGCAGGGCGTCCTATCCATGGCCCGTTCCATGATGCCCGACTCCGCAGGCAGCCAGTTCTTCATCATGCATAAAATATCTCCCCATTTGGACGGGGCCTACGCCGCTTTTGGCAAGGTCACGGAAGGCATTGAAAACGTGAACAAGATCGCCGTCACTCCGGTGGACGGTTTCGATCGTCCGCTGGAGGCACAACGTATCCAAACCATGACCGTGGAAACCTTCGGCGTGGATTATCCCGAACCGGAAACGGTTTGAAGCCCTGTTTTTAACGTTCATATATTGTTCATACTTCTTTTAAAATTTAGTTACCCTGAGCCCCATTTTTGGACACTTCTTCAGGGTATACTTAAGTCTATCGATTAAAGCATATTATCAACTTTTTTAAATAGCTTTTTCATAATAATGCCAGGTAAGTGATTACCTGGCATCCTCCCTTTTTATTGGGAACCTTTCTTTTGTCTGGATGGACGTGCGGCCTTCACCCGAAAAGCCGCACGTCCGTTTTGGCATTTAAAACGCCTCGAAGGTATGTCCTTCCCCTTCAACCATTACCTTTCCGTCCCGATCCATATGAACCTTCGTACGGTTGGCAGGATTCTCATAATCCCTGCTGTATCCGTCATCATCGTACAATTCGTAAGAGGCCTCTTTTTCCACAAATCCCAAAAGCTTCAGGTTGGCAAAATCCACCTTTTCCACACAGCTTCCGCCTGCAGATACCGGAACCAGATGATCAGGCCTTATGAAAAATACCACCTCATTCAGGGCTACATCGATATAATGGTGCCCCTTTTCCAAAATTACCTCGCTCTCTTTCTGCGACCCGAAGAAACGCACCTCTTTCATGCGTTCCGGCAGATAGACATAACGTCCCTTCGCATTCTGCTCATAAACCGGGGCGATCATAATGCTTTCCCCGACCATGAGCTGATCTTCCACGCGGCGGGCAAAATCATCCTCCGGATAGACGAAGGAAAGCGGCCTGAAATACATGTCGCCCTTCAAGGCTGCCTTCATAAACTCGCTGTAAATGTAGGGCAGCAGCACATAACGAAGAGAAATAATTTGCCGGAAACTCTCCGTCTTCGTAAAACGGTATGCCTCCTGTTTCCTGGTGCCCATGGCCGCATGGTTGCGCATGAGAGGTGTGAAAAGCCCCAGAGCCAACCAACGCATCAGCAGATCTTCCGTGCAGTCCGCTCCAAAGCCGCCCAGATCCGCGCCTGTATACAGGATTCCGCACATGTTCAGAGACGGCATCATCCGCAGATTCAACAGAATATGGGACCACCAGGAAAGATTGTCCCCGGTCCAGATCCCGCCATAGCGATGCATACCAATATAAGAAGAACGGGAAAACATCAGGATACGCCGATTCGGCTCCAGCTCCTCAAAGGCTTCTCCGGCCGCCCGAGTCATGTTATACCCGAACAGGTTATGTACCCTATCATGCCGCACCCTTCCGTCCTTGTGCTCATGATAGAACAGCTCATAATCCTTTTCGTTATTTGATAGTCCGCCCACCATACCGCTGAAACGGAAAAACTTTTCTATATCCAAATTTTCCGAACGGTATTCATCCAGCTTATCAAATACATTCTGCAGATTTTCCTCAGAATAGAAAATAGCCGGCTCGTTCATATCGTTCCAAAAGCCGTCGATCCCCTGATCCAAGAGCACTTTATACTTTCTGCCAAACCATTTTCTGGCGTCCGCATTCAGCATATCCGGAAAATGAACCCGGCCCGGCCATACCCCGGCCACAAATTCCTTTCCGTCCTCCTCCTTACAGAAATAGCCGTGCTCCATGCCCTCTTCGTAGACATCGTAGCCTTCCTCAATCTTCACGCCCGCATCGATAATCGGAACCAAATGGATCCCCTGCGCCCGCATCTCGGCAGAGAAATCGGCCAGGTTCGGGAAAGTTTCCTCATTCACCGTAAAATCCTTATACCGTTCCATATAATCGATATCCAGATACACGGAGTCCAAAGGGATACCCGCTTCCCGGTGGGCCTTAACCACTTCCCTGATCTCGTCTTCATCCATATAGCTCCATCTGCTCTGTCCATAGCCGAATGCCCACTTTGGCGGAATATAGCTTCTGCCGATCAGAGCGCGGAACTGCTTTACGATATCCTCGGAAACGCTCTCTCCCTCTTTCGCCTCGCTTTCGATAATGTACAAAGCCAAATCCGCTTCCCTGGCCTCGATGGTGAGCATATCGATATCCGTATAACCCACATCAAAGGTCACCATGCCCGGGTAGTCTACAAAGACGCCAAAGTGCTCCGTACCATCCACGATCAGGAAATTATGGGCAGCATACAGGGAATGCTTGCTTTCCGTGTGCTTCGGATCGTCGCTGCACTTGCTCTCATAGAGCCATCCCCGCTTGTTGATGCCGCGCACGTTCTCCCCAAGACCGTATACCACGTCATTTTCTCCCATTCGATAGGAAAATTTTCTGCCGCCTTCCTCTTTCAGGTAGGGGACTTCCCCTTTCCAGTCCTGGAAGCTGCCAATTACTGCTTCCGTATCAAAAGGGGTTCCAAATACAATTTTACGAATCATTTTCCAGTCCTCCTTTTGGATTCTGTGCCTGTTCATGCATATTTTACCAAAATATCGAGGGACTGGCAAGGGTTGTGAAGGCTGCTTAGGACGTTGGAGCAAAGTGGAACGCCGGGAAGCAGACAGGGACGCAGCTTGGGGTATGACCGTAAGGCAAAAGACATTTCTTATGAAAGCCACTTCGACTTTGGGCAGCATAAAGAGGAGCCTAAACCCGCTTCGAACATCTCGTATGGGGTTAGGCTCCTCGCTGCGGGAGGTATGGCGTCATGGATGCCCCCCTGCCTTTGGGCGTCCGCTCCGCCCTACCTCCCAGCGCGTGAAATCCCCGAACGCCATCGGCCACAGAGCGGACGCTTTCATCAAGCGATCTGATAAATTCTTACGCCGTATTTCTCCACCGCTACGTTTCCGTTTTCCTCTTCCTGGGTCAAAAGGTTGCGCACAGCGGCCTTCAGTTCTATCTCCACTTCCTTGTCCGCATAGTTGAGCACGAATAGGTATCTATGGCTACCCTTTGCGCGCACGGCGATTTCGCAGCAGGCAGGCAGTTTCACTACATCTCGGTAGGGTTCTGCCATGCCCAGCTTACGCAGGAAGGTTTCCGCCGTATCCATGGCGAAGGCTCCTCCGAAGTAATAAACCTCTCCGGCGCCGAACTGGTTGCGGATCAGGGCGGGTTCTCCCGCATAGTCGCCTCCGGTATAGGAAGCCAGCACTTCGGCGCTGCCCGCTGCCGCCGCCAGGATATCGTTAAAAATGGCGGCCTCCACCTGTTCTCCATCCCAGTCCGCACAGATTTTTCCTTCATCCGGCGCTACAAAGGTGTATTCTGGAATATCCGTCCCGGCCAGGCTGGAGGCCAGACCAGGCAGGCGGTCCATCACACATCTGCCGTTTCTGTCCTTGTATCCCGCGCGGCAGCCCAGAACCAGTTTTCCTCCAGCGGCCACGTATTCTTCCAGCAGTCCAACTCGTTCCTGGGTTAAGATCACCGCATGGGGATAGAAGAGCACATCGTATTGTTTCAGTTCATCCATATCCATGCCTTCACGAAGATATACGAAATCCAGCGGGGTATGGGTGAACTGGGCGGCTGCAAACAGGTTTTTCCGGCTTTCCTGGTCGATTCTTTGATGCCATGTATCCAGCTGTGCATCAAAGATGTTGTCATAATCCTCTATCAGGCCCACTTTGGCCTCGTACTTCGCGCCGGCTATTACCTGGATTTTAGATAATTTCTCCGCGATGTCCCGTACTTCTTTGATCCTGCGATTTTCCCGGCTGGAATAGTCCAGGATACCATGCCAGTAAATTTCCGTGCCCACCGTGCAGGTCCTCCAGCGGAAATAGCTCACATAGTCCGCTCCATGGGCGATGCTCTGCATGGTCCATAAGGTCATCTGGCCCGGTCTGGGCGTGGGCGCCTCCATCCGGGTATTCCAACCGTTTGCTCCAGACTGCTGTTCCATGATGCCGAATACCGGGGAAATAGCCCGCACCTCCGCCAGATTCCGGCTCCACTTCCGGTCCTTGAGCGGATCTTTTTCGTCGTACGCATCCAGACAGTAGGCAAAGTTGGGATAGGAGTCGTAGGTCATGAAATCAAGGCTCTCTTCCCGCATCCTATGGTTGTCCAGATTGGAAAAAATTCCGTTGGTGGTGACAAAATCATCCTCTTTGATATATTTTCTGATAATGTCCGCCTGCATCTTGGCAAACCGGCAGGCGCTGTCAGAAATAAAACGGATATAATCCAATACCCTGTGGGGATTGGTGGAATTACTGATCGTCGTCCTGGGTACATATACCTCTCCCCAGGAAGTATAGGTCTGGTTCCAGAAGACCGTGCCCCAGGCTTCATTGAGTTTCTCAACGGTTCCGTACTTTACCTTGAGGAATTCCCTGAAAGCTACGGAATCGCTTTCAGAATAGAACTCCGAAACTTCGCAGTTTAACTCATTATCGATCTGCCAGCCTATGATGCTGGGGTGCGGCGCATAGTGGGAAGCAAATCTTTCCGTAATATTTGCTGCAAATCTCTGATATACCGGGGAATTATAATTGTAATGCCTTCTCGCCCCGTGGCGGAACAGCACGCCGTCCATGGTGCCGTTTAAGACCTCCGGATATTTATCCGTAAGCCAAGCTGGCGGTGTAGCCGTAGGAGTGCAGAAGATTACCTTCATGTCCGTCTTAGCCACCTTTTCCAGGAAGGAGTCGAAGAATTCATAGGTATATTCCCCTTCCCTGGGCTCCACCTTGCTCCAGGCGAATTCCGCTATGCGGATCACCCGGATTCCAGCTTCCAGCATCCGTTCCAGATCTTCTTCCCACAGGGAAGGATCCCAGTGTTCCGGATAGTAGCAAGTTCCCAGCATCATATCCTGACCGTTGATCATGTATCTCATTATAACATCTCTCCATTTCTTACTTAATTTATTTCTCATACCCGAAGCGCAATGGCCCGCCTGAGCGCCGCAATAAGCCGGAAGATCAGCTGGCAGCGGCTTCTTATTCTTTGATGGCGCCTGCAGTCAGTCCTGACATAAAGAACTTGGACGCGCACAAGAAAGCTGCCAGTAACGGAAGCACCGCACAGGCGCTGGCCAGCATCAGGGCGCCATAATCCGTTCCCCTATCGCCCACCATCGTCCGCAGCATCAGGGGCAGGGTCTGATATTTTTCCTTTCTCAGGATCATCAGAGGCTGCATGAAGTCATTCCACACATTGACAAACTGCATGATCCCCAGGGACGCATAAGCCGGCAGGAGCACAGGAGCGATTACGCGGAAGAAAATCGTCCACTCGCTGCATCCGTCGATACGAGCCGCCTCCATGAGAGAAACCGGCACATTGTTCTTACAATATTGACGCATCCAATAGATGCCAAAGGCATTGGCGCAATTGGGTATGATCAGCGCCTTGAAACTGTTGATCCAGCTGAATTTAGACATCATAATAAACCAGGGAATGATTCCCGCCGTGGCAGGGATCATCATGGTGGCCAGCAGGATCGCAAACATCTTGTTCTTTCCCGGGAAATCGTACACCGCAAAGGCATATCCTCCCATGGAGCAGAACAGCAGCACCAGGAACGTATAGGAACAGGTTATGATCAGGCTGTTCATGAACGCCCTGGGGAAATTCACCGCCGCAATCATGTTTCCGAAATTCGTCACTAGGTTCGTTCCGAACCAAATCGCCGGAGGGAACGAATAGATTTCATTGGTCGGGCGGGTGGACATGACAAACATCATATAAAAGGGCGCCAGCATGATCAGCGCGATCGCCAGCAATATGACATACAGCGCAATCTTTTTTCCGGCCGGATGCAGCTTGGCAATCACGATAAGTACGATCGCAACGGCGGCGATCAGCAAAAGCAGTGTTTTCATGATTTTTTCCTCCTTCCGGCCTTCTTCCCATCCCTTTCCGCACTTACCGTATTCACGAAAACGGAAATGCAGACGATCATAATGGTGATCACATAAGCGCAGGCAGATGCATAGCCATAGGCCGTTCCGCCCTGAGGCGCCTTGTTGAGCAGGTACATCATCAGCGTCAGCCCGCCGTTATTCACACCGCCCGTCCAGCTGGAGTTGGTCAGAATGAACGGCTCCGTGAACAGGTTAAACATTCCGATGGTGGACTGTACCAGCGTGAATACGATGATGGGCGTCAGCAGGGGAATTACGATCTTGAACATGATCTTTGTGTTGGTGGCGCCGTCAATCCGGGCCGCCTCATAGATATCGTTGCTGATTCCCTGCATACCCGCCAGATAGATTACCATATTCCAGCCAACCCATTTCCAAGCGAACATGACGATGACCGCCACCTTGATCAGGCTGCCGTCCCCGCCCAGCCAGTTGATGGGCTCCTCCCCGAAGAAGCTGAGGAAATAGTTGATCGTGCCGTAATTATAACCAAACAGACTCTGAAAAATGATCGAGATCGCCACAGAACTCGTCACCATGGGCATAAAGTAAATGGTCTTGAAAATATTTTCTCCCTTCACCAGCTTTGAATTGAGGATATAAGCCAGCGCAAGCCCGCCCAGAAGGATTGGGATATGGGCAATGATGCCGATGACTACCGTGTTTTTCAAAGCCTTCCAGAACAGTACATCACTCAGCAAATTTACATAGTTTTCTAAACCCAGAAAATGCATTTCGGAGATCCCATCCCACCGGAAGAAACTGATGAACAGCCCAGCAGCAATTGGAAACAGTCCAAAAATTGCAAACAAGATATAGAAGGGCGCAATGTAGGCATATGCCACTCTGTTCTTTTTCAGCGTTTCCATAAACCCCTTCTTTTTTACCGCAACGGCCGCATTTTGTATTTTATCCAACCTCATACCTCCCATCCCAGCAGCAAGCGTCGGATTCCACATATAAACAGCCAGACGGGAAACCGCGGACGCAGTTCCCCCATCCGGCTGCCGTTTGTATCGGAATCCGAAAATGTCAGTCCGTTATTCCTGCCATACGCCGGCATCCTTCAATGCCTGGATCTGCTGCTGCTTCACTTCCGCCGTCGCCGCTTCGATATCGGAAATGAGCAGAGAACGGATCCCTTCTGCGTCAAGGCCTTGCTGCAGGCCGGAGTTCACTGAGCTGTAGATGCAGCCCTCTGCAGTGGTATCCATCATGGTGGTAACAACCGGCTTGATGTCCGCCGCAATGTCAGCGGCCAGGGATTTGGGTGTAGGGGTCTGGTTGCCAAAGTAAGCATCGGGCGCTTCATAGATGGAAGCGTCTTCCCATGCAGGTTTATAAGCGGGATAATAGTCCACTGCTTCAAACATGGCATTCTGCCCTTCCACGGTCGCCAGCATATAGGTCACAAATGCCCAAGCTGCTTCCTTATTCTCACTGCTTTCCGGAATAACCAGGAAAGAACCGCCCCAATTGGAGCTTGCAATGTTGCCGTAGAGTTTAGCCGCACCCCAATGGCCTGATCCTTCCGGATCAATATCCTTCTTCAGGAAACCACCGAACCAGGAACCCGTCGCCACGGATGCGCAGGAACCGTCCGCATAGGCCGCATAGGCCTCCGTGGACCACATATCCACGTTCATATCCCAGCCGTTCTCACGCATTTTGATCACCGCATTCAGACAGTCCAGATCGCCGTCCCGTTCCACCTGAAGCTCCAGGTTTTCGTTGTAATAGTCCCTGTTACAGAACATCAGGAAGTACAGGTAAGAGGCATCCGGAAGAAGCCATCTTTGCCCCGGAACGTAAACCTTTTCCGCCGCTTCCAACACGCCGTCCCAGGTACTCATCATTTCGGCCACCTCAGTAGGGTCAGTTGGCAGACCGCATTCTTCAAATACATCCGTGCGGTAGAAATACTGGGCCGGGCCGATATCCCAGGGAAGAGCCACCAGCCTCTCTCCGTCTGAAGAGATCGCCTGATTCCATTTAAACTCCACAAAATCATCCTTGATGCTGTCAGCGCCCAGGCTCCTTAAGTCTGCCAGGGCCTTAGAATCCCTATACTGTGCGATGTATGCGCCCTCCACCATGGCTACGTCAAAGTCACCACTGCCCGCTGCAAGGGAGGTCTGCAGGGCCTGATGATGCGCCGTGGTATCTGTAAACTGCAATTCCACCTCTATGTTGGGGTATTTTTCCTGAAATCCTGGAAGCGCCGCCTCAAAAGCATCGTCGCCTGAAGGCCAGCCGCCCACCACGATGGATCCGGAAATGGAAGAATCCCCTGCGGAAGCATCCACTGCTGCATCCCCTCCGGAATTGTCGGAAGAGGCATCTTCGTCGTTTACCTCAATACCCCCCCCCGGATGAATTTGACGCGCTCTGGGAACCGGAATTCCCGCAGCCAGCCAGCAGGGAAGCCCCCATGGTCAAGGTAAGGGACAGGGCCAGCAGTTTTTTCACATGTTCACTTCTCATTTCAATCATGCTCCTTTCCGCGTGCTTTTGCACGCTCTCAAATCAGGGCGGCGGAAAGCGTCCTTCTTTCCGCCTTGCTCCCTTCTGCCGCCCTTCCAGGCAGCTGTTTAGAATCTTTTTATATTTCGCACACTATCCGCCTCGATCAGCCGAAAGCCTGCGTGATTCACATATCTGAATTTCTTTCCCTCTATGATATCGAGGAGCACCTCCGCGCATTTCGCCCCTTGGATGCGCGGAAATACAGAAACCGTGCTCAGAAGAGGGGTCACATACTTACGCGTATCGATTCCGTCAATTCCCATCACCGATATGTCTTCCGGAACTTTCATGCCCATTTCCTGGAATCCGCGAATTAAACCCAACGCAAAATCGTCGTTGAATCCCAGGATTGCCGTGGCATCCATTCCTCGCTCCCTCCACAGATGAGCGGCAAGTACGCCTTTTCCGAAGAAATCCTCGGAAACAGTCACCCATTCTTCCGCCACCTCTTCTCTAAAATTCTTCATCCGTTCATCGCATTTCAGCCTGGGATCCCGCCGGGTCACCGCGATGTAATAATCCTCCGTGTTCTTCATCCCCCGATCCTTCATCCAGGCATTCCAAGCGATTCCTCTTGCCTGCCCGTCCTGAAGAGTATACGGCATTCCGACTGCTATCCTGCGATGTCCTAGTTTCCATAGATACTCCAGAGCGGTTTCCGCCACCTTGAACATGTCCACGTCCACCACCGGAAGGGGATGGCTGGTATGTAAGTTGTCGCTGTAGGAGGCACTTACCACCGGAAGATGGTAATTCTTTCCATAATTTTCCAAGTAGAAACGCGCTACGCTCTGATCCTGCATGATGATTCCGTCCACCAGGGTACTCTTGATCTCTTCAAAGGCGATCTGTCCGTTGAACAGAACCATATATCCCCTATCCACCGCCACATCCAGCATTCCCTTATACAATTGGATATTGAACGCGTTATCTACATTCTTACAATAGAACAGAATTTGTCGTGTCCTTTTTTTCTGAAGGGATATGGCCACGGGATTGGGTGCATAATTCAATTCGTCGGCAATTTTCAGTATCTTTTCCTTCTTTTCCCGGGCCACATACCCGCTGTTGTTAAGCGCCCTGGAAACTACAGAAACAGACGTCCCTGCCTTTTGAGCAATATCTTGTCTGGTAGCCAGCTTTTTCTCCATACGCTCTGCCCTTTTGCACAAATTGCATAATTACAGTTCTATTTATAGGAAAGATTCTGTCCGGCTTTTTGTTTTTATGGTTTAATCATAGTCAATTTAGATGTGATCTGCAATATCAATATTTGTGGTCGCACGTCCACATGGCAAACTGCACATAACCATAATCGGACAGGGTGAAGCCTTCCTTCCTGCGTAATCGGCTGGAGAAGAGTTCCCCTCTGCCCGCCGCGTGGGGTAACTTCATCCGTGCCCCCTGCGTATAGCAAAAGAACTGCCCGGCAACGCCGGACAGTTCTCTTTCTTCTTTCAATACATAAAGTCCCTTTAGGCCTTTCCTACGGAACCGAACATTTCCATTTTAGCCTTTACGGTATCCTTGATGGCCTGTGCGCCAGGGGCAAGAAGTTTTCTGGGATCGAAGCCTTTCCCTGCCTGATCCTTGCCTGCCTCGATGTATTCCCTTGTCGCCGCTGCGAAGGACAGCTGGCATTCGGTATTCACGTTGATCTTGGACACGCCCAGGGAGATTGCCTTCTTGATCATATCCTCCGGAATGCCCGTGCCGCCGTGAAGAACCAGAGGCATTTCGCCGGTCAGCTGCTGAATGGCATCCAGGGTTTCAAAGGAAAGCCCCTGCCAGTTGGCGGGATATTTGCCATGGATATTGCCGATGCCTGCTGCTAGGAAATCGATTCCCAGATCAGCGATCATCTTGCATTCCTGGGGATCCGCGCACTCGCCCATGCCAACAACGCCGTCTTCTTCGCCGCCGATGGAACCCACTTCTGCCTCAATGGAGATTCCCTTCTCATGTGCAGCTGCAACCAGCTCCTTGGTCTTTTCCACGTTCTCAGCGATGGGGTAATGAGAACCATCGAACATAATGGAGGAGAAGCCCGCCTCGATGCACTTATAGCATGCTTCATAGCTGCCGTGGTCAAGGTGAAGAGCCACAGGTACAGTGATATTCATCTCTTCCAGCATACCGTTTACCATCCCCACAACGGTCTTGTAACCGGTCATGTATTTTCCTGCGCCTTCAGATACGCCCAGGATAACAGGGGAATTCAGCTCCTGCGCCGTCTGCAGGATGGCCTTCGTCCACTCCAGATTGTTAATGTTGAACTGGCCTACCGCATAGTGGCCTGCTTTTGCTTTGTCGAGCATTTCTTTAGCTGATACTAACATTTTATCTACCTCCATAGATTATTGTAAAATGAGAATCCCTTTTACTGGCATCATTATAACTCATATCCGACAAAAAGGAAATACGGAAAGTTAAACTTTTCCCATTCCCCTTTCTTGGTGACAGCAACCGATCACGCGCCCAGAAGAGTTCGGGTTGGATAGAAGCATCCGGGGAGGTGAGAGGCGTCCTTACCATGTTTCCGCGCGCATTTCGCGCCATGTAGATGAGACCTGCTTCCCTGAAGGGCCGTTGCCCGACAGGGAAGCGGCCAGGGCTCATCGAAATGTCGGGCGCGATGGCGCGCGGAAACATGGTAAGGACGCCTCTCCCTCCCCGGATGCTTCTATCCAACCCGAACTCTTCTGGGCGCGTGATCGCCTACCCCCTTGGAATCCAAATCTGAAGCGCTTCCTTCTTGTTGACAATTTCCACGTCCTGATGCCTTCCTCCAAACTCACCGTCCAAGGTCCAAGGGATCTCTTCCTGCGATTCCACACGAAGGGACGCGGTCTTGAAGCAGTACATCTGGTTGGTGTTGAAATTCGCATTTACCAGATCGGCTAATATCTGGTTCAGTTCTATGGCATTATTGGGACGTTTGATGAGAGTCACTTCGAAAAGGCCATCGTTTAATTCCACATTTTTTCCAGTAATTCGTTTGAATCCGCCAACGGACATGGAATTGGTGATCATTCCGAAGATAAAGTCATCTTCAATATCCACATCCCCGGCCGTCACTCTCGCCCGAAAGGAGCGAACCGCAGGCAGCCGTTTCATGCCCTCCAACAGATAGGCCATATGCCCCAGCACATTCTTATATTCCTGCTTTGTCTCGTAGGATACATCGGTAAAAAGGCCAAAAGCCGCAATATAGACAAAAGTGTCATCGTTGAAAGAGCCTATATCGCAGCAGAAGAGTTCTCCGTTCACGATGGCTTCCGCCGCCTGTACCATATTCTTGGGTATTCCCAGGCTGTTTGCAAAATCGTTGGTGCTTCCCGCCGGAATATAGCCCACCGGTATCACCTTGCTGCTTTGCATAATCCCGGTCACCACTTCATCCAGTGTTCCGTCTCCTCCGCTGCATACCACCCAGTCATATCTTCTCGCTTTTCTCGCCGCTGCCAAAACCGCATCATGGACGCCCTGGGTAGGATAAACCGTCACTTCGTGCCCGGCCTTTACAAACACATCCAGTATATCGCTCAGATGGGCCTTAATCTGGCTTTTTCCTGCCCTGGGATTGTAGATAAACAGAATTTTCTTTTTCATCATGTTGCCTCGCAATCTGCCGCCAAAGGCGGGCTTTCCCTCCCCTTTACCGCTGCCACAGTTCCATTCGGCATCAAGGGGGAAGCCGAACTGTTCTCACGCCTGTCGTGTTGTAACAAAAAGGAGCATATTCATGCTCCTCTTCTCTTTTATCCTTTAAGCTGCCTATTATGTTATTCTGCACTACCGCAGAGGTACTTTGCAATATCTTCCACTGCCGTCTCTTCGTCTGGACCGTCGGCAACCACCGTCACCATTTCACCGCTGGCAAGGCCAAGGCTCATCATGCCCATGATACTCTTCGCATTCACCTTTTTCCCTTCCGTTTCCAGATAAACAGTGCTGTCGTGCTGGCTCGCAACTGCTACGAGCATCGCGACCGGCCTCGCCTCCAGCCCACCGTCCAACTGAATCCTGACTGCCTTTGTCATCATACTTCTTCCTCCTTTTAATGCCTTCCTCTCTCCGCTAGCTCCTAAACGCCAGTTCGGTGAATCGGTTTACTGCCTCCAGAATCCCTATCTTCTACGGCTTTTTTGACGGCTCTCATCCATTTCTCAGGCTGTCGGCCAGTTCGCTCAATTTTCTCAGTCTGTGGTTTACGCCGGATTTCCCCACAGGCGGATTCAGATATCCGCCCAGTTCACGCAGGGGCGCGTCCGGATAGGCCAGACGTATTTCGGCCATTTCCCTAAGATTATCCGGAAGATTCGCAAGAGCGGCCTTCTGCTGTAAGAAAAGAATATCCTCCACCTGCCTGCTGGAGGCACTCACTGTCTTGCCAATATTTGCCGTCTCGCAATTGACCCTCCGATTTACGGAATTGCGCATTTCCTTCAGGATCCTGTAATTCTCGAACTGCATCAAGGACACATGGGCTTCCACGATGTTCAAAAAGTCCGCAATCCCCGTGCCGTCCTTCATATATACGATCTGGTATTTCTTACGTTGCACAATCTTCGCCTCCAACCCAAACCCCTGCAGGATGGATTGAATCTGCTTTGCCTGGGAGAGTTGTGTGCAAACGATTTCCAGATGATAACTCTTCTCCGGGTCGCTCATGGAACCGGAAGCGAGAAACGCGCCCCGGAGGAATGCCCTCTGGCAACACGCATTTTTAATGAGTATAGAACTTACCGTTTCCCGCAGGTTACGGCAGTCCCCCCGGCTGTCCATGAACTTTGTAGTCAAAAGCACCTGCCTTACTTCATCCGTTTTTGCCAGCATAATGCTGTAAGATGCCGTACTTCCGGGATTTTTCAGGCTGACACCAGTATTTATATTAAATGTTTTCTTCAATAATGTAAAGCATTTTCTCACAACAGCCTCATTTTCAGCCTGAATTCGTATTTTACCCGGATTTTCAATTTTATTTTGGGCACTTTTACCTAAAAACACAGGTTCGATACAATCCCCGCAGAAGTGGAGGATAGACGCCAGTTCCGCGATCTGGCAATGTCTTGCCGTAGGTTCCTGCTTCGACAGTTCTTCCTTCACATTTCCTGAAAAAGACATATTCCACCCGCCTTTACTTCACATCCCTGTGGCTGATGGTCAGCCCATAATTTCCTTTGTTCCGAAGCCGGTCATAGAGTCCGTTTGCCAGAGTCACGCTGCGGTGTTTTCCCCCGGTACAGCCGATTCCCACCACCAGCTGGTATTTCCCCTCTTTGATGTAATTGGGAATCAGGAATAAAAGCATGTCCTCCAGTCGGTTCAGAAACTGCCCGGCCTCCGCAAATCCCATCACAAAATCCTGCACCCCCTTATCATTCCCTGTGAGGTACTTCAATTCATCTATATAGAAGGGGTTGGGAAGGAATCTGACATCGAATACCAGATCCGCGTCTGTCGGTATGCCGTTCTTGAAGCCAAAGGAAACGATATTAATGATAAGATTATTATACTCTTCGTTACGCACAAAAATTCTGTCTATTTCTTCCTTTAATTCGCGGGTTAACAGCTTGGAAGTGTCGATCACATAGTCCGCCTGTTTTTTGATCTGGGCCAGGATTCCCCGTTCCCGGTGAATGCCATCCTCTATTCTGCTGTCCCCCTGCATGCACAGGGGATGCATCCGCCTGCTCTCCTTATACCGCTTCACCAGCGTGGCGTCGCTGGCATCCATAAAAAGGATCTCGAACACATAACCGTTCTGGCGCAGCATATCCAGAATCTTCATTACGTCCACAAAGGCCTGGTCGGCGCGTATATCCAGTCCCAGAGCCGCCTTGGATACTTCATTGTTCGGCGTCATGAGAAGCCCCATCAATTTCTCTATCAAAGGCACGGGAAGATTGTCCACACAGAAATATCCCACA
The DNA here is from genome assembly GCA_947650005.1 of uncultured Lachnospiraceae bacterium. Taxonomy (GTDB): domain Bacteria; phylum Bacillota; class Clostridia; order Lachnospirales; family Lachnospiraceae; genus Eisenbergiella. Next base: position 65,214 of record CANSTU010000003.1, read on the forward strand.
TCCTCCAGCATTCTCATTACCGTATTCTTGCCGCCGCCGCTCATCCCAGTTACGATCACAAATCTCATTCCCGCCACCGCGCCTTTCTTTCCCGGCCAGTGCCGGGATGGTACACTCCTTTGTTTTCATCCGTTCGGTTATTCGTAACGATTCGGCCAGACGAACCGCCACGATTTTGGTCATATAAATAAGAGAAGCCATCGGTCTCCCTCCGGTTTCTCCTACCCATCTTCCGCTTTTAAAAATCCCCAAGGAATATCACTTCCGGCTCCAGCCTAATGCCGGAACGTTCTTTGACGGTATCCACAACCTTCCTGATCAGCGCAGCGACGTCAGCCGCAGTGGCGGTTCCATCGTTGATCACAAAACCGCAGTGCTTTTCAGACACCTTTGCGCCTCCCACACGGGCGCCTGCAAGGCCCGATTCCATGATCAGCTTTCCGGCAAAGTTTCCCTCTGGCCTTTTAAAGGTGCTTCCCGCGCTGGCGTATTCCAGGGGTTGTTTTTCCCTTCGTCTGGAGGCCAGATCGTTCATACGGTCCGCAATCTCTTCCCGTACGCCCTTTTCCAGCTTCATACAAACTTCCGTCACCACATAGGGCCTGTCTCTCAAAACACTGCTTCGATAGCCGAACTCCATCGTCTCCTGATTCAGCGTCAGGACGTTTCCGTCCGTGTACATCACCTGTACCGACTCCACGATCTGGCTCATCTCGCCCCCATAAGCCCCGGCATTCATCCGTACGCCGCCGCCCACACTGCCTGGGATACCCGAGGCAAACTCCAGACCTGTAAGGCCGTCTTCCATAGCTGCCCGGGCTGCCTGGGAAAGTGACGCCGCTGCTCCCGCCGTCACCCGGTCGCCTTCCACACGTACTTCGGAAAACTCCCCTGCAAGGGTAATGATCACGCCCCGGTATCCTCTGTCTCCTACCAAAAGATTGCTCCCTTTTCCGAGTAGGAAATAGGGCCATCCCGCAAGGTTCAGATAGCGGATCACCTTTTCAAGCTGTCCCCTTTTTTCCACGCTCACCAGAACCTCTGCCGGGCCGCCCACGCGAAAGGTGGTGTGCCCGGCCATCGGCTCTTCCTGATGAATATTTTCCGCTGGAACCACGGTCTTCAGAAAATCTATTAAAGCTTTGCTCACTGCTGTCTACTACTCCCGTTTCATCCTGCTATAAGAATATGATATGCCGCATTCTGCGGTTTCATCCCCGCAAACTCCCATCTGACCGATCCAATACCAGCTTGGCAGCGCCATAGATCCCCGCATCGTTCCCCAAAAGCGCCAAAGCAAACAGCGCACCGCGGCTTCCGTGGAATACATAGGGCGTATAGTTCTTCTGAATGAATTCCAGCAGGACGGGACCTGCCTTGGATACGCCTCCTCCGATTACGAAAATTTCAGGATTGACCACACAAGCGATCCCCGCAAGGGCCTTGCCCAGGATTTCTCCGAACTGCTCCGCCACCTCTATGGCCAGCGCATCCCCTGCCTTTACCGCATCAAATACGGTTTTAGCTGAGATATTTTCCACATTCCGCATACTGCTGGGCGCATCGTCCGCCGCCAACCTACGTTTTGCCAGCCGAACCACCCCTGTGGCAGAGGCATACTGCTCCAAGCAGCCCCGGTTGCCACAGTTACATTTCTCCGTCTCCGCGTCATCCACGTGGATATGTCCGATTTCCCCTGCCGCTCCGGTGATGCCGGACAGAATCTTGCCGTCCGCAATGATTCCGCCGCCCACGCCAGTTCCCAGAGTTACTGCAACCAGATTCTTATGTCCCTGTCCGCCGCCCTTCCACATCTCTCCCAGGGCCGCCACGTTGGCATCGTTTCCCGCTTCCACCGGGATATTCAGAAGGCTCTGCAGTTCGTTCTTTATGCTGAAAACTCCCCAACTTAGGTTCACCGCATTATATACCGTACCCACGCCGTCCACAGGCCCCGGCACGCCAATCCCTACGCCTGCCACATCCTCCCGGTCAAGCTGTCTTTCCCTCATTTTATCCCGGATACTGTCCGCCACATCGGGCAGGATATTTTTCCCGCCTTCTGCCGTCCTCGTGGGGATCTCCCACTTTTCCAGGAGGTTCCCCTCTATGTCGAAACAGCCCAGCTTGACCGTTGTTCCTCCCACATCCACCCCAAAACAATACCTTGCCATCTCCTATACCTCCTCTTCCTCTTCTTCTTCCTTTCTGCGGGCCAAGGAGTTCTGCACTCTTGTATAGAGCTCCTGCGCCGCATTGTACCCCATTTTCTTCTGGCGGTGATTGATAGCCGCTGACTCACAGATGATCGCCAGATTACGCCCCGGACGGATCGGAATGCTGTGGCAGACCACCTTATTGCCCAGATAATCCGTATATTCCTCTTCCAAGCCCAGCCTGTCGTATTCCTTATCCCTGCTCCAGTCCTCCAAGCGAACCACCAGGTCGATATTTTGGGTATCCTTCACATTCGCCACACCGAACAGCGTCTTAACGTCAATAATGCCAATGCCCCGCAGCTCAATGAAATGCTTAGTGATATCCGGTGCGCTTCCCACCAGCGTATCGTCGCTGACTTTACGGATCTCCACCACATCATCCGATACCAGACGATGCCCCCTCTTAATCAGCTCCAGCGCCGCTTCCGATTTGCCGATGCCGCTTTCCCCCGTAATCAGCACGCCTTCGCCGTAAACGTCCACCAGCACGCCGTGCACGGAAATACAGGGCGCCAGCTTTACATTCAGCCAACGGATCGACTCCGCCATGAACGCGGAAGTAGCCTTCCTGGTCATTAGCAGCGGAATCCCCCTCTCTTTCGCGATCTCCAGAAAAAGCGGATCCGGCTTCAGTTCCCGACAGAACACCACGCAGGGGATGGGGCAGGAAAGAAGCTTGGTAAAGATCTCCTTCTTACGCTCTTCCTCCATGGATTCCATATAGGTGTATTCCACGAAACCGATGATCTGTAGGCGCGTCGCCTCAAAATGTTCAAAATATCCCGCCATCTGCAAAGCCGGCCTATTGATATCCGGCTGAGTGATCTTGATCCCTTTCACCTCCACATCGGGCGTAAGGTTCTCCAGCTTCATCTTCTCGATGAGCTCGGTAAGATTTACATGTGCCATACCTCGTCCTCCACTCTCTCCGGCTTTGGGCAGCTATCTTTCCGCCGTATGCGGGCCGGTTTTATGCTCCAAAATTCGTTCATCCCTATTCTACCACATTATGATGAAAAAAAGAATAGATTTCCTCCGCAATATGCGCCGGGATTTCCGGTACGCGGGCCAGCTCCTCTGCGTCTGCCTTTTTGATTTCCTCTATGGATTTAAAATGGCGCATCAACGCTTTCCTCCTGGCAGGCCCTACCCCCGGGATTCCGTCCAGCACAGAACGCACCTGGTCCTTGCTGCGCAGGGAACGGTGGTACTCGATGGCAAACCGATGGGCTTCGTCCTGAATCCGGGTTATCAGCTTAAATCCTTCGCTTCGAGTATCGATTTCGATCTCCTCATTCTGATAGTATAGCCCTCTGGTGCGATGATTATCATCCTTCACCATGCCGCATACCGGAATCGATAAATGCAGCTCTTCCAGCACCTCTAGGGCGATATTCACCTGTCCCTTTCCTCCATCCATCAAAAGCAGATCCGGAAACTTGGTGAAGCTACCGAATTCCTGATCCATCTTCTTCTCCGAAAGCTCCTTCGCCTCCTCCATTCCATGGGTGAAACGCCTGGTTAATACCTCCTTCATGCAGGCATAGTCGTCCGGCCCCGCTACGGTCTTTATCTTAAATTTTCTATAATCGCTCCTCTTTGGCTTTCCCTTTTCGTATACCACCATAGAGCCCACGTTTTCAAAGCCGCTGATATTGGAAATATCAAACGCTTCCATCCGGTTAGCCGCAGGCAGAGACAGCAGGGCGCAGATCTCCTTCACCGCCCCGATAGTCCGTCCCTCCTCCCGTTTGATCCGCTCCCTGTCTTTGCTGAGCACCAGGGAGGCGTTGGTGGCCGCCAGTTCCACCAGCTTTTCCTTTGCCCCTTTCCTGGGTACCCGGATGTAAACCCGGCTTCCCCGCCGAGCGGTGAGCCACTGTTCCAAAACGGGAATATCCTCGATCTCCTCCTGCAGCATCAATTCCCTTGGCACAAAAGGGGTCCCGGCATAGAACTGCTTCACGAAATCCAACAGGATCTGCGCCTTACTGCAGTCCGACGCTCCGGTCATGATGAAATGTTCCCTACCGATCAGCTTTCCGTCCCGCACGAAAAAGACCTGTACCACCGCGTCATCCTCGTCTCGGGCCAGCGCGATTACATCCTTGTCCTCTCCTTCGCTGTCCGTAATCTTCTGCTTCTGGGCCACCTGCTTCACGCTATTATACAGATCCCGATAACGAATTGCTTCTTCGAAGTCCATCTTCTCCGAGGCCGCTTCCATTTTCTGCTGCAGATCGGCCAAAACCGGAGCAAAATTCCCATTCAGAAAATCCATGGCTCCCTCTACGGCTTTCCGATAATCTTCCCTTAATACCGTTCCCTGACAGGGCGCGCTGCATTGTCCGATGTGATGGTTCAGACAGGGGCGTTCCTGCCCCGCATCCCTGGGAAGGCTTCTGTTACAGGTACGCAGTTTATACAGCTTATTGATCAGCTCAATGGTATCTTTTACCGCATAGGCAGATTTAAACGGGCCGAAATATTTCGACCGATCCTTCTTCATCTGCCTGGAAAACAATACTCTCGGGTACTCTTCTCCGAGGGTCACTTTAATATAAGGATATGTCTTGTCGTCCTTCAGCATGGTATTGTATTTAGGGCTGTGCTCCTTGATCAGGTTGTTTTCCAATACCAGCGCTTCCAGCTCCGAATCCGTGACGATGTATTCAAAGCGGGCAATCTTTGTTACCATCTTTTCGATTTTAGGGCTTTTGTTGGTGCTTTCCCTGAAATAGGAGCGCACACGGTTTCTCAGGCTGATGGCCTTTCCCACGTAGATGATGGCATCTTCGGCGTCGTGCATGATATAAACTCCCGGGCTGGCCGGGAGCTTTTTCAATTCTTCCTCAAAATGGAACATCTGGTTCCTCCATTTCCGTGGATTCCTATGTTTGAAGGTTATTCAAGCTGGGAGTTACTTTATACGCGTGCCAGGGCCATTCCAGAAGGGAGGCGGTCTGGCCTGTGACTTTTTCGGTTCCGGCTATGCCGGATATTCCAGAGAAACCTGCTTCCCTGTCGGGGTAGGCCCTCCAGGGAAGCAGGTTTCTCTTTCATGGCGTGGAAGGAACCGAAAAAGTACACAGGCCCGTCCGTCTCCCTTCTGGAATAGCCTTGGCACGCGTGCAAAGCAACTCCCGGCCCGACTCACCTGCGAACCGGGTGAAACAGAATTATGGTGTTCCTTCACATTTACGTCTTATTTTTCATTTCTGTCATAGGGCGGAAGGGGGGAATTGGAAAACCTTCCCACAGGGCCCAAGGAAGATTCGGCGCTTCCTTCTCCTGCTGTATTTTCTCTTTCCGGAAAGCTGTCCTGCGCTTCCGCGGCGTTTTCGTTTTCCGGGATCCTATCCGAATCCGGCGAGTCAAACACTCCCTTATCCTGGCCCGGAAGGATACTTTGGCTGCTCTTCCACCAATCATCCTGCTGGTTAGGCTGCTGCATCTGGCCTTCGAGCGCCTGCTCCATAGGGCGGCTGTATCCATACGGCGCCGAATTCGGCTGGGAGCTATATCCGACAGGTACTTGTTCCGGCCGGCTCCCGTTCATGTCAGGCGCTGTTTCCTGCACATCCGTGCCTTTAGGAGCCTCTTTGCCCTTTTCGGCCTCCCCATCCTCTTCCTCAGGTTCCGGAAGGCCCTTTTCCGCCCGATAAATTTTCATGAATTCCTTACCGGTAATGGTTTCCTTCTCGATCAGGTGGCCGGCCAGTTTATCCATCAGGTCGCGGTTCTCCCGGAGGAGCTCCAACGCCTGCGAATAGCACTCCTTCAGAATGTTCATTACCTCGGAGTCCACCTCGGCTGCGGTCACATCCGAACAGTTCATGCTGGCGCGCCCTTCCAGATATTTGCTTTCCACGGTCTGTAAGCCGATGAGGCCGAATCTCTTGCTCATTCCGTATTGCGTCACCATCGCACGGGCGATTCCGGTGGCCTTCTCGATGTCGTTGGCAGCCCCGGTTGTGATGCTGTCAAACATGATTTCCTCAGCGGCCCGGCCTGCCAGCAGGCCCACCAACATATCGTGGAGCTCCGCTTCCGTATTCAAGTACTTCTCTTCCTCCGGGACCTGCATTACGTATCCCAGGGCCCCCATGGTACGGGGTACAATGGTAATCTTCTGCACAGGCTCCGAATTTTTCTGCAAGGCGGATACCAGCGCATGCCCCACCTCATGGTAGGAGACGATCCGTCGTTCTTCCTTGCTCATAATCCGGTCTTTCTTTTCTTTTCCCACAAGGACCTGCTCCACGGCCTCAAACAGATCCTTCTGGCATACGTAATCCCTGCCCTGTTTCACCGCGTTGATAGCGGCCTCATTGATCATGTTGGCCAGATCCGATCCAACCGCTCCGCTGGTGGCGAGGGCGATGGCGTCCAGATCCACCGTATCGTCCATGAGCACGTCCTTGGCATGCACCCGCAGGATCTCCACGCGCCCCTTCAGATCGGGCTTATCCACGATGATCTGCCTGTCAAACCGGCCCGGACGCAACAGAGCCTTATCCAGGATTTCCGGCCTATTGGTGGCCGCCAGGATCAGGACGCCGCTGGAGCTATCGAATCCGTCCATCTCGGACAACAGCTGATTCAACGTCTGCTCACGCTCCTCATTTCCTCCGCCGTATTTGGAATCCCGGCTCCGCCCGATGGCATCGATTTCGTCTATGAATACGATACACGGTGCATTTTTGGATGCCTCTTTAAAAAGGTCGCGTACACGGGACGCGCCCACGCCCACGTATAGTTCAATAAAGTCTGAACCGGTCAGGGAAAAGAACGGCACATGCGCTTCCCCGGCAACCGCCTTGGCCAGCAACGTTTTACCCGTACCGGGAGGCCCCACCAGCAGGGCGCCCTTCGGAAGCCTAGCCCCAATCTTGGAATAGCGCCCCGGATTGTGCAGGAAGTCCACCACCTCCTGCAAAGACTCCTTCGCCTCGTCCTCTCCTGCCACATCCTTGAATGTTACTCCCGTTTCCTTCTGCACATATACCTTTGCATTGCTTTTACCTACGCCCATAGGCCCGCCGCCACCGGTCATCTTCTTCATCAGGAAATTGAACAAGAAGATGATCGCCACAAAGGGCAGCACATAGGTGAGAAGCATAGAGAGAAGGAATCCGGAATTGTCCGGAATTTGTCCGTTAATTTTCACTCCGGCTTTCAACAGTTTGTCTGTTAAAGTATCATCCTCCACCCGTCCGGTATAGTAGGTGATCTCGGGTGGCTGGACGAACGCATTCTCCGTCTCATTCGTCTTGGGGATAATGTTGATCTGGTCGTCCGTGATCTCCACGCTTTCAACCTCTCCCTTATCCACCATCTCCAGAAATTCGTTATAGGTGACCTCCTGATTGGACACACCGCTGAGCATTTTCATAAAGAAACTCATGCAGACCAGCGTCACCAGAGCCGCCACGAGCAGAAGCAACAGGTTCTGTCTTCCCGGAGATCCTCCCGGACCCTGCTGCCCGCCGGAGCCGCCCGGCCCTCCTGACCCTCCTCCCTGGCCGTTATTATAGCCGTTTCCCCCATTATAGCTGTTCAGATTATTGTTATCCATTCTAACCTTCCTGCCCGTTTCAGCGGGCGTAAATTCATGGCCAGGAAATAACTGCCATACGATTTCTCAGCCAATCTGCGCTTGCCCGCTTCAGCGGACATTCTCTTGTGCATAGCTATTGCGATAATTATATAACGCAATCATGCGCATTCTGCTCTCGTTTGAATCACTGTTTCTTATTATATTGTTTTACTAAATAGAAATCAATATGAATTCTCTGAAATTATCAGGCAATCTATAAAAGATTTATTAACTTTTTTATAGAAAACTGTGGATTTTTTTCCTCCAGACGTTGTATAATAGTGAAATTGAGTTGCCAGAGAAACTCGGTCGGGCTCCCATGCCAGAGGGCCGCCCGGCATGGGGGATATTGACCCTTTCCAGGTTTGAATCTATTGTACACGCAGCCGCGCTTCACGTGATGTCCATCGTCGTCGCAATCTTGAACGGAAAGCCTTTGGCGCCGCCATGACGGCAGAATGGAGAACACTATGGCAGTAAAATACGTATTTGTAACGGGCGGGGTGGTATCAGGGCTCGGAAAGGGGATCACCGCCGCTTCTCTGGGACGTTTGTTAAAAGCCCGGGGCTACCGGGTAACCATGCAGAAATTCGATCCCTACATCAACATCGACCCGGGGACGATGAATCCCATTCAGCACGGGGAGGTTTTTGTCACTGACGACGGCACGGAAACTGATTTGGATTTGGGACATTACGAACGGTTCATCGACGAAGAATTGGACAAAAATTCCAATGTTACCACAGGGAAAATCTATTGGTCCGTACTTCAGAAAGAGCGGCGGGGTGATTACGGCGGTGGAACCGTACAGGTCATCCCCCACGTTACGAATGAAATCAAGAGTCTTTTTTACCGTAATTTTACCGATGATGAAACCAGGATCGCCATCATAGAGGTTGGCGGAACGGTGGGGGATATCGAAAGCCAGCCTTTCTTAGAGTCCATCCGCCAGTTTCAGCATGAAGTGGGCCGGGAAAACGCGATCCTGATCCACGTCACCTTGATTCCTTATCTGCGCGCTTCCCAAGAGCTCAAGACCAAGCCTACCCAAGCCAGCGTCAAGGAGCTCCAGGGCATGGGGCTGTGGCCAGATCTCATCGTATGCAGGAGCGAAATCCCTCTGAATCAGGGAATCCGGGACAAAATAGCCCTCTTCTGCAACGTTCCCAGCACCCATGTGCTCCAGAATCTGGACGTGGAATACCTCTATGAAGCCCCTCTTGCCATGGAAAAGGAATGCTTGGCCGATGTGGTATGCCAATGCCTGGGGCTTGAAAACAGGAAGCCGGAACTGGCGGACTGGGAAGCCATGGTGGCCGCCCTGCGTTCTCCCACCCGTGAAGTTACCATCGCCCTGGTAGGCAAATATATCCAGCTCCACGATGCGTATATCAGCGTGGCCGAGGCGCTAAAACACGGCGGCATCTCCAACCATGCTTCTGTCAACATCCGATGGATCGATTCCGAATCTCTAACAGAGGGCAATGCCTTTGGGCTTTTGGACGAAGCGGACGGTATTTTGGTGCCCGGTGGGTTCGGAAGCCGTGGTATTGAAGGAAAGATCCGCGCTATCCGTCATGCCAGAACCCGGGATATTCCCTTCCTGGGGCTTTGTCTGGGCATGCAGCTTTCCATTGTGGAGTATGCCCGCAATGTGCTGGACTATGCCGACGCGGACAGCGCGGAGTTTAACCCCTATACTGCCCATCCGGTCATTGCCTTGATGCCGGATCAAAACGGCGTCGAGGACATTGGGGGAACCCTTCGCCTCGGCTCCTATCCCTGTATCCTGGATAAATCCTCCCTGGCCTGCCGCCTTTATGGGAAAGAACGCATCCAGGAACGCCATCGTCACCGCTACGAGGTGAACAACGACTACCGCAGCGCCCTGACGGCCCATGGGATGAAGCTTTCCGGCCTGTCACCGGACGGCAGGATTGTGGAAATGTGCGAAATTCCGTCTCATCCCTTTTTCCTTGCCACCCAGGCCCATCCGGAATTCAAGTCCCGCCCCAACAGGCCTCACCCTCTTTTTGCAGGTTTTGTGGCCGCCGCGTTGGAACATCAAAAACATAGACTCGACAACCCGGACGTTCCCCAGGCGTCCCCAGGCTCCTATAAATGAGGTTCCTATGAAATACGGTTTTGATAATAATAAATACCTGAAAATGCAGTCCGAGCACATCCGGGAGCGGATCGCCATGTTCGGCGACAAGCTCTACCTGGAATTCGGCGGGAAGCTTTTTGACGATTATCACGCTTCCCGTGTCCTTCCCGGTTTTGAACCGGACAGTAAATTTAAGATGTTGCTGCAGTTGAAGGAACAGGTGGAGATCGTCCTTGTTGTCAGCGCTTCTGCCATTGAAAAGAATAAGATCCGTCAGGATTCCGGCTTAACCTATGGGGCGGAAGTCATCCGGCTCATCAATACCTTCCGCAAGATGGGCTTTCTGTCCAGTTCCGTGGTCATCACCCAATATGCCGGACAACCTTCCGCGGATCAATACCGGGTCAAGCTGAATAACCTGGGGATTCGTTCCTACCTTCACTATGTGATAGACGGTTATCCCGGCAACATCGATCTGATCGTCAGCAACGAAGGCTACGGCCGAAATGACTATGTAGAAACGAGCCGTCCTCTGGTGGTCGTCACAGCCCCGGGCCCCGGCAGCGGCAAGATGGCCACCTGCTTATCCCAGCTCTACCACGAACACCGCAGAGGGATCCAAGCCGGCTATGCCAAATTTGAAACCTTCCCTATCTGGAATCTGCCTCTGAAACATCCGGTAAACATCGCCTACGAAGCCGCCACCGCGGATCTCAACGATGTGAACATGATCGACCCCTTCCATCTGGAAGCTTACGGCGAAACCACGGTCAATTATAACCGGGATGTGGAGATCTTTCCTGTGCTAAACGCCATCTTCGAACAGATTCTAGGGGAAAGCCCCTATAAATCTCCCACGGATATGGGCGTCAACATGGCCGGCAACTGTATCGTGGATGACGCCGCCTGCCGGGAAGCCGCCAATCAGGAGATCATCCGGCGCTATTACAACTGTCTGTGCGACCTGAAACGCGGGAACAGCTCCAGAGAAATCCTTTATAAGCTTCAGCTGCTCATGAAACAGGGCGGCCTGACCATCAACGACCGTCCCGCTGTAAACGCCGCCATGCAGAGGGAAGCGGATACCGGCCACCCGGCCGTAGCCATCGAGCTTTCCGACGGCTCCCTTGTCACCGGAAAGACCTCCGGCCTGCTGGGCGCCGCATCGGCCTGCCTGCTCAATTCCCTGAAGGTCATCGAGGGCATAGACCATGAAGTGCATCTGGTGTCTCCCCAGGCAATTGAGCCCATCCAGACTCTAAAGACTTCCTATCTGGGAAGCATCAACCCAAGGCTGCACACGGACGAAATTCTCATCGCCCTTTCCATCAGCGCCGCTACGGACAAGCGGGCTGCGCTAGCCCTGAGCGCCCTGCGCCAGCTGAAGGGCTGCGAGGTTCATTCTTCGGTTATGCTCTCTGCCGTGGACGAATCCGTTTTCCGGAAACTGGGAATGCATTTGACCTGCGAGCCAAAAACAGAGGCGGACGGGCATGGGCAGTGATCCTGAGAACCGGGCAGCCAAGAATATCTTTTGGAAAAACAATCTGATACGTAGCCGTCAGACAGATACCCCCTGCAAAGGCAGCCTTTGCAAGGGGTATCTTTCCTTCCTGCTATTTATATTACAAACGCTTGATGACCTGTTCCTCCACAGCCTGTTTTACCTTGTCGTAGTCACCCCTCTCCGGACACTGTATGGCCACCACCAGCCCCTTTTGAGGCAGTACCGTCGTTACCTGTCCGAACGAACCGGCGGCTTGATATCCTCCTAGTTCGGAAACGATCCAAAACTGATACCCATAACCGTCTCCACCTTGGCTGCCCTCCACATCTATCTGTTTTTGGGTCGCCATCTCAATCCATTCTTTCGGTACAATCCGTTTTGCCTTCCATACACCGCCCCCCAAGTATGTTTGACCAAGCCGTATCATGTCCGACAATTTCAGCTGCATTCCTCCCCCGCCATTCGGATGTCCCTGGGTATCGTTCTCCCAAATGGGGAATCCGATTTCCATAGGCCCTAAAATGTGGTCATACAAATATTGGGAGAGAGTCTGTCCAGTCGCATGTTCCACCATCCTTCCTATCAGGATAGAGTCGGCCGTGGAGTATACGAAGTGTTCTCCCGGCCTGTCTATCATTTCCCTGGATAGCATATATTTCATATAATCCGGAAGGCCTACGCCCCTCCGCCGATCCGCCCCCATCAGATAGGGCTTCCCGAACCCGCTGGACATGGTCATGAGATGTTTCAACTTCACTTCATATAGAAGGGGGGAAGCATGGTCCGGCACATATTCTCGGAACGCATCCGCCAGCCTGTCTTCCAGGGATAGCAGACCGCCCGCAATGGCAATACCTGCTGCCGTTGCCGTAAAGCTCTTCGTGTGAGAATAGATATTTCTCGGAATATCCGGCCGGAAATGCTGCTCATACAGAATTTTTTTCTCGTCTCCCACCGCGATCCCTTCCATCGGAAGCTGGATATCCGTTACATAATCCGCGAATTCCTTCACAATTTTTTCGATTGACATATTCCCTCTCATTCTGCCGCCGCAAAAGGCTCTCCGTTTAGGGATCTTTTTCCTCCCGCTGTCCATCCCCCTCAAGCGGCAGCATCCCTATTTCGGCAAACGGTAAGGCTTTACCTTGCGGACCACATCCATGATCGTCCCGTCCCTGCTTTCTATGATCCCCACTACCCGGTCTTCAAATTCGATCGGCTCCGGTTCCCCTGAAATCCCGTATGCAATATTCCGTAGATTTTCAATGGATGTGAACGGAAGCCTCACATCCTTCATGGCTTCTATCAGATCCCGTCTTTGGGGATTGATCGCGATTCCGTAATCCGTAACCACCACGTCCACCGACTCTCCGGGCGTCGTTACCGTGGTCACCGCTGTGCGTACCGTAGGCGTCCTTCCCTGAAGCAAAGGTACGATAACGATCGTACACTTTGCTCCCGCTGCCGTATCCGGATGGCCTCCCTGGGCCCCAATGATCGTGCCGTCCGAACCGACTACCACATTGCAGTTAAAATTCACGTCTACCTCCAGAGCTCCAAGGATGACGAAATCCAGTTTATTTACCACTGCGCCCTTATTGAATGGGTCCGCATATTCACCGGCGCTAATTCGGAAATGCTTTAAATCTTTTACCGATTCCACTGCGTCCAAATCAAAATCCTGTGTATCCAGCAGGCAGTCCACCTGATCATGGATCAGCAGATCGCACATGGGCTTGGTCAGCCCTCCGACGCCGAAGCGCATTCGTATCCCCCGCTGCCTCATGACCTTCGCTAGAAAAACCGTGGACGCGATCGAGGCGCCCCCGACTCCGGTCTGATAGGAAAATCCGTCTTTGAAGTACGGAGAATTTACCACAAACTGCGTACAATAGTCCGCCATCATGAGTTTCCGCATGCTAGTAGTGGGTGCGGCCGCCCCGGAAGCAATTTTCTGCGGATCCCCAATGGCGTCCACGACCACCACATAGTCCACCTTTGTCATGGAAATATGGGCGGGAAAGTTGGGAAACGCGACCAGGCAGTCCGTAATCGCAACCACCCTGTCCGCATAGTCGGCATCCACCATCGCATAGGAGAGTACGCCGCAGTCCGCCTTTCCTCCAATTCCACGGCAATTTCCATAGTCGTCACAGGTCGGAGCCCCTATAAAAGAAATATCCACCTTCACCTCTCCGGTTTCGATGGCGCGGACGCGTCCTCCATGGGAACGCATAATTGCAAGCCCCTGCAGTTTCCCATCGGAAATAGCCTCCCCGATTTTCCCCCTTACGCCCGAGGAGTGGATATTGGTAATCGTACCGTCTTCGATATACTTTACCAGCCCGTCATGGGCTTTTCCCAGAGAGCTGGCGCATATGGTAATATCCCGAATCCCCAATCGGTGTACCTCTTCCATGACCATATTCACCACATAATCCCCATCCCGGAAATGGTGGTGGAATCCCAGCGTCATTCCATCGTGGATACCACACTTTATCAGGGCTTCCCGTATATTTTTCACCAGCTTATCCCCGCCGGAACGCACTACGCACCGAGTATGTGCGCCCACCTTCGTATACTCATGATTGTCAAAATGGGAATTTCCCTGAAAAATTTCCTTTCCTGTGATGGCCAATATGTCCTCCGGAATATCCCTTCCAACCGCGTTGATCATATCCGTAACTCCTCCGTCGTATATTTCCCCGACTTTTCCGCAAGCGCGATGATTCGCTTCGCTCCTTCATAAAAAGCGATGTCAATCATCTTTCCGTCCACAGTAAAGACACCGACTCCCTCCTCGCGCCTTCTGTCTATTTCCCGCACCACCTTGACGGAGAATTCCACCTCTCCGGGGGCGGGCGTAAAGATCTCGTGGACTGGCATGATCTGCCTGGGATTGATCACGCTCTTTCCGTCGAATCCCAGAAGATGGATCGTTTCCACATCCCTCCTAAATCCTTCCATATCATCCAGAGCCGTATATACCGTATCAAAGCACTGTACCGCTGCCGCCCTGGCCGCTATGATCAGGTTCTGTCTGGCCCCCAACAGTTCGATTCCTGTTCCGGTAATATGGGTCTGCAAATCTTTCGTATAATCGCCCCCCGACAGGGCAATCCCTAGCAGACGTCCAGATGATTCGCAGATTTCCAATGCGTTCATCACTCCTCTGGCCGACTCGATGGCCGCCATCATCAGGGTTCTTCCCTCCGGAATGCCAAATTCCCTTTCCGCGTCGGCAATCGCCGCTTCCACCCTTCGGACATCTTGGCCTGTTTCCGCCTTTGGGATTCTGACCGCATCCGCTGCGCCCGCCACGGCACATCTGATATCTTCCTTCCAATACGGTGTATTTAGTCCGTTAATCCGCACCACGCGTTCCACTCCACGATAATCCACATGTTTCAATGCCTGGAACAGGCAGAATCTGGCCGCATCCTTTTGGTTCTCCGCCACGGCATCCTCCAGATCCAGGATAACGCAGTCCGGCTGATAGATATAAGGATCCCTGATCAGGTTGGGATTCTGGGCGCTCATGAATAACATTGTCCTTCGTAGACGCTTCTTATCCGGATGATTCCTCTTCATGCTTACTCCCATCTGCCCGCCTCATCGGGCATACAAATCGGGTAAAAATAACTTCGCCTCCTGTGAAATTGAAGATTTCACGCCAGTTTCCTCCAGGGCAGACCTTCCGTTTGATGCCAGGATCGATAGGCTGCGCACTGTATCCTGGCCCTGATCGTCCAATCCAGCGCACCTTCATCGATTACGGTTACCTTTGCCTCCGTGATATCCAGCTCTCCCAACGTTTTGCGGATTACCCCTTCAATCTGCTTTCCATACTGATGGATTACCTTACTTTCTAAGGATAACTCAATTCCGTTTTCTCCCTTTTCCAACCGTACCATACAGTCACAACGCTGCGTCGTTCCGGCAGACGATGCCTCCATGATTTTCATATATCCTTCGTTCCTTTCATAGGACGTTTTCTCCCTGTCACCGTGTCGAGAGACCTGGCCTGGGAATTTATATTGACGCTCCGATCCATCCAAATCCTCCCGCCGTCCGCCGAGAAGTGAATCTTCACCGTATCACAGAAGGCCATTCCCGGATATCTCCATTTTAAATATAATAGCTGTTTGTCCTTCCACCAGGCGAATGCCGCAACTTTTATCCGTTTCGGTTGATATTGATGATGCAGGTAGTTCCCGGTCATGGATGTCATGGAATATCTCCATTCCCCTGTGCCGCATCGGACGCTGTGCAGTCCTCTCTGATCCCTCATCTTAAAAACCACGCCATCCTCTTCCTGTTCTACCTCTATGCTGCGGATCCCATATGCGTTTTCCTCCATATCATAGCTCCCCTCCTGCCCTGCCTCCAATGGGATCCCCTGCGTAGGGACCCGCTCCATCGACAGCCGTTTTGCCCTCTTTTGCAGGTCTTCCCTGAACAGGTGAAAGCGCACGTTCTGATCCTCCAGGCCCAGGTCATGTACGATATGGTTCCACAGATCTTCCCCTTCACAGGCGGCTGTCGCGGTGAGAGCCATATTTTTATCTGGAATAACAGCCAGCGTCTGGCCAAAGGCCCCTCCCGCCAGGAAACAGCCTCCTCGCGATTCCCAATGGTATGCATACCCCGAATTCTCACCTAGCGAAAATGGGATTCTCCCCATCGCAGTATCAATCCATGCTTTAGGCAGCAGTTGCTGTCCGTTCCACGAACCGCGCTGCAGATAAAACAGCCCCGCTTTATGGAGACTTAACGTACTTAGGGATAATCCATTGCCTCCCGGGTTAATCCCCTCCGGGCTGACATCCCAGGTATAATCGTCGATTCCCAATGGCTCAAAAAACCTCGTGCGAAGGTATTCCTCCGTCCTCATGCCAATTGCCCTCTGAAGGATGGCAGACAAAATATAACTGTTCCCGCTGGAATACTGATAATGGGTAAGGGGCTCATAAGCCATAGGCTCTCGGAAAAAGGCCTCCAGCCAGCTTGACTGCAGGGGCCTCCACTCATTCCCGCTGATCATCCTGCCATGTCCGTTCTGCATCCTGATCAGGCTTTCCACCGTCATTCTTTCATATCTGCGATCATAATCCGTCTGAAAATATTCCGGGAAAAAATCTACCACCGTATCGGACATTCTGATTTTTCCTTCATACATTGCAAATCCGATCGCAGTATTCGTAAAAATCTTTGTCAAGGAATGTATGATGTAAGGGGTATGGATATCATACGGTTTCCATTCACCGCAAAAGATGATTTTATCCCCCCTAGAAAGGATCAGATTATGAATCTCTATGTGATCCCGTTCTATGTGATCCAACAAAGTATGGATGCTGTACTCTATCGCCTCCACCGTTACCCTCTCCATAAAAACATCCTGCAGGACCGGAAGTCCGCCGATTGACAACGCGGCCCGCAGGATGTCGTCCCTTTTTATTTTTGATGTGTTATCTGGTTAACGTATCATATAAAGACTGATAATTCTCCAGATATCCTTCCACGTTCAGGGCCGCACACCGATCCAGATGGCCCTTCCACTTTGCCTCATCAATGCCAAGGGTCACGGATTCTGCAACAAAATTCTGGATATAGGTGTCAATTTCCGTGAACATCTGGGTTCTTTCCGCCGCCGCTTCCAGCGTATCGTTTCCCAGAGGAAACCCTTCTTCATAGGCATGGCCGCCGTCAGGGCCGTAATCATTCATTCCGAATTTATTATATTCGATGGAAAAACCGACATACGCCCTCATTTGCTCCTCTTCCAACGTACACAGAACCGGAAGACGGTTCTGCCCCCCGGTGGTCAGGGATGCCTGTGAACGGTTCGCGTAAGGTTTATTCGTGAAATCGGACTGATTTGCCCGCTTTCCTTCTTCGTCAAAGACCCATCCTGCGCCTTCCGGCCCGAAACGGCCCACAAAACGATTCTCGGAAGAAGAGTTCATCCACTCGCACATCACCAGCAGCTCCTCCGGATGCTCACAGGCGGTGGTTATGGTAAAGATATGGTTCGCTAGTTCACCGGCCGGGTCATTCTGCTGGATAACCGAACCATACTCGCTTTCGGGCGGAAGCAGGTAGGTAAATTCTTCTCCCACTTCATTACCGGTAACAGTCGTCATAAGACCTCCTGCATTGATAAATCCCAGCTGATCCGCATTTCCCTTGGCCGTCCTGTCCGTATATTCCTGTACCATCCCATCCTGATCCAGAAGCCCTTCGGAATACAGCTTGTTCAGATACTGAAGCATTTCATAAAAGCGTTCATCGGTAGGCACAAAGATGACCTGTCCGTCTTCTACCATGATATACTGCTGGGCGCGGTTGGCTCCGTCATTAATCAGGCCAAACATATTCATCCAGCTGTATAAACCATCGTTGTTGTCCAATCCAAAAAAGGAATACGGAATCTCATCATTCGGATCCCCGTTTCCGTTGGCATCCTGTTCCTTGAATGCTTTCAGCACCTCATAGAGCTCATCCGTGGTCGTCGGGACAGACATGCCGACCCTTTCCAGCCATTTGGTATTAATCGACCAAAAAAAGCGCGGATATACGCCATTTATCCGTACCTGTGGCAGTGAATACAGTCGGCCATTAATCGCCTCCGAGCCTGCCACCGCCGGTTCCTGACGATACATGAAATCATACATCCAGGGCGCGTATTCCGGAAGCAGATCCGTAATATCCATACATTGATCCGTGAAGTTGGCAATATTATTGATCGGCCCGCAGATAACGTCCGGCAGATCCCCGGAAGCGAATAGGACGGAAAGCCGTTCATCCCAGCTTTGTGAGGAAACCTCCTCCACCTCAATCTTAATCCCCGTCGCTTCCAGGGCCTGCATCAGGATTTCCTTATCCTCGATGGTCCCCACATCATTTACATCTTTTTCCCACAATATTTTGTAAGTATAGGAGCCGTCTGAAATAGGAAGGATAAACTCTCCGTTTTCATCGTAATACTGATTGGCGGCTCCGGAGACCTCCGCAGCGTCCGTTTCTGTGGCAGCTTCTTTTGCTGCGGTTTCCTCCGATACCACTTCCGTACTGGACGGGGACGAGCCGCAGGCACATGTCCCGACCACCAGAACCGCTGTCATTGCCAGTCCGGTCATCCGTTTTAAAAGTTGTTGATAACGCATCTTTCCCTCCTTAACCGGGAGTCCGTTTTTGATCCGCACCCCCATCCTTGTATGAAATTATGTATATTTATCTGAAGATAACAGAAATGAAGGATCGGCCATTCATTCCGTTATCTTACATTCCCGAAAAACCAAAGATTATCCCTTGATGGATCCGATCAGCACTCCCTTTTCAAAATATTTTTGAATAAAAGGGTACGCGCAGATGATTGGAACCGTAGCAACCACAATTACCCCATACTTAATCATCTGAGAAATTTCCATCAAATATTTTACCGCATCCGCATCCATCTCATCCGTAGTGGTAAGATTCTGGCCCTGGATGAGAATATCCCTCAGAACCAGCTGTAACGGCTGTAATTTACTGTTAGTGGTATAAATCAGGGCATTAAAGTATGAGTTCCATTGCCAAACGGCTATATACAGAATCATGACGGCTAAAATCGTCTTTGACAGTGGGATTACAACGGAGAAGAAGAATTTTACGTTTCCACATCCGTCGAGTCGGGCCGCTTCCAACAATTCGTCCGGGACATTTCCCATAAAAAAAGTGCGGGCAACGATGATATTGGACACGGTAATGCAATTGAGAATGATCAGGATCCACGGTGTATTCAGTAAGTGGATCTTACTCACGACTAAGTAGGTAGGAATCAGCCCTCCCTGGAAAAACATGAGGAAAGTGAGAAACTTCATGACAGCATTCCTTCCCAGCAGATCCTTTCTGGAAAGCGCATATGCGGAAGGAATCGTCAAAGCCATGCCGAATATCACCGACCCGATGGTATAGAAAATGGTATTGCGATAACCCATCCATAATCTCTTTTCCTTCATGATATACTGATATGCGGAAAGCGTAATATCCTTTGGCAACAACACCACATTCCCAGCGGCCACCTGTTCAGGCGCACTGACAGAAGCGATGAGCACAAAATAAATCGGATATGCGCAAATCACCAGCACAAACACGGAAATCAATATAAAAAACAACTCCAGAATACGATCCGCTTTTTTATTCATTTTGCTCCCCTCTGCCCGCTTTAGCGGGCGCTTATATCAGGGAGGTTGAAAGCGCCTTTCTTTCAACCTTGCTCCCCTCTGCCCGCTTCAGCGGGCACTCACATCATATCTACCACAAGGAAGAATCCGTCGTCTTACGCGCCACTTTGTTCGCCGCGATTAGGATCAGGCAGTTTATCACATTATTGAATAATCCGATTGCCGCCGCATAGCTATACTGGGTGCTCAGCAAACCCATCTTATATACATAGGTACTGATGATTTCCGACACGCCCAAGTTCGTGGCATTCTGCATCAGGAAAGCCTTTTCAAAGCCCACATTCAATAAATTTCCTGATTCCATGATCAACAGAATGATCAGCATGGGGACGACGCTCGGCATGTCCACATGGATAATCCGCTGGAGCTTATTGGCCCCATCCATGATTGCCGCCTCATGCAATTCTTCGCTTACCCCGGTCAGCCCGGCAATAAAAATGATTGCGTTATATCCCAGATGGGACCAGACCCGCGTCCATGCATACAGGTGTGGAAAATAACCTGGATCTCCCATGAAATCGACGGATATGCCGAGAAGAACATTGACAATACCGCTGCCGGGCAGAAGGAACACCTTTAACATACCCACAAGGACCACCATGGAAATAAAATGGGGCATGTAAGAAACCGTCTGAAGTAGCCTTGCGAACCGCTTAAATGGAAGATACTTTAGAACAACGGCCAAAAGCAACGCCAGCGGAAGCGTGATTGCCAGACAATACAAGCTCAAAATTAGAGTATTCTTTAACAGGCTCCAAAAGGAATAGGAAGTAATGAATTTCTCTATGTATTTTATGCCCGCCCATGGGCTTCCTGTTATTCCTTTGGACGGCTTGAAATCACGAAATGCGATCTGTAAACCATAGATCGGAGCCACATTAAAAACAATAAAATAAAGTACTGTGGGAGCAAGAAACAGATATAACCCCCTGTTTTTCCAAATTTGGGGCCACAGCCCTTTCTTCAACCGGACATTGCCCCCATCTTGCACCTTTTTTCCCATATCCCATCCTCCCAAATCTTCTTCTGCTAGGAATAATTATAAAAAAACCGCAGTTATTCCGTTATGGAAATAACTACGGTCTTTCCTGTACTTTTCTACTGTACTTTACTTTCCGATTTCCCCCTTTGCCCGCGGGAGCCGGATTTTGACGTCCGTCCCTTTCCCATATACGCTGTCAATGGTGACTCCGTAGGAGGTCCCATACAGATTTCTGATCCGCAGACAGGAATTGGCGATTCCTATGCGCTTTAGCTTCAGGCTATTTCTTTGCAGTTCTTCTTCATTATTCAGAACCTTATGCAACTCTTCCAGCCTCCCGGGCGCGATTCCGCATCCGTCGTCATGTATCACGATTTCTACCTCATCGTACAAAGTTGGCAGGCAACGGACTTCTATATGCCCTTCCTCCCTTCCCTTCATCCCATGTTGAACTGCATTTTCAACCAAGGGCTGGATCAGCATTTTGGGAACAGACATATGCAGCATTTCTTCTGGCGTTTCTATCGTCCCCTTATATTTTCCGTCAAACCTTACTTCAATAATATGGAAATAGTGCCGGATCATTTCCAATTCTTGGTTCAACGTTACGAATTCCGGGGCACGCAGGGAATAGTGAAATATAACGCTCATATCTACGGCAATATCCGCAATAACCGGCACATCATAGGCCACTGCGATCCCGCAGATACACTGGAGCGTATTGAGCACGAAATGGGGATTAATCTGATTTTCCAATATCCTGAATTCATTTTCCTTTGCTTCGATTTCCTTCTCATATAACTGCTGCTGTGTATACAGCATTTTATAGGATATCTCCGTTTGGTGATCCAGCATGTCGTTGACCGCCTTAGCAATATGTCCGATCTCATCGTCCCGGTCCATGGTAATACGTTTTTTTAACCCACCGGATATCACGTGCTCAATCTGGCCATCTAAGTCGGATATCGGTCTTACAATGCCGGTATTATAGATTTGAAGCAAAGCATATAACAATAAAAATGCCATAAAGATCATCAGGAAGACCATATAACGGAACTCAATATATCTGTTCCGGATCGCTTCATAGTTCAGTATATATCCGATCCCCCATCCCGTTCCCCGAATATTCTGCATATCCATGTCCGGTATTTTTTCATTCCCCTCCTCCGGCCTTTTGTTTTTCTGCAAAACATCTATGATTTTTCCACCTTGATCTACAAGACAGATGGTGCCAATGGAATCTTCCCCTTCACGATCCAAGATTGCTCCCACCTGTTTTTTATCCACGATCACCACTAGGCAGCCTACTTGCTGCCGCCAGAAGGAATTAATACGTGTCAGATAATACACAGGCTGGATATATGCGATATAAGAATCCCTCCCATCCTCATCATAAATGATCTGAAAGGCCGATTCCTGAACCCTGGTTTCATATTCCATCCTGTGAAACCGAAGGACCTGGTGAAGAATATCGTCGTCTTTGTAGTGGAAAAAAATCCTTCCGTCCGACCGGTACAGTGCAACATCCTGTATATAATTATTCCCCTTCACCAAAGAGTCTATGGTCTGTATAAAGTATTTGTGGTTCTTATACAATTCATAATCATTCGAAGGGATTAAGTAGTTTTCAATCGATGAGCCTATGGATAAATAATAAGCTGCTGTCCGGATTTCGTTAAATGATTTCTCTATTGCCTCCGTTATCTGGGAAACGGAGGCCGAAGCATGTTCCATATTCTGTTGTGTGATACTCCGCGACAGATGGATAAACGTTCCAAATTGAAAGATCACCATCAACAGGCCTATGAAAATGGATACCCTCAGGAATTTGTAATATATGGTCTTCTTTTTCATCGGAACCTCACGGTTCATTTTTACAGGATTGGCAGCCGTCCAACGGATCAGTCCCATTACGGAACCGGACCGGAGAAACCCCATAATACTTTTTAAACACCTTATAAAAATAGGTCTCATCCTCATATCCCACCTTCCATGCAATCTCACCGGTGGAAAACAGGGTCGTCCGTACCAGCTCGGCCGCATGCTCCATCCGCAGCTTCGTCAGATATTGGGAAAAGGTCATTCCCACATTCTTTACAAAAAGGCTGCTGCAGTAATTGGGTGAAAAAGCGTACGCATTTGCAAGATCCCTGATTAAAAGCTTCTCCATATAATGATTTTTAATATACACCAAAAGGTTCTGAAATGCCATCTCCTCATCCGTCTTTTCTCCCGCAATGCACTCCTGTTCTCGAAAACCTCCTTGGCAGGTTCCCTTTTCCTTCTCTTGCAGTTTTGCCGCGAGCTGTTTCAACAGATTTTCCGCTGCATCCCGGCCAATGGGTTTCACACAGTAATCGAATACGCCATATCGGAATGCCTCTTTCGCATAATGAAATTCCTGATAGGCGCTTACAATCACCGCTTCCCCTACGTATCCGTCTTCCCGTAAATGCCGGAGCAGTTCCAGGCCAGAGCAGTTCGGAAGCTGGATATCCGTGATGAGCACATCAGGATGTGTCTTTTGGATTACATTGACGGCCATGACTGCTGAGGATGCCGTTCCGGCAACCTCAAACCACAGATCAGTTCTTGAAAATATTTTTTTCAGGTAAACCAATGCCCAGCTCTCATCATCCACCAAAACGATCTTATACATAACCATCCCCCTGCATGTCATAGGCATCCTATAGAATATCTTAGGCCCACGCTTTTCCCTTACATTGCCAATCCATTATCTCATGCTTTTTTGCAGCCCATATATTATCTTTTATTTATAACCATATAGGAAAAATTTAACGCTTCCCAACACATTGCTACTTTCATTAAAATAACTTATAATAAAAAATCATAATTCTAAAGTTATCACAAAGAAATGCAAGCACTTTTTGTGATAACTTTAGAACTATGGCAATAGGTTGTCTTTTATTCTGCATTGAACCAATTCCGGGGAGGGTAAACCTATGACGGACCGAGAACTGCTTTATGTAAAGACGGTCATGGAAGAGCACAGCCTAAATAAGGCCTCTCAAAAACTGTTCATTTCTCAACCGGCCCTTTCCCAGGCAATTCAGCGTATTGAAGTGACCATTGGAACCCCTTTGTTTTATAGGACGCCCACGGGCCTAATTCCGACCGAAGCCGGGAAAAAATACTATCAGATGGCCCAAGAAATCCTTCGTTCTTACCGTTGCTTTATCCATGAACTGACTACCCCCCCCCACCAGGATGAGGGAGCTTTTCTGTTCGCAACGACCACCTCTCTAGCCGCATCCATTTTTTATTCCCTCTATCCTTCTTTCCTGAACAGCTATCCTGGTATTAAGGCCACCATCCACGAAGGGCCCCATTACCAAATGCTCGATATCCTCCGAGAGGGATACGTCAATATGGTCATCCTATATTCCAGCGTTGCTTCACGCCTTGCGGAATTCCAATATCATCTCCTTGTAAAGGATTCCATCATTGTGGTGGCCAACCCTGAAATGCTCTCTTTTCACAGCGCCCACCACGCGCCCGGCTATCGATATCCTGTCATCGATCCGATGGAATTGTCTGAACATCCCTATATTAAAAATTCCAGCATAAATCCAACGGCAGAATTTATCGACTCGGCCCTTTCCCAAAATGGCCTTAACCTGGAAGACAACATCTATCTGCAAATCGGACGTACCTGTACCGTTGTCCAGCTGGCTTCTGCCACTGTTGGCTTCGGATTCAGCCCTTCCCTGCAGATCAGCAGCCAGGTGCCAGAAAAATGCAAGTTTATGCTCCCTCACGGTTTCTTTCCGCCCTACAATTTGTATGCGCTGCTTCCTGCCGGCAATACGTGGAACGCTTCGGAGCGCATATTCATAGACTACGTCAGGGAATCCCTGAAGGATTCCGTACTATTTGGATAGACTGTGGTTGCTTATCATGGAATTATCCAAAAGACAAAAAAACCGTGCATCCGATCCCACCCATGCACGGTTTTTGCTGCCTGACAGTCTCCATCTTATATTTTCGTCAAATAATTTCCAACCACCCGTACCCCTTCATTGATCATTACAAAGGCATGGGGATCGTGCTTATGCACAATGCTTTTGAGCTGGCCCAGCTCGTACTTAGAGACCAGGACGAACAGTACCTGAACCTGTTCATCGGTAAAGGCTCCCACGGCCTCCCATCTGGTCACTCCCCTCGTCATACTGCTGCAGATCTCCTTTTCCATTTCCTCATTCCTGGTCTTGGTGATCACCCGCACCTCCACATTTATCGTCTGAGAGTGCATCTTATCAATGGCAAAAGAACTTACTGAAGCATAGATCAGCGAATAGATCACCGTGGGGATATCGAACAGGAACAGACAGATCCCGTACAGGATCATATTGGTAAACATATTCACCCTACCCACCTTGAAATCCCCGCGCCATTTAACCAGCATCATCCCGACAATGTCCATTCCGCCCAGACATCCCCCGTTTTTCAGAGCCAGCCCCATCCCCGCGCCGCAGATAATACCTCCGATTACGCAGACCGCCAAGGTGTCTTCCGGCAGGATGGGTTGGGCAGGTATGGGAATCACTGACAGGAGTACAGTTACCGCCGTGACGCACATCACCGTCTTAGCAAAAAACCTCCTTCCTATCTGCCGCATGGACAGCAACAAAATGGGCACATTGATCAGATAGTAGACCAGGCCCGCAATATCGAAATTATGGATCGGCAGATGCATATACTGTACCAGAACCGTCCTAATCACCTGGGAAAATCCCATCACGCCGCCGCTGTACAGGGAAACCGGGACAATAAATAGATTAATCCCCAAAGAGTAGATCACCGCTCCCACCAGTGCTCCAACAAAACGGTCGATCTGATACCATTTCCATTTCCGCTCCACATCGTCTAAAAGTTTCTGCGCTGCGTTTTCCATTTTTAGCTCCCATCTGCGCGCTTTAGCGCGTATACAAATCAGAGGAATTCCATCTGTGCGCCTTAGTATGCATACAAATTAAGGGGATTCCGTCTGTGAAGCAACCTGTTTCTGCTTCTTTACTCCTATCATATCCAAAAGCAGCCCAAAAATCAACTGTACTTTGACGGCCGCCATCAGGCCAACAGATTTGAAACCGATGCGCCCGCCCTGCCAGGATTGTGCCAGGAGAGAAGCGGCCTAGGGACAGGAAGTGGCGGCGCACCATATTTCCGCCCGC
>CANSTU010000004.1 GCA_947650005.1 uncultured Lachnospiraceae bacterium
GAGGCCCCCCTCAAAGCAAAGTCCTGCTGGGGTGTGAGCGGCAACGGTTTCAATGCCCTCTCCCAGAACTTAACGAACATCTCCGTTGATGTCTAATTAGGCATATGATAAAATTATGGCGGGCCATCGGCATCCTCCGCAGATAGAGGGAAGACAAACATCGGTAAATTGGGATGTCAACCTTATGTATTGAAATTAAGGAGAATTTGAACATGCAGGAACAAAGATTAAAGACCAATCTCGACACGAATCTGATTAAGCTGATCGCAATTCTTTCTATGACGGTAGATCACGTCGGTAACGCTTTTTTTCCGGAATATCCCGTCTTTCGCTGGATTGGGAGGATTGCTTTTCCTCTTTTTTGCTATTGCTTAACGGTAGGTATGTTATATACCCATGACATTAAAAAATATTTTATCCGTCTTGGGATTTTTTCTTTGATCTCTCAGCCATTTTGGATCTTGGCGTTTAATTCCGATGATATTGTCGGAAATATTTTTAATCTAAATATCTTTTTTACTTTGATAGTGAGCCTTCTTGCCACTTGGGGGTTCAAGGAAAAGAAGTGGTGGCTTTTTATAGCAGGCCTTATCTTACTGAATCTGATTAATTTTGACTATGCTATGACAGGGCTCATTCTGATGATGATTTTCTATCTTTGCAGAAATAAGCCCTGGCTGGGAGCGGTTGTCTACACGCTGACCTATCTGCCCGCATTGAACGGATATATGGAAGATCCTCTTGCACTGAAAATAGGCGGCCATGCCGTAGGCTTTGAAATTTTCGCTTTATTTGCCCTGCCGTTTATCTATATACATACAAAGTCTAACCTGAAGATTTCAAAGTGGTTCTTCTACATCTATTATCCGGCACATCTATTTGCCATTTTCTTAATCCAGCTGATTTTCTAAAAAATGCTTGAAACAGGCGGCGGATCTGATCTTCCAGGGCCGCTGCTGTTATAATGTGGCAACTCAGACGGGCCTGAACTGCGAAGTTTTCATCCCGAACCGATCCTCCTAGCACATCCTTTTCCTATGCTATTGGTTTACGACATTGACCGGCTTATCCGCCATAAAGGCTTCCAGATTGGATACGGCCACGTCCATCAATCTCTGCCTGCTTTCTTTTGGCGCCCATGCAATATGCGGCGTCAAAATGCTGTTATAGCATCCCAGCAATGGGTTATCAGGCTGTATGGGCTCTGTGGACACGACGTCACAGGCGGCCGCATACACCTTTTGTTCCCGGAGGGCACGGGCCAGATCTTCTTCCCGGATCAGCGGCCCTCTGCTGGTATTAATCAGGATCACTCCGTCCTTCATCTTGTCGATATTCTCTTTTCGGATGATTCCTTCCGTTTCCGGGAACAATGGGCAGTGTAAGGAGATTATGTCTGATTCTCCCAAAAGTTCATCCAGGGTCACGTATGTGGCGATCTCTTTTCCGGTTTCGTTTTCAAAGGAGTCGTACGCCAATACCTGCATTCCGAATGCCTTTGCCAGTTTTCCGACAGCCTGGCCGATACGGCCAAAGCCGATGATTCCCATGGTCTTGCCGGCCAGCTCCATCAGCGGATACTTCCAGAAGCACCAGTCCGCATTTCCTGACCACTCTCCCCGTTTTACTGCGTCCGAGTGCTCCGCCACATGGTGGCATACCTCCAGCAGCAATGCAAACGTCATCTGCGCAACGGCAGTGGTTCCGTAAGTCGGAATGTTGCAGACCGGAACATCATGTTCTCTGGCTGCCTGCACATCCACCACATTATAGCCCGTGGCCAGCACGCCCACATATTTGATCCGCGTACACGTCTCAAATACCTCCCGGCTCAGCGGCGTCTTGTTTACGATCACCGCCTGGGCGTCCCCGATCCGTTCTATCACCTTTTCCTGTGGCGTCCTGTCATAGACCGTCAGTTCTCCCAGTTTCTCAAATCTTTCCCAGCTAAGATCTCCCGGGTTCTCCGTATATCCGTCCAGTACTACTATCTTCATCTCGCAACAGTCCCTTTCCTGATCAGAGTTTCACAATCGCCGCATCCTTTTTGGGGATCCGAACCGTAATACGTCCATCTTTGGCACATTCCAGCTTGGAACCGCGCAGCAGCACGGGCGTACCGATTTCATCCCTAAATTCCACTTCCACGCTCTGCTCTATGTCGGCAAAATTGAATATCCATGCATATTTTTCCCCGTTTCCGCTCCAGAGCCGGATTGTAACCTCCCCGTTATAGGGCATCCTTGCCTCGGGCAGTTTTCCCGCTCTCCTCAGCAGGGAGGCAAACCATCTCCTGGTCGCCTCATCCGCATGATGGTGATAACCGTATCCGGGCATAGAGCCCACCAGCAGGGTTCTTCCCTTCCCGTATAGGTTGGAAACGGCTGCCACCTCGCCGTCCGGATAGCGGCCCTCCGCCCATCCGGAGGTGGGACGGAAGGACTGGCGGTAAACGCCCGCACGGATCCTTCCCTGTACGGAATCGATCGTCAGCTCCTTGTTGGCATCCGGCCCCATGTGTACCTTCTCCTGCTCACACCCGAACACATCTGCGAATCCCCGATTGGGCTGCGCATTCTCCATGGCATGTCCCCGATCGTTGAAAAATCCGAAACAGCCTTCACTAATCAGCGTCCCGCCATTGCGGACCCACGCCTCCAGCGTCTTCATATCCTGATCCGAAATGCCCACAGGATAGGGGACATAGAGCATATCGTACTCATCGATCTGGGACATGCGGATGATGTCTGCCTGTATGCCGGAATCCACGAACGCCTGGTAGCTTCCCTTCAGGCAGTCCGCATAGATGTCCGTATCATCGAACAGCGCATAGCACAGAGCCTGGGCGTCCTCTAAAAGCAGCAGGCCCACCTGGCCCTTATCAGGACGGGCGCTCCACAGTTCCCCTACCTCCTCGCTGTGGCTCCACGCGGAAAGCCTTGCAATCTCCTCGGAGCGCGGGGTCCTATCCCCGTTGGGCGCATACCAGCCATAGGCCTGGAACAGGCGGCCTTCGTTCAGACCGCGGTATCTGGGATTGATATAGGCGCTGGCTCCGGTTCCCAGGCTCATCATGGCATCGATGCGAATATTGTCCGCAGAAGCCATCTCGTCCTTATGAAGTTCTGGCTCCGTTTTGTCGCTCCGAAACTCCCAGGTAGCGTCCCCAATGGCCTCCGCCCTCCAGAATTCCTTTTCTCCGCTGGCCAGACGGATCATATCGCCGCCCATCAGCGCGGTACAGTTATTCGCATACCAGAGCGTATAGCCGAAGATATCCGGATGCTTTGCATATCTCCAGTCGTCCCCACAACAGTACATGGCGTCGCTATGGGTCTTCCCGTTCCCATGCGCGATGATCTTATGGGTGGGGTCGGCATCTCTAAGCACATCTATCCTAAATTGGAACCATTTCTCCAGATTATCGTTCTGGAACCGGAGCATATCGAAGAATTCCGGCATAGGGCCGCCCGATCTGGGCTGCCTGATCTGGGACCAGTCCGTATAACTGTGTCTGCACCAAACGCTGTGCAGGTTCTCCAGCGTTCCGTACTTCTCCTTCAGCCATTCCTGGAAGGCTCTTTCCGTCTCTTCACAGTAGCAGCGATCCTCCGGGTTATACATACTGCATTCGTTCCAGACATCATAACCGATAATCCCTTCCATGCCCTTGAAATGTTCACCCATGGCTTTTAAGAATCCGCTCACGCCGTCACGGACCGACTGGTGATCCATGCACATGGACTGAACGCCGCCTGCCATGGAGCTATCGTTCATCCGGTTCACCCTTTTATGTTCATGCCTGTCCGTGATCCTGGCATCCTGATGCTGCGCGTAGAACCAGTCCGGCACGATGGAGGACATCTCCGCAAGGACGGTCTTAATCCCGTATTTGACACCCAATGCCACGTGCTCGTCATAGGGCGACCAGTCGAATACGCCCGGCGCCGTCTCGATCGCTGCCCAGGGCACCCAATGTCTGAAATGGGTAATCCCATCCTCCGAGGCTCTCTGATAGTCCCGTTCCCAATCCTGTTTTGCCGGAGCGGAATATCTGAAATATACTGCCCCGAAATCGACCATTTTCTCTTTTCCCATTTTGTTCTCCCATCTGCGCGCTTTAGCGCGCGTATCTCAACCCTTTACAGCTCCTGCCGCAATCCCTTCCACAATGTTCTTCTGTAATGCAAAATAGGTGATGAGCAGCGGCAGCATTGACAACACATAACTCGCAAAGATCAAATTCCACTGAGTATTCGCCTCGCTCCGGAACACATACTGGACTAGCGTCAGCGTTTGGTTCTTCTTGGTCTGCAGAACGAGCAGTGGATAGAGGAAATCGTTCCAGATCGCCATGGTATCCAGAATCACCAGTGTGGAAACCACGTGCTTAAGCAGCGGGAAATAGATTCCCCAGTACATCCTGAAAGGGCTGCAGCCGTCTATCACCGCCGATTCAGCCAGATCGTTCGGCACGCTCCGGATGAATCCCATGAATAGGAACACCGCAAACGGCACGTTTCTACCCACATAGGAGATGCAGATCCCCAGGATGGAGTCCATCAGTCCCAGATTCTTCATCAGCCTGACGGACGGGCACAGGGACAGATAGAACGGAATCATCATCCCCGCGATGAAGAAATAGTACAGCCGCCTAACAAACTGGTTCTTCGTCCGATGCATGACAAAGGTCCCCATTTCGGTAACCAATACGATCAGCGCCACGCTCACGACCGTGATGATTAGTGTATTCAGAAAAACTCTCGGAAAATCCGTCATCTCCCAAGCCGTCGAGAAATTGGAGAGCTGGATCTCGGTCGGAAATGACAGCGGATCCATCAAGGCTTGCGCGGGCGTCTTGACTGCCAGGATGATCATGACATAGAACGGGAACAGAAAGACACAGGTGAATGCGATCATGAGCAGTTCGCCTGTGATGTTCCGTATCCGTACAGGATGTAACCCGGCCTCGTGTTTTCTTTCTTTTACTTCTCTCATGTTACCCAAGCTTATCCTCCCTCTTTCTCAAAACGCCCAGCTCCACCAGCGAGAGCACGATGATGATCAGCGCCAGAATCACGCCCATCGTCGCCCCGTATCCGGCCCGGTAATATTCAAAGGACTCTCTGTAAATGGTAAGAGAGAGAAGCTCGCTG
Source organism: uncultured Lachnospiraceae bacterium (assembly GCA_947650005.1). Lineage (GTDB taxonomy): Bacteria > Bacillota > Clostridia > Lachnospirales > Lachnospiraceae > Eisenbergiella. The sequence continues at coordinate 5,157 of CANSTU010000004.1, forward strand.
GAATTGCCGGGGCCGCCTCCTGTCAGGCCGAAGATCAGGTCGAACTGCTTGAACGCGCCTTCCATGACCAGTACGATATTGATCGTTAGGGAAGGGGCAATCAGCGGGAAAGTGATATAGCGGAAATGCTTGAAGCCCTTGGCTCCGTCCACCAGCGCCGCTTCCTTGACCTCCTTGTCGATATTCTGGAGGCCCGCCAGATAGATTACCATCGTATGGCCCACGCTCTTCCACACGGATACGAAAATCCCGGCTCCCAGAGCGGTCGCCTTATTGCCCAGCAGGTTATACTTCATGGCTTCTATTCCCAGCTTTCCTCCCAGCATGGCGATCGGTTCCGTGAAGAGATAACTCCACAGATACCCCACGATCAGGGAACTGAGCACCACCGGAATGAAAATGAAGGTTCGAAGCAGGTTCTTCGTTTTGAATTTCTGGTTTAGGGCCAATGCCAGGGCCAGAGCGCAGATATTCTGGATAATCGTTACCCAGAAGGCATATACGAAGGTGTTGCGCAAAGGGGTTAAGACCACGAAGTCATGGATGAACGTCTTGTAATTCTGCAGGCCCACAAAATCAAAATCGGAATTTAATCCGTCCCAATTGGTGAAGCTGTAGAAAACACCTTCAAAGACCGGATAGGTGGAAAAGATCAGGTATGCCGCCAGCATCGGCAGGAACATCACCGTATACTGGAGAGCGGAGCTGACCGAAACAGCATGCTTCTTTTTCGTCTGTCTCATTTATCTATGCCCTTCCTTGATAGAGACGGGCCTGTGCTCTTGTACCAAAGCACAGGCCCGTGTGTTTTCTATTCGCCCATGCTGGACCTGAGTTCCTCAAATTCCGTCATAAATCCAGGATCCGCATCCAGGAGCCTCTGATGCTCCTTCTCCAGATTTTCCAGCGTGGTATCCAGATTTGTTCCTCCCATCCAATCCTGAACGATGGTCTTCATGATCTCCTTGATCCCAGGGATCCATTCTCTCTCGGAGAATCCCACATACTTTCCTTCGTCCAGCAGAGGCATCTGATCCACCAGGGACGCATCCATATAACTGGAATCAGCGCCCTTTACCGTAACAATAGCATTCCTCGCTTGGTTGAGCAGCGAATTGTTTTCAGGCAGGAACAGATACTTGTATACGTCGATCGCCACCTCAGGATACTTGGTTCCTGACCAGATGGACAGGGCGCTGTCAAAGTCCGCGATCGTCTGATATTCATCCACGGTATCATAGAGCGGGAAGGGGATATACTTCAGCTTCCCTGCCAGATCGGGGTTCATCTCTTCCAGACGCTTGATCGTGCTGGAACCGCTCACCATGAGGGCGCCTTCTCCCCTTGCGAACCTGGTTAAAGCGTTGTCGGGATCCAAGCCCAGACTGTCCGGATTGGCATAGTCTAAAAGCTGGTCATAGACTTCAAACAAGGATCTCCACTCTTCTCCGTTCCAGCTCTTCTCGCCTGTACAGCACTGATAATAGAAATCAGGGTTCTTTCCGGAAACGATCTGATGCAGGTAGCAGAACACATAACCTGTGGCGCCAGAACCGTCCTTGGCCGGAACGATGAAGGGATACTCGATCCCGTTCGCTTTCATCTTATCCATAGCGCCAAAGAATTCGTTCAACGTCTTGGGGATTTCCTCCACCCCTGCCTGTTCGGCGATCTGTGTGTTATACATCAGGCCCCAGAACATGAACGAAACCGGGTATGCATACTCCCTTCCGTTATATATGTTCACTGGCTTCTTGATATCCTGGATGGTTTCCTTCACCCCGATATCCGTCAGATCCAGAAGGTTTCCTCCCTTTGCATAGGCATTGATCTGGGAGCCCCACTGATACTCAAAGATATCCGGCGCATCCCCTGCCGCAAACTTGGAACCCATTGCCGAGTTGAATCCGGCGACGCCGCCGGGCAGGACGGTCACCTCGATCGTCACGTTCGGATGCTCCGCATTGTAGTTTGTGAAAATCTCGTTCAGTGCGGGAACGATCTCCGACGCACCTGTGGCGAATTTCAAAGTAATTTTTTCGTCGGGATCCGGGGTCTGGGCCGGCTCGGCTTCTACTGCATCCGCCGCTGGGTCATTTACCCCCCCCCTCGGATTCCGCCGCCTGTTCGGTGTTCTCCTGGCTGGAGCTTCCCTGTCCGGGATTCCCGGAACCGGAATTTCCACAGCCTGCCAACGTACCCAGGACGAGCGTCCCTGCAAGTGCAAGCGCTAACCATTTTCTCTTCATTGTAAAATCCTCCCTTCTAATCTTCCAGCAGAGCCCATGCTCTGTTGATCACTCTTTTGGTCCCTGCTAGGATCAGATCTCCGTCTTCTCCCTTCCAGGGCTTCACTTCCATGGAAAGCACATAGGGCCGATCCGCCTGGAAAAATCCTTCTTCCTTTAAAACCCGGAAGAAGTCCAGAAGCTCCTGTGTGTCATTTGCGCTCTCCGGGAAACCAAATCTGGGGTGCTGATCCCCATATGCCTCACACCCTTTCTTCACCACCGCATTCCCGATATGGAGGTGGGTGATGTAGGGCCTAAGCGTCCTGATCACGAACCTGGACGTCTCATAAGTTGTGGGAAAATGAGACAGATCCACGATCAATCCGAAATTGCTGCACGTACTCCTCATATCTGCCGCAAATCTGGCAGCGTAGGGTGCCGGGCCGATCAGAGCCGCCTTATCCATGTCGTAGTCAAATACCTCCAGCTCCACATTCATGCCCTTGGACGCGGCATAGACGCATACGTTTTTTGTCGTCTTGAGCAACTGGCTGTACGCCTGCTCCCTGGTGGCCTCTTCCCATTTCCCGGCCAGAAACGCGATCCCCTTTGCTCCCAGGCATTCCGCCTCATCCACAGCCTCCAGCAGGGTCGCTTCCGCCTTTTTTCTTCCTTCCTCATCGATATCGTTGGGATTCAGTCCAGGGCCCAACAATCTGGGCTGTGCGCCGTAACACACATTCATGTGAGCCTGTTCCAGCATCCTTCTGGCCTGTTGTCTCATCCCGGCGTCCTGAAACCGCGTCACCTCCAACACGTCGAAGAAATCGTCACACGCGACCGTCTTGATGGAATCCAGCACATCATAATCCGCCGGAGGATGGCTCATCCACTGAATCGTCCCGATCTGAAAATATTTATGAATCGAATCTCTCATATTTCCTCTCATTCCGCCGCGCAAGCGGCATTTTAATCAGAGACAAACGCAAACTTATTTGCAGAGAATGACGGTTATATCGTTCACATTCGTCCCTGTGGCCCCTATCTTAATGAGGCCGTCTATCTGTTCCAATGCATGGTAGGAATCATTGTCTAAAAGAGCTTCTTCCCAGTTGATCCCCTTTCGTTCCAATTCTTCCGCAGTGGAGCCGCATACAATGCCGCCTGCCGCATCCGTAGGCCCATCCGTTCCGTCCGAACTGATGGAAAAAAGCACCACATTCTTCAGGCTTCGGATCCCCTGCGCTGCGCTTAAGGCAATCTCTTGATTCCTTCCGCCGGTTCCCTTTCCCAGGATTCGGACCACAGTCTCGCCTCCTGCGATTACCGCACAGGGCGGTTTCAGGCTGTAATCCCGTCCTTCCGCAGCCGCCCTCGCCACAGAGGCCATGAACTTCCCCGCTTCCCTGGCTTCACAATCCAGACTGCTCGACAGCACATAAGGACTGTATCCCAGCTCATCCGCATATTTTGCAGCTGCCTTACAGAATTCGGTCACGCTACCCGTGATATAGGTTTCCACGTTATCTATCTTCCTCGGCGTCTCTCTTCGCAGGGCTGAAAGTACGTGTCCCTTTAGCTTGAGATCGTATTTGTCGATGATGCGTAAAGCCTCCTCGCAGGTAGACGTATCCTTACAGGCAGGTCCCGAAGCGATCATGTCCAGTTTATCTCCCACGACATCCGAAAGGACGATCGCATAGATCCGGGCAGGCGCACAATGGGCCGCGAACCGTCCGCCCTTCACATCGGACAGCCTCTTGCGGATCGTGTTGATCTCCATGATTCCGGCGCCACACCGCAAACATTGCTGCGTCACCTCCTGGATATCGGCAAGGCTGATCCCCTCCACAGGTTTTTCAAACAAAGAAGAACCTCCTCCCGACAGCAGGAAAATGATATCATCCTCTTGCCTCAATCCCTTTACCATCTCAAGGATCTTCTGGGTTCCCGCCAGGGAATTTTCATCCGGTATGGGATGGCCCGCTTCCACCACCTCAAAGCCTTTCAGCCCTTCCTGGGCATATCCGTATTTGGTCAGGATAATCCCCCGCTTGATCCTCTCTCCCATGATTTGCTGGCATGTCTGCGCCATTTTCCATGCCGCCTTACCCACCGCCACCACATAAACGTCTTTTGGGAACCGTTTATTCACAAGAGCGATTCTAACTGCATTGTCCGGCAGAATATCCGCAATCGATTTTTGGATGATCTCCTCTGCATCCCGATACTCTTCTCTCATCTTTCCTCTCATTCTACCGCCTGCAGGCAGTTTTCCATGCAAAGGAACTTTCGTGCGTAAAGCAACGCCCGCTCGTTCCCTGGGCACGGCTTCCCATCTGCCCGCTTTAACAGGTACTCATTCCTTTCCAAAACGAGAGTAGAATCAACCTCCCTTTGTTCCTGTATCTGTTATGGATTTATTATAACCCTTTCCCCCTTCCGATACATCGTCCCGCTTTCCCAAAATACCGTTCGCCCTTTTGTGTAGCCGACACAAAAAAGGAAATCAAAAAAACACGGTCCCGAAAGTTCCCTTCCCCTTCCGGTCCATGCCTTTTCTTCCTGCCCTTATCGTTTTTCCCACCGTACTGCCATTAGTATTTCTTCTGAAGATAGGTATAGAAATATTCCATGAACTCTCTATCCGTATGGCTGGAGAGGGGGTTCATGTTCAACGCCTCCCGGATTTTGTCCAATCGGTAGACGAAGGTATTCTTGTGCACATGCAGCTTATTGCTGGCCTTAGATAAATTATAGTGGCTGTCAATCAGCGCTTCCATCGTCTCCTGGTAGTTGTCGATAAACTTTCCGCCGAGCTCTTTCTTCAACATCAGGAACAGGGCGTGGGATTCCGAGAGGGATGCCAGGGATTCCAAATAACGCTCAATATAGTCATAGAAATAGAAACTTCCTTTTTTTCTGATGTTCTTCTGCATCCACAGGCAATATTGATAGGCCTGGCGATAATACATAAGATCATTTTGCATGGGGCCGATGTAGATACCCGTCCCAATCTCCGCCTTTCTCGTATATTGCAGGAGCGGCGCCAGATACTCGGCGATCAGGTACTTATAATTCTGCATGATATAGCCCATGGGACAGTCTATGGATTTGAAGATGATCAAAAAACCGTCTTTCGTCACATCCACCAGATCCTGCCTGGTAAAAGCGCCATTATCCTCCAGAAGCTTTCGCAGCTTTTCCAACCTCCCTTCCCCGTTCTCATATTCGATCAGAATGGGGATCCGGACCATTTCCTCCAAAAGCTCCAGGGGAATGGTATATCTGCTCAGGTCTTCTCTGCCATACTCCGCATTATAAAGGATCAGCTGCATCAGCTGTTCCCGCAGATTGTACTTTTTCAGGCTTTCATATTTGTACTGTTCATGCTCCAGCATCACTTCCACGGACATCTTCACGATCTTCGCCACCGGCATCACTTCCCTCGGGTCGCCGGACAAGCCTACCACCCCTTCCTTCCGCTTATTTACATGAATCACCATGTTGACGCCGCATCGCACCCCTTTTTCCAGGTCGTCCCGGATCACTACACGGCTGTCTTCTTCTCCCTTGAGCAGTTGAAACGCCACCTCATGGAAGGTTCCCACCCTTTCCTTCATCCTGCTGGCGATGATGATGCCGTCGTCACCCATAATATTGATGTTGTATTCCGTGAACTGGGATATTTTATCGATCAGCCGTTCTGCAAAAAGCCTGTCTATCATAATCCGCACCCTGCCTCTTTTGTTCGCCCCTTTTTACTACTTTTGTATAGTATAGACGATTCCGCAGAGTTTTTCCAGCATTCCCGTATATTTCCCAGGACAAACGCCCGAAAATTGGAGCTGGCCATTTTATCGTTTTTCTCGTCAATCAAATCAAAGCATTGGTCGATCTCGATGAGAAAAGGGCATCCATCCGATCAAAGATGAAATGCCCTTTGACTTATACCCTATGAAATAGCCGTTTTCCTTGCAGGACGCGGGCTTCCCTATTCCACCTCGATCTCCCACGCATTCCGGTAGCAGCCTCCCCCCTGCAGACAGATCAGGCCCGGCTGTGTTGCCAGATCTTCCACCACATCCTGCCTCGAAGGCAGGGACGACCACGGCTCAATGCACACGTAGGGCGCCGGTTTCTTCACCGCATGCCAGATTCCCAGGTAAGGCATATCGGGATAACGCACCTTCACATACCTGCCGCTTCCCTCCGCCTTGAGCGTCACGCATTTCGGAACATCCTTCAGCACAATGGCATCTTGATCAAAGAGGTCATGACGGAGCCGAATTCTCTTTCCATTCTCCAGCTGGTAGGGCACATCCTCCCCGTTTAAGAAGCAGGAAGGGGAAAAACCGATCCGGACCGGGCAGGCCGGCGCTTCCCTCAGCCCGCTTGCGTTGGCGGCGTTTCCATCGTTTCCGTCCTCATCCTCACCGAATTCCAGATAATAATCCTCAAATGCCGCCTTCTTTTCTTCCGTCTCCGCGCCCTGCCCAAATGGCAGACAGAAACCGGGATGCCCGCCCACGCCGAAATACATCTCCTTCGTCCCGAGATTTTCCACCTGGTAGGTAAGGTGCAGCACGCTTTCCTCCAGCTCATAGATGATCCGGAAGGTGAACTCAAAAGGATAACAGGCACGGGTCTTCTCATCCGCATCCAGCCGGAATACCAGCCTGTCCCTCCCAGTCTCCTCCGCCTTCATTTCCATAGTGTGGGCGAAGCCGTGGATCGACATATGGTACGTCTGTCCGTCCAGCACGTACTTGCCTTCCGTCATCCTGGCAATATACGGAAACAGATTAGGCGCCTTCCCATCCCAATAGGCGGGATCTGCCTGCCACAGGTACTCGCCCCCATCCTTCCTGATAGACTGCAGCTCCCCGCCCAGGCTGTCAGCCTCCACCCGGAGCTGCCCATTATCAATCACATATCTCATGTTCCCTCTCATTCCGCCGCGCAAGCGGCATTTTAATCAGCGTCCCAAATCCGGTTATCAATGGAACGGATTATAAAATCTGCTGCCATCATAATACGTTATAATCATGGCCGCCGCTATAAAACAGATTACGAACGCGAGCGTGAGAAAATCATTCCGCTCCAACGCCTTCCCCATGTACCAGGTTCTCTTCTTACTCTTTCCAAACCCGCGCAGCTCCATGGCATTACTCACCACGTCGATCCGATCCATACTGGAAAAGAGCAGAGGAAAGATGATATTGGCCATGTTCCTCAGCCGTTTCAGGAGGGAAGCTTTACTGGACATCTCTATCCCTCTCGCCTCCTGGGCATGCTTAATCTTGGTAAAATCCGCCTGCACGTCAGGTACATACCGCAGGGCGATGGCCAAGGAATAACCCACCTTATAGCTGACGCCGATTCGGGACAGGCTCGCCGCAAATTCGCTGGGATTTGTGGTAACCATGAACATCAGCACCACCGGCACCACGGTGAGATATTTCAGCATGATGTTGAATTCATAAAACAGCTGTTCCGCCGTCATGCTATATTTTCCCACGATATGGAAGAGCTCCGTCCGGCTGTCGTAGATCCTGCAACCCTCATAAGGAGAGAAAGTATAGATGAACAGCAGGTTCAGACACAGGAAAAAGAGGATGAACTTGAACACCGTCCCCACCTGCTTCCATTCCGTCTTGGATATCTTGAAAATGATCAGACTGAGGGTCAGCATGGTAATTAGGACTCTCGTATCGTAGGTAAGCATCCCTCCCAGGGACCAAAGGATGAAAAACACCATCTTGGTCACGCCGCTCAGGCGGTGGATCCAGGTATCCTTTTCCGCATAGGTGAGAAATCTAGCCATTGTCCCTCCCCCTCCTTTCAAAGTAGATGAACCGATCCACAAAGCCGGAGGGATCCCCGATCCCGCACTTCACCGCCAGATCATACAGGGATGTCTTCTTCAAATAAGCCCGGTCGGATATCGCCTCGTCCGTCAGCACACGGGCCGGCGTATCATCCGCCAGCATCATTCCATCCGCTATGACCACTGCCCGGTCCGTGTACTCCAGCATCAGATGCATGTCGTGGGTGATCATAATGACGGTAATGTCCAGCCGCTCGTTGATCTCCTTTAAAAATTCCATGATCTCCGTATAATGCCGGTAATCCTGCCCTGCCGTAGGTTCGTCCAGAATCAGGATCTCCGGGTTCATCACCAGAATGGAGGCGATAGTCATCCGCTTTTTCTGTCCGAAGCTGAGCGCCGAAACCGGCCAGTTGCGGAACGGGTAAAGGCCGCAGATTTTCAGCGTTTCATAGACCCTTTCTTTGATCTCCTCTTCTGGCACCCCCCGCACCGCCAGGCCCAGGGCCACTTCGTCAAAAATCATGGGCTTACTGATCATCTGATTCGGGTTCTGCATCACCAACCCGATCACTTCCCCGCGCTCCTTGATGGATTTATCCGACAGATCCTGCCCATTTAAGAGGATCGCCCCCTTTGTGGGACGATGGAAGCCGCAGATCAGGCTGGAAAGGGTGCTCTTTCCGGCCCCGTTCTTTCCCACAATGCTCATTATTTCCCCTTTTCCCACACGGAAATTGATGTCGCGCAGTACGGGTTTCCCCGGAACGTAGGAAAACTCCAGCCCCTTCACCTCCAGCGCCGCTTCCCCTGCCGGACGGGCGGGCGGAAGCGGTGCCTTTTGAAACCAGGCCTGTACTTTCTCCTGGTAGGGCTTTAAATCCATCGTTTCGATATGTTGGGGCAGGCTCTTTGCTTCCACCTGACATCCGGCATGCTTCAGGGCCGTAATATAAAGGGGTTCCCGGATCCCCTCCTTTTCCAACACGTCCATGCAAAGAAGCTTGTCCGGCTTTTCATCCGCCACGATCCTGCCGTCCCCCATCACGATAATCCGATCCACGTCCCGATACAGCGCGTCCTCCAGCCTGTGTTCGATGATCAGCACAGTTTTGTTCGTGGAACGGCTGATCTTGTCGATCAGGTCAATGGCCCGTTTTCCCGTAGCCGGATCCAGATTTGCCAAAGGTTCGTCAAAAAGGAGGATCTCCACATCGTCGATCATCACGCCGGCCATGGATACCCTCTGCTTCTGTCCGCCGGAAAGCTCCGTGGGCGCATGGCCCAACAGCGCCTTCACATCCACCACCTGGGCTGCCTCCTCCACCCGCGAGCGCATCTCCTCCTGGGGAACACAGTCGTTTTCCAGGGCAAAGGCAATATCCTCCGCCACCGTCAGGCCGATGAACTGTCCGTCCGTGTCCTGTAGCACCGTCCCCACCAGCTTGGACATGCCGAAGACCCCCGCCTTGGCAGGATCCTGTCCGCCCACCGTCAGGATCCCCGTGCTCTCCCCGCTCATGGAATGAGGGATGAGTGCATTGATACAGTGGCCCAGCGTGGATTTCCCGGAACCCGACGGTCCCACGATGAGCACCTTTTCCCCTTTGTGTATGGTTAAATTGATATTATGTAAAGTGGGCTCCACCTGGGAACGGTATTTGAACGTATAATCCTTAAATTCTATGATAGGGGTCATTGCGTACCTCTCTCTAATCAGCCGGCTTTCGCCGCGCGCCCGATTCTCGTAACGAAATAGAATCCTGCACAGCAGGATTCCATTTCGTATTCCCCCTGCCCTGCCGGAAAGCAGGCCGTTATCAGTCTTCCTTGCTGAGGCTGGAGGATTTCGCTCCGATCTTGGAATAGGCAACCGCCAGCAGCGTTCCCAGGATCGCTATCACCACCACGTTGCCCACAAAAGCAAGCAGGCCCTGCATGAACACCTTGTTGGCAGGCTCCGCGTAGATCACGATATCCAGGATGGGTGCGAGCAGAATCCAGGCAATCCCGTTGGCAATCACCTGCACAACGTTGAACAAAACGATCGCCTTCCCATTAAATCCGCCTTCCTTGATCGCATACTTGGATACAAACAGGCCCAAGATGATGCCGAGAACCGCATCCGGCAAAACCCAGCTCCACCACACGCTGCCATAAAACACTGCATCGCTGAGCGCATGGCCCAGAAGTCCCACTGCTCCGCCCACGATGGGCCCGAATACGGCTGCAAAAAAGGCCATCACAGCCATCTTGGACTGGAGCGCCGTATTGGGCACGATGCCAAAGGGCACCTGCACGTTCGTTAAGGCAATATTGAGGGCCGTACCGATACCGATCGCAACCACCTCTTTGATTCCGAACTTCAGTTTTAGATCAAGTTTCATTTTACATCTCCTCCTCATCTCGTATTTTACGGACAGCCGCAGGCGTGCCCGTCGCTGCTGCGGTTTGAACGTCCAAACCGCAGGCGCGTCCGTTCCTCTGCCGGTCATGATCCCCCGGTTCTTTCGTACGAATTAACTATATCCGATTTTAACCTACTTTGCAATGCTCAAACAGGAATTTCCTGTTGCAACGCAAAGGAATAGATGATTTTCTCCTTTACGAATTTCCCTGTGATCTGGGTAAGGGCTCTGGCATAGTATTCCAGCTGTACCCGATAGCGATTCAGAAGCTCTCCGGCATCCTCCACCCGGTCCGTTTTATAGTCGGCCACAACGAGACCGTCCTCCTCTTCAAAGAAAACGTCGATGATACCCTGGATCAGGACGGTCTCCGTTTCCGGAAAGGCGGGATCCATCTCGCTGGCGGAAAGCCCTAGCACAAAGGGCTGTTCCTTGAACAGGCGCCCTGCCTGCGCTGCCCGCTCCATACGTTCTGCCAGGCCGCTTTTCAGAAAGCGCGTAATCTTGTCGGGACGCACCGCCTCACGGTAGCCCTTTTCCAGACCATGTCCCACCATAGAGTCCAGTATTTCCCCCGTCTGTTTGTCGGACAGGATCCGGGTGCGTCCTTTGAAGTCAAACAGCTCCAAAACCTTATGATAAGCGCTTCCCCGCGCCGCTCCTCCCATCTTTCCTTCTGTTATCATCTCTCTGTCCGCTTCATCGGGGCAAAATCCACGGTTGCAAAATGGTTGGCAGCCGCTTCGCAACCTATCCTCACGGGCGGCCAAATGCGTATCTGAGTCCTGGGTTTCCTTCTCCCTGATAAAGCGTGGCAGATAGGGTATTGGTTCCTCTTCCGAAAACAGACGATAGGCTTCTTCTGCCGTTTCTTCCATGCCGGCTTTCTTCAGTTCGGAAACCGTGGTCTTGGTATACAGCCTGCCCAGAATTTCATGGGGATAAACGCTCTCCATCCGTTCTTGCAGGCGACGGATGGGATCCCGGGCATCGTCCGTCTGGCAGGCTGGCTCTTCCCTTTCTTTTTCTTCCCCGCCCTCTTCTCTTTCTTCCCCTTCCCTATCCTCTTCTTTTTCCTTTGCTTCCCCTTCTCGTTTTTTCGCTTCTCGTTTCTCTGCCTCTCCGACTTCTCCTCTCCGTCCCAGAAGCTCTTCCTCCTTTGCCAATTCAGAAAGGCGCGCGCGCAACAGGCCTCTTCCCTGCTCCTCCTTCATACGGCCGGCCAGCAGGACGGAGGCATCCTGCCAGGTTACCGTCCTCCCGCAGTCCAGCCATGCCGGAAGCAGCCAGTCCAGATAGCAGGAGGCAGAGATCCGTACGCAAAAGGGCAGAAGCTCCTGCCTTGTCTGGTCTGATGTTTCTTCCTCTTCCCCCTTCTGCACCTTCTCCTTCACCGCTTCCTTGCAGTTCCCCACCAGGATCAACTTTTCTTTTGCCCGGGTCATGGCCACGTAAAGCACCCGCAGCTCCTCCCCCAGGCTGTCACGCTGGAGTTTGAGCGCAAGCACGCTTTTTTTCAGCGTCCCGGCCTTGATCCGGGAGGAAATATCCACATAGTCCAGTCCGATACCGTAGTCCATATCCACAATCACCGGCTTCGCGGTATCCTGCAGGTTGAATCGCTTGGAAAGCCCGCACACAAAACAGACCGGGAACTCCAGCCCTTTGGATTTATGGATGCTCATGATGCGTACCGTATCCGCATTTTCATCCTGCAGGCTGGCTTCCCCGTAGTCGATCTCATACTTTTCCACCTGATCCATATACTGCAGGAAATGGAATAGACCGAAATAACTGGTCTGTTCATATTTTTCCGCTTTGGCGACCAGCATTTCCACGTTTGCCCTGCGCTGTTCCCCACCGGGAAGGGCGGAGACGGTATACAGATAGCCGGTTTCTTCCAGGAACTGGCCGATCAGCCGGTGGATGGGCAGATAGGCCACATAATCCCGGAAATGGGTGAACCAGTCCAGAAATCTCCTGCACTTGCGCAAAAGAACGGGCTCCTCCCCTTCCTGTCCATAGGCCTTTAAACTGTAATAGAGCTTTTCCTTCCCCCTTCCTGCCCGCAGGGCAGCGATTTCTTGATCCGTAAAACCCGCCACCGGTGAACGGAGCACGCCGAACAGAGGGATATCCTGTAGAGGATTATTCAATACTTTAAGAAAATTCAGGATTGTCTGTACCTCTGCGGCCGCAAAATACCCCGTCCGCGAAGTAATATACACCGGGATCCCGCATTCCTCCAGCACCCTTTTGAAAACCTCATCCCCCCCCGCCGTGGTGCGAAGCAGCAATACGATATCTCCGTAACGCGCCGGGCGCAGCGCTCCAGTGGCCTGATCCGTCACCGGCAGTTTACCCACCGTTTCCCGAATCTTTCCCGCCACGGCCAATGCTTCCCGCTCCCGGTCTTCCATCCCGTCCTCCCCGTCCACGGTCAGCAACAATTCCGTCTCATAGACGTCCCTTCTATTCCTTTTCCTCCGCGCACCGCAGGCTCCATTCGCACTACCGCCCTGGCCTGGACCTTCCGACAAGGTATTCGGCCCTACGCTATCCAACGATGATAGGCCCGCGATACCGTCCTGATCAGGCCTCTCCAGCTCCGGAAAAGAAGCCCCCGGATAGAGCGCCGCATCCTCATCATAGGCCACGCCGCCCAAATCTTCTCCCATGATCCGGGAAAACACCTCGTTTACGCTGTCCGTCACCTGGATACGGCTGCGGAAATTCTGCTTTAAGTCGATGCGCCGCTCCCGCATTCTGTCCGTTTTGTTTCTGCCGACATCCTCCTTTCGTTTATAGCGGGCGAACTTTTCCATGAAAAGCTCCGGCCTGGCCAGACGGAATTTATAAATGCTCTGCTTCACATCTCCCACCATGAAACGGTTATACCGTCCCGCTTCCTCCCCGGACACGCTGTAGAGCAGATACTCCTGCACCAGGTTGCTGTCCTGGTATTCGTCAATCATGATCTGCGCATAGTGCTCCCGCAGCTCCAGAGATGTCCGACTAGGGCGTACATCCCCTTCCACCCTCTCCGTCAGGATCGCGAGGGCCATATGCTCCATATCGGAAAAATCCAGCAGATTTTTTTCTCGCTTCTTCTCCGCCACCTTAACGCAGTAATCCCCGACCAGGGACAGAAGCATGGAAACCCTAGGTGCACAGGCCGCCATACGCCCGGCCTGCTCCGCCGGAGAAGTCTGGAAATATTTCTCCCGCAGCTTCGTCAAGATATCTTTGGCCTCCTTGCGCAGAGCCTTCGCCCGCTCCCTTTTTGCAGCAGAGACCTTCTCATCCTTCTTGGAGCTCAGGCGTACGGAGGGGCTTTGGGAAAATTGCAGATACAGTTCTTCCAAGGTGTCCGCATCAGAAAGACATTTTAGGTATGCTGCCTCCTCCTCCAGAGCGTCTAAGTACATATACGGCCCGTCTGGCTCCTCGCTAAGAACCAGAGCCTGGTCCAAAATCCGCCCCGCTTCCCTCACCATGGTATGCACGTATTCCTTCAGCACAGCCACCCAGTCGCAGCCCTCCAGGCTGTCCGCCGTCACGTCGTAATCCCTCTTATGCCGCTCCAGCCATTCTTCCGGCCACGGATGGCTCATGACAAAGTTATACAGCCCCAGAATCTGTTCCTCCAGCCGCTTTTCATTTCCGGCGGGCGCAAAATACTCCACGCAGTCCAGAAATTCCCTGCTGCCCTGCGCAAAATACGCTTCTAACATTTTCTCCAGCACGTCCCGTTCCAGGAGCCGAACCTCCCCCTCGTCCGCCACCCGAAAATCAGGATCCAGTCCGATTTCATCAAAATGATTTCTGATCAAGTACAGGCAGAAGCTGTCGATGGTGGTGATCTGAGCGTTATGGACCAAGGTGAGCTGACGCACCAGATGCTCCGAAGAAGGATTTTCCTCCACCGCCCGGGAAAGGGCCTGCGTAATCCGCTCCCGCATCTGGGCCGCCGCAGCGTTGGTGAAAGTCACCACCAACAGCCTGTCAATATCCAGCGGACGCGATTCATCGCTCACCAGAGCGATGATACGTTCCACGAGCACCGCCGTTTTCCCGCTTCCCGCCGCTGCCGACACCAGCACACTGGCATCCCGCACATCGATGGCCGCCCGCTGATCCTGCGTAAAAGTCACTGACATGTTATAAACTCCCCTTCGCCTGCTTCAGCAGGCACTCTGTTCAGGACGCGTGAAACCACAGGTTTCACGTTTACTCCCCTTTGCCTGCTTCAGCAGGCACTCCGTTCAGGACGCGTGAAACCACAGGTTTCACGTTTACTCCCCCTCGCCTGCTTCAGCAGGCATTCCATTCAGGACGTGTGAAACCACAGGTTTCACGTCTACTCCCCTTCGCCTGCCTCATCCAACGCCCGACGCATCCGCTCCAGCGCTTCCGTCTCCTCTAATTTCTCCAGTTCCCGCTTTCCATAGCCTGGGATCTTCCTGTCAAACCCGCACACTCGCGTGTACGGGCAAAAGGTACAGGCATCTCGCGTCTGGCCGCTCCCAGCAGGGACGCAGGGGTTGTGAGCGATCTCCCCTTTTAGGATGTCCGTTCCAATCTCCCGGATTTTCAGGTTCACATAGTCGGAAATCACCCGGAAGTCCGTCTCCTTTAAGATACTGGACCGGGCGCTGAAAGAGCCGTCCTTTTTCCGTTCCACAGGGATCACATCGGATTTCTGGGTAAAGCTTCCGTCCAGTCCTTCCACCACCCGTCCATCCCCGTTCACTACCCCGGTCATGCGTAAGCTGGATCGCAGTTTTTCCTGTACTTCCTCCTCTCCAGCTCCCTGTGACGGGATTTCTTCCATTTCCACAAGCGGATCGTGCACCCGATAGTAAAGCATGGCTGCCGGCAGCACCTTGCTGTCCGGATGGCTCCTCCTTTCCATCTCCATGGCCGCGTTCATATAGACCACCAACTGCAGCTGCAATCCGTAGTAGAGGGCCGCCAGGCTGAAATCCTTTGTCCCCGATTTGTAATCGATGACCTTCACATAGAGCCGGCGCGCACCTGCCTCCCCATCCTCCCAGGTATCTACCCGGTCGATCCTGCCCTGCAGGCGCATTTTCTCTTCCCCGGTGAGGGCGATGTTCACCGCGTCCAGCTCCTCCAGCACGGAAAAGGAAACCTCAAACTGTTCCGGCCAAAACGCGCCCTTTTTCAACTGGTATTGCAGCGTGGCCACCGTCCGCTTCAATATCCGCTTGATCCGTGTGATGATATATTGATTCCGGGCTGTATCGTACAATACCGTATTTCCATAAGAGGCCGCATAGGAATCCACCGCCTCCTCCAGCAGCGTATTTCCCGCTTCCGCAGGGAAATCAAACCAGGTATAGCCCTGCTCCTTTAATTTATCCCCGAAAATCTCCAGGACGCCGTGAAATAAATTTCCCATATCCACCGCCTCAAAGGAAAAGCCGTCCCTCTCTCTCAGTCTCAGGCCATACTGCAGAAAATGCGCATAGGCACAGGAAGCGTACTGTTCCAGGCGGCTGACGCTGGAAAGAAGGGTACTGCCAAACAGGGCCAGAGCGGCAGCCCGCCCCAGCGGTTTGGGCCGGAATTCATAAAAAGCGGACCGCTCCATCCTCTCCGTCCATTTCTCCGTCCTCTCCGCAGTGGCATAGATCCGGTAGAGCTGGACAAATTCCCGCTCCTTACTCCCTCCCGGCTCCATCCTGCCATCCGCGAATCTGCGCAGGGCGGACACCAACCAGTCCTTTCCGTCCTCTAAGGACTGCACCTGCTCCACCTCCGACGCCTCTTCCGGCCGTTCCACCCGGATGGAGGGGAACAGCCGTTTCACCATGTCGATGAGATAGGCCGGACGCAGGGCCTTGCCTTCCCCGTTCATCCTGGAATAGAACAGATACAGCCGATCCGAGGGCTTCGTCATATTCATATACAGATACAGCTTCTGAATGTACATCTGCTGCCGCGGCGTGGGTGCCAGCTCCGTCCCGCTCCCCGCCAGGAATTCCCGATCGAGATCCGAAATGATCCCTCCTCCGGAAGCCGGTTTGGGGATATAGCCGTCGCATACGCCCAGAAAAAATAGGGCTTTTACCTGTTTCAACCGGGTTCGCTCCATATCTCCTGCCACCACACGGTCCACATTCTGGGGGATCGTTCCCACTTGGATCTCCGAAAACCCCGCCTCCAGAATTCGATAGAATTCCTCTATTTCCGCCGGTTCTTCCCCAATGAGCTCCACGATCTGATCCAACAGATCCATGACCAGCCGGTAGATCTGGGCATATTCTCTGGCTCGGGGCGCATCCCCTTCCTGGGAAAAACGGCTCTCGTACGCCTTTAATTTTCTCTGCACCTGATTCTCTTCGATAAAGGCATACAGCCCCTTCACGAGCTCCCTGGTATCGGAAAAGGTTCCCATGATAGGAGAAAGCTGGCTCAGCAGCTTTTCCCTGCTTTCATTCAGGGCAACCAGCTCCGAAAGAGGATCCGCCATGTCCGCAAGCTGCACGCTGAACATGGTTTTCCACCGCTTTTTCCCCCGGATTCCCAGCGCCAGCACGTAGTTTTCCAGCCGATCCGCCTCCTCCGGTTCAAAATCCGCCAGGCCGCTTCGAATGTAGTGGAAGACCGTCTCGTAAGAAAAGTTACGGGCCACGACCTGCAGGGCGCCTTTCACGTATTCGATAAAAGGATTGAGCTGGATCCCCCTGGTCCGATCCAGATAAAGGGGAATCCCGTAAAGGGCTGCCTGCGTTTCCAATGCGCTCGCATAGTCGGCCAGATTTCCCGCAATGATGGCCACATCCCGATAGCATCCTCCCGTGCGGCGCAGGTAGGAACGAATAGCAATGCAGGCCTGGCGCACCTCCTCCTGCTGGGTGGAAGCCTCCAGAATCCGGATGGAAGCCTCTCCCTCATAGGGCCTTACGGGATATCGAAACAAATGCTCCTCCAGCCAGGCCAAGGAGGGGTTCTCCTGGAAGCGGTACACAGGGCGCCTGGAGAGAACCACATCCTTTCCCCGCTCCACTCCCGCTTCCTGCGCCAGCCGGCTTAAGATGGATACGGTTTTCCTGCTCAGATGGAACAGATTGCCTTCCTCCCCGGCCGTATACAGGTTTTCCCGCCCGTCCACCATTGCGGATACGACCACCTCCTCCGCCGTTTCCATCAAGGCCACAATCACCTGGTTCTGAACCGGGGTAAAACCCGTAAAACCGTCTATGGCCACCACCGCGCCCCGAACCAGGGATGAGGATGGAATCCTGCGGGCCAGCTGCTCCATGGCCTCCTCCGTGGTGATGAACTTTTCCACCGTATACGTCCGGAACGCTTGATAGAGCGCCCCCAGATCCTTCAGCTTATGGTACAGCCCGCCCCGCTTCCTGGCGTAAGCCGTCAGCTCCTCCAGTTTTTTTTCATCGATTCCATACTGCATGAATTCCGAGATGGCGGACTTCACCTCATGGATATACCCCTGTTTATTCAGGTTCCCGCCGATGACCGGCAGTTCTCCGGCCAGGCGTCCGGCCACCTTCCGAAGCACCAGGCTCTTCCCCGTGTCGTCCAGCATCGTGCGTCCATCTTCCCCTGCTTCTTCCCCAATCCGATGGGACAGCCTCCCAAAGGAAAGCACGTCGATATTCATAATCCCGCGGTTCGGATGCATGCATACCAGATCCATCTGGGTCTGCATGGTAAACTGATCCGGCACGATCACGAGGAAATTCCGTTCCGGTTCTCTAATCGAGCGCTCTATGATTTCCCGGTAGAGCGCCGTACTCTTTCCTGCACCGGATGCACCGGCATAAAAACGCAATGACACGCAGAAGTCCTCCTGTAACCTTTCCTTCGGCCGCCCGGCGAACATACGCGCGGCAAACCAGAGGCCCTTGGCCCAGCATGTTCAACTGAAGGCATGGCATCTCCCCGGCCAGGGCTCTTCCCGGGCTGCAAGCGAAAGCGGCTCTAGCCCCGCCGGGAAAGGGAAACGCATCGGATCCTTTTCAGGTGCCTTTCATGCCATGGAGAGGAGACCTGCTTCCCAGGAGGGACACACCCCGACTGGGAAGCGTCCGGGGCTCCTCGGAATGTCCGGCATGAGTGTACCTGAAAAGGATCCGATGCGTTTCCCTTTCCCGGCGGGGCTAGAGCCACTTTCGCTTACAGCCCGGGAAGAGCCCTGGCCGGGGAGATGCCATGCCTTCAGTTGAACATGCTGGGCCAAGGGCCGCCCTCTATTCTACCAGTTATTCACCGCATGCTCCGCAAAAGAAACCACATCCCGCACCTGCAGACAGGTTCCGTCGTCCAGCACGGCGTGTCCCGTAAACGTGCCGAACATCTGATGGCAACAGTTGTCCACCCACAGAAGTTTCGTCCGCGTCGTCCGGTCATATACGGGCACCAAGGTCAGATCCAGCCTGCCTTCCCGATCCGTCAGATGCCACGGCTCTTTGTAATCAGCCCCCAGCGTAAAATCCACCTTGCCGAGCTTATGGGATTTTCCCCCGTAAAAGAGCATATTTTCGCTGGCCGTATCCGTATTTCCAAAGCCGCAGCCTAAGTTAAAGCCGAACATTTCCCCATCTATCCAGCCGCTCCCGTTGCTCCAATACCACTCGTTATGGAAGGGCCATACCCCGCGGCCCCAGTCCAGGATGCCAAAGGAATCCCTTTTATCAAAGCGCCACTCCTGATCCCCTGCGCGCACCGCTCCCTCCGCCGTCAAGCAGTTGATCTTGTGATTGTAATAAAAGGCATGGGCGTACTCGTCAAAGGGCAGGTTAATGACCAAGGAATCCGGATTGTTCCGCCGCAGTCGGATGGCCGTCTCTACGCCGCCCCAGCTGCAACGCAGCGTCCGCACATCTTCCAATGTCTCAAAGCTCATATGAACGCCGTTCTTGTTATACGACAGCAGGCTGTCGCGCTCCGCATCCTTGGGCATATGCAGGCTCCCAAAGGGAAGCGGAAGGATCTCGTTCAGATCCAGAAGCTTCTGCCCTTTCACAAAATCGAACAGCATCAGACTTACCTGCCCCGCATAGGAGGCGTGTCCGATGGTGAACTGCAAGCAGAGATGGTCGTTCGAGATCTGATAAAAATCCCACTCCTTGATCCGCCACGGCGGCGCCTTAATCGCCTTTCTGTCATACGTAAACGTGCTCTTTCTGGAAAATCCCGGTATGGGCCTCCCTTTTTTATCCAGAACTGGTCCCCTTTTTGTCAGTTCTTTCTCCATATCCCCCTCTCCTTTCTCCGCTCCCCGTTCCGTCTCCCCCAGACGGAACGGATTTGTCGCCCCCATCATCGCTTCAGCCGACGTATGACCTTAAACATTTTGTTGATGTCCACCGGCTTTGCCAGATGTTCATTCATTCCCGCATCCTTTGCCATTGCGACGTCCTCTTCAAACGCGTTAGCCGACAGCGCTATGATGGGCACGGTTCCAGCATCCGGACGATCCAGGCTACGGATTACGCGTGTAGCCTCATATCCGCTCATGACCGGCATCATCAAATCCATGAGCACACAATCAAATCCTCCCAATTCGGATGCCGCAAAGGCTTCCGCAGCGGCTTTTCCGTCGTTCGCGGTCACAACCTTTGCGCCTGCCTCCTCCAGCATAAACTTTACGATTTCACAATTGATCTCATTATCCTCCGCCAAAAGGACACACATCCCGGCAATGTCGCTGCGAATGTTCCGCTCTTCGTCCACAGGCCGCGCGCTCCACGCCTCATCTACCTGAACGGACAGAGTAATCTGAAATACGCTTCCTTTACCGATCTGGCTGTCCACTTCAATGGTCCCCTCCATCTGGTCTGCCAGCTTTTTCGCGATGGACATGCCAAGCCCGACGCCGCTATAGTGAGTCCTTGCCCCATGATGTTCCTGCGTAAACGGCTCGAAAATATGCTTTTTAAAGTCGTCCCCAATACCGATTCCGGTATCTTCGATCACAAACTGGTAACTGGCGATCCCGCTACGATAGGCGGTCTGCGTAACCTGGACAAAGACGGAACCATCGGGCCGGTTATATTTGATGGCATTGTCGATAACATTCATCAGAATCTGCTTCAAGTGCAGCGGATTTCCGATCAGCCTGCTGTGCTGCAACTCTATCCCCTCCAATACCAGCCGGATACCCGCCTCCTCCGCCTGGATGGACATGATCGTAATGCAGTCTTCCAAAATATCATGAAGGTCAAAGGGCTCCTCCACCGCCGCCGGCCTTCCGCTATCCAGCTTGCTAACCTGAAGCACGTCGTTGACCAGGGACAAAAGATGCTGCGTTGACACGCGGATTTTCTCCCGGCAACTTCTCTGCCGCTCCACATCGTCCTGGCAATTCTCCATGATGGCCAGCATTCCCAGGATCCCATTGATGGGCGTACGCAGATCGTGGGACATATGCGAAAGGAATTCGCTCTTTGCCGAGTTGGCCCGTCTCACCTTCTCCAGCAGCTCCATGATGGCCTGCTCCTGCTTCTTGCGCGTCACCATGGTATCCGTGATATCCTGATGGTATCCGTTCAGACAGACGCCCGGTTTCTTAAATTTTTTATCCGGCACTCCGCCGCAGCGAACATAGATTTTGCCCAATTGCGGGTGATGCCAAGGGTAGATCACCTCGGAACGCCCGATCTCTAACATCTCCTGCACCGATTCCTGCACCATCTCCACATAATCAGGCTCAATATTTTCAAACCAGTGTCGATAGCACTCCTCCGGCTCGATCTCGTCCGATACGCCTAAGAGAATCCGCATGGTCCGGTCCGCGTACATCCTCGGCCGACAGCCCTCCTCCAGCTCGATGGTCCAGATACCGGTTCTAGCGCCCTCCAGAATGTCTTCCAGGCTCTGCCTTGCCTCCAGCTTATATTTTTCCTCCTGCTCCACCACGGCATTCACATCCCGCAGGGCAAAAATTGCACAATTCCCCTCCTCCTTCTTTTCTGTGGCGGAAAAATGGACCTCCATGTATTTCAGCCCGTAAGAATTATCCTGCACCTGATAGCGAACATAGAACTTCTTTTTGGTCTTAAGCTGAGATAGCACATAATCTTTTTGGGTCACATCACGGAGCCGTTTTTGATCCCGCAGAGCCACGCACTTGGAAATATAATGTTGCGTAGCCGCCTGATAACCGTCTTCAAAGTTGATAGCCCAATCCATCCTCAGCAGTTCGCTGTCCCGGTATATTTCGCATTCGTCTGTGTCGAAGTTTACCTTATAGATGCCCATATAATCCACGCTGAGGGCATGGAGAACGTCATAGCTCCTCTTTTGAAGCTCGCGGACCAGATTGCGCCGTTTCAGGGAGGATACGATAAAGTATGCCGCCGTCTGGAGCATATTCGACGCGTATTCCAGCGACTTCACAGGCGGATTATCCACCCCGTAAAAACCGATGATTTCTTTGCCATTATAAAGGGGGACCACCACAAGGGAATGGATATTCTGCTGTTTTAAGTTCTCATATTGAAGGGGGTCGTCCTCCCGGATATCTTCCAGTTCCTCAATGACGATATGCCTGCCGATCCTGAAATTCCGATACCAGACCATACATACCTCTGGAGGGACGTTCTGGAGATTTTCCTTTTCCGGCTTCACTCCGTCGGCCACCCACTCATAGGTGTTGTCATCGCCGCCGGCCTCGTTTCGCTCAAATATATAGGTACGCTCCCCGTTCAGCGCCTTTCCCAAGTGTTCCAGCAATACTCCCAGCGACTGATCCGGAGTCTCCTCCAGCAGTGCGACACGAAGCCCTTCATTGATGACGGCCTCCAGATTCTGAACGCTTTGCATACCACAGTGCAGCTCATGGCTCCCGGTATCCGATGCATTCCTGCCGGGCCGTTCCAAAAGCTCCCTTGAATAATCCATAAACTGCCCTCCCTATATTCTGTATAGATGAATACCGAAATCCATCCCGAATGCTTCTGTCCCCTCTTTTCTCCTATTGTCCCTGCCGTTCAGTATCACAAACGGAAGACGCATCGTTTTATCCCCCGTTTGACATACAAAAAGAGGCGGCCCGCTTGGCTGCGGACCACCCTCCGGCCCAAAATCCAGCCACAAGCCTCCGCCCGCTTTTCCTTTCGCAGGAACGTCTCGCTTATGCGGTAATCTCTCATAGAGGGCTGTAATCTTTTCCGTATCCGGCCGCTTTATGTTCATAATAGGCTCCATTCGGGCGGCCGGCCCGTTTACATATCCACATTGTACCATAACCGGAATCGTTTGTCACGGTTTTGCACCGAATTAAACGGGACAGGCGCACTGACGGTTCCTTATCCCACCCCTGTCAGGATACCGTCCGGAGCAGAATGGAAAAATAACCACTGGAGGAACGCCTCAGACCTACCATCCTATTCATTCCTTCGATATCCACGGTATTTCGTTGAAACAGTTGAAGAATTCGCCGTTATCCCAATTGGGTTCCGGACGGTAATCATAGGCTACGCCGTCTATGCAGAAGTTGGAACAGCTGTCAGTGGCCATGGAAAGTTTCACCACATCCCCGTTGGCCAACGTCAATTCCAGACAGGCACATTGATTCCCGCAGTCTGCCCCACCCAAAATATAGGTTGCGTTGCTAAACCAGTCTTCCAGTTTATTCAGTGTTTCTGCATCCGTTATGGTTTGGCTGTAAAGCTGCCAATCTGTTAAAATAGAATTCACGTTCAATGTTGCGGATACAATATCCTTGATTTCGGAAGCATCATAGTTTTGAAAGCCGGTTTTCTCTATCAACATGATCTGTATATAGTCGCATAGCTTAGGCGTTTCTATGAGGGCCTCCATCATTCCCTTCTCCTCATCATAATAAGTATAATATAAGTACCCTCCTTCAAATCCCCTCATTTCTATATCATTATAATCATTATAGATAATCTGCCAGCCGGTTTCCTTATGTCCTTCCCACCTCTTATCCGACGGTTCTCCATCCAAATCCAGCGCTTCTATCTGCCCTGCTAACCATCTTTGATCCTCCCCTGTAGGAACATAGTAATATGAGTGGTATTCCCTTATCATGGAAGGCTGTACCTCTATGCAGACCTTGTCTGCTTCCGGCTGTTCATAAAGCGTCACATTGTATGCGGCGTCCTTTCCTATCGTTGTTTCTTCTGTCTGCAATGCAACGCTTTCTTCAAGGTCGGCTTTCGTTCTGAAGCTCCCTCTCAAGGCTCTTTTTGTTATAGCTGATTACCTCGGCATAGGCTAATTCTGTAGCGGTCTTGGTCTGCTCCTTGCAGAAAACGGAGCAGCGTACCTATTGTACTGACCAGGATAGCCTGGACCATCCAGCGCGGGCTTGACAGAAATATGGCCAAAGGATATCCTATCACTAAGAACTTATCCAGAGAAAGGATCTATGCTTTGGGAAATCAAGCGTCTCATGGAAGCTGCTAAAAAGCGAGCCATTTTCCCAAACTTGTACTCCTTCTGCCCTGCGGGAATCAACGATTACATAAAGGAGGTATCGTCTATGCTGCCCACCAGAGAAGAAGCGCACCGGCTCCTGGAGGAAGCCGAACTGCATAACCCCGGCCCCTGGGGAGATCACAGCCGAGTGGCCGCGCGTTGCGCGGAAAAAATTGCCGTATGCTGTAAGGAACTAGATTCCGAAAAGGCTTACATCCTGGGACTGCTTCATGACATCGGCCGCAGGTTCGGCGTCCGCCACCTGGGACACGTTTACGACGGCTATCACTATATGAGAAGGCTCGGATATGACGAAGCCGCCAGAATCTGCCTCACCCATTCCTTTGTGGAAAAAGATCTGCAGGTCTATGTGGGAAAACACGATATCTCCCAGTCCGAGGAAAAGGAACTTTCCGCTACGCTTTACGCCCTGGAATACGACGAATACGACCGCCTTATCCAGCTCTGCGATTCCCTCGCGGGTGCCGAAGGCGTCATGGATATGGAAGCTCGGATGCTGGATGTGAAAAAGCGATATGGGTTTTATCCACCGTGTAAATGGGATGC
Organism: uncultured Lachnospiraceae bacterium; assembly: GCA_947650005.1. Lineage (GTDB taxonomy): Bacteria > Bacillota > Clostridia > Lachnospirales > Lachnospiraceae > Eisenbergiella. Next base: position 29,633 of record CANSTU010000004.1, read on the forward strand.
CACCCTCAGGCTGAGGACATACTTCGAGGAACGGATGGGAAGGGATCTGTATGATGTGGTAGGTAGACCCGCAGACACATCGGGCGGCTTATGAAAACGGCATAAGAATATATATCGTAAGGGGAGAGGAAGGGAATGTAAGGCTTTTCTCCTCCCCTTTTCCAAGCAGGATCATCCAAAGGCTATATAGCCGATTTTATTTTTTCTAAAGAAATCCTTTATAAATTTTATTTCTTTTTATGAAATCCTTCACACGCTGGACACATTTCTCCTGTATTATGGTTTTCAGATAGATGGACAACACCTATTGTTTAAACTATCTCCCCCCTCATAAGAATATGTGTCAAACGGCACACCAAAACAGGCCATCGCGAACGCGGCGGCCTGTTTTGGTGTGAAAAAGGTGCAATGTTCAAACCATTGATCCGTAGAAAGGTTAAAGGAACAGCCTCCGCCCGTTGATCATTTCCCGGCACAGGGTAAAAAAGAAAATTTTCATTTGATCCTACCGAACCGTTTTTCCCCTCCGTGCGTCTAATGATTGTAATGGCCTGATAGTCCGGACCGGGCCGTAGTTTTTGAGAATCCAAGACAGATGCCGTCTGCAGCGGCAGAATCCGAGGAAATCATGAATACACTACTCAAGAAGGCAAAGCGCCGGGATGCGCAGGCATTTGTTGCGCTCATGCAGGAAAACACCAAAGATATGTATAAAGTGGCCATCGCCATCCTCTCCAATGACGAGGATGCGGCGGACGCCATTCAGGATACCATCTTAACCTGTTGGGAGAAGCTTACCACGTTAAAGCAGGATGAATTCTTTAAATCCTGGCTTACCAGAATCCTAATCAATAAATGCAACAGCATCCTACGTAAAAGGCGAAAACTAGTGCCAGATGACAGTATGATGGACATGCAGACCGGCTGCGAATGTCCCGGCTATCAGAATGCCGAATGGAATGAAATGCTCCGGTGTGTGGATGAGAAATACCGTGTCATCCTTGTTCTATACTACGCAGAAGGTTTTAAAATCAAGGAAATCAGCGAAATCCTCCGGGAGAGCGAGAGCGCCGTAAAACGCCGTCTCGTGGAAGCCCGGAAACAGATGGAGCAGGCCTATTATCCTGAGAAAGGGAGGAAGCGCAGATGAAGCAGACTGATAAAATGATCTCCGCCATCCAACAGGATATCGAACTTCCTGCAGTTGTAACCCGGAAAGCCCAAGAGGCCTTCCAGCAGATCTTGATGGAAGGCGGAAAGGAAACGAAAGAAATGGAATCATCCGTTCACAAAATATCCCATACAGCAACCGATCAGGTACGATCCAACCAATTAAAGCCATATGCTTCCCACAGGCGGAGAGGGGAAAAGCGCCTTCCCGCAGCAGCAAAAACAGCCGCAGCCGTAGCAGCCATCCTCCTTCTGTCCTTCGGCCTGTGCGCAGCCAATCCGGTGCTGGCCGCCAAAATCCCCATCATTGGACGTCTTTTTTCCATGTTACAGGGGAGTTTGGAGTATCCCGGCGACTATACGGATTATACCCAGCCTTTGGAGGAAACCCCTCCGGTTTCCGAAGATGCCGATTCCTCCTTTTCCCAGACCGTTAACGGCGTGACCGTTACCCTCTCGGAAATCTACTGCAACCAGGAGGCTATGAGCCTTTCCATGATGATTCAGGCCCCGGAACCCTTCCGGGATCAAATTGCAACTACTTTGGAGGGCACCTATCTTTCTTTGGAGGCCAGTTCCCGCTTCTCCTTCCGCCCTGAGCCCTACGTGGGAAACAACAGCCTAACAGGCAGCTTTATAGATGATAAGACCTTCATTGGCGTCTGGCGCGTGGATATGCAGGAGCTGCTTCTCGATGAGTCTCAGATTATTGAACTTTCCCGCCAGGCACAGCAAGAGGGCCGGGAATTTCCCATCACCCCAGAAGTCATAGACCAGTACGGCATCCGTCTCGATCTTCCAAAACAGTTCACCCTGCAGCTGGATCTGGCGCGGATCGTCGGCAACCTGGCTAATCCGGTTCCCCTCGACTACGGTATGAGCGCAGAGGAACTGGAGTCACTATCCGACCAAGAGTTTCAAGAGCTCCACGCTCGCGTTACCTCTCAGGCTGGTATGGAGCAATATCCCAACACCAGTGAACATTACTGGTTTGACGGTCCCTGGAGTTTTAGTATTCCTGTCACCGTAAATGCCACCGAAAACAAGGATATCCCCGTCCACGATTTTAACGACGCCGGGATCGGCCTGGAGTCCCTCCTCCTTACCCCTTTTGAATTGCGGGTCAACGCCCGTATGGAAGGAGGCGACTACATCCCTATTCTTCTGGATGCCCAGGGAAAATGGATGGATCCCGGCTCGGGAGATGTATCCATCCTCCCTATATCCGGACATGATGTTTCAGAGGTTACCGTCTATCTGTGCGACTTCACTTTGTGGTATGATGAGGTCAAAGCCTATCGAGATCAGCCCAGCCTAAAGGATTACCTGGAACAGTATGCCTCTTACCGCCGGACCGTCACACTTTCCCGCTAAAGGGATGACAAACGCATGAATGTTCCGCCCGGTCCCTTTGGCTCCAGTGCCCGCTTCGGCGCAAAAGGGGCCGGGCAGCGCATTCTCGCGTTTCAGCGATCCGCACTTACCTTCTTACCGGCGCGCCAAAGGCTTCCACACCCGTGCCGCTTCCCGCTTCCCTTCCGCTGGCTCCCCGTCGAAAAGCACCAGAAGCTCATGGGCCAGTAGCGGGAACGCAGCCAGGATCGTTAGACGCACCCACTCCTGCCAGGAAAGGGTTACCGTTCCGAAGGCAGCCGTCAGAAAAGGAATCTTCGTCACGGCCGCTTGAAGCAGGAAGCCTACCGTACAGGCCGCTAACATCATCTTATTTTCCAAATGTTTCATCCGAAAGACAGATTTCTTCACATCCCGCATGCCCACCGCATGGAAGAGCTGGGACATCCCCAGCACCGTAAACGCATAGGTCTGCGCCCGGTTCACCACCGCAGGATTTTGAAGGATAACGGCAAAACTGTTCACGGAGAATTCAATTCGGCGCTCCATGAGGATGCCCAGCGGAAGGGTAAAAAAGGCAGCCAGGCTGATCCCAGCGATCAAAAGTCCGTAGAAGCAGGTACGGGCCAATCCGCCTCCCGCAAACAGGCTTTCCCCGGGATCCCGGGGCGGCCTGTTCATCAGGCTTTCCCCATCGTTATTGTCCACCCCCAGCGCCAACGCAGGCAGGGAATCCGTAATCAGGTTGATCCATAGGATATGGCTGGATTTCAGAGGCGAAGCCAATCCCATCAGCACGGCCAGAAACATGGTCATGATTTCTCCCAAATTGGAAGAAAGGAGAAAAATCACCGATTTACGGATATTCTCATAGACGCCCCTGCCCTCTTCGATGGCCCGCTCAATGGTAGCAAAGTTGTCATCCGTCAAAATGATCTCCGAAGCCTGTCTGGCCACATCCGTACCGTTCCTTCCCATGGCAATCCCAATGTCCGCAGCCTTCAGGGAAGGCGCATCGTTCACCCCGTCTCCGGTCATGGCCACAATCTGCCCCTTTGCTTTAAATCCTCGGACGATACGCACCTTGGATTCCGGAGACACCCTGGCAAAGACCCGCACGTCATCCAACTTTTTCAGAAAGGCTTCTTCCCGCAGGCCCCTTAATTCTCCCTCGGACATACACTGCTCCCTGCGCTCTGCGATTCCCAGCTGTCTTGCGATAGCATAGGCCGTATCCACATGATCACCGGTTATCATCACCGTGCGCACCCCGGCCCGGACGAATTTTGCCACCGCTCCTGCCGCCTCCGGCCTGGCCGGATCCTTCATCCCCACCACTCCCAGGAAAGTCAGTCCCGTCTCTTCCGGTTTGTTGCCGCCTTCCCTCATGGCCACCGCCAGGGTCCGCAGCGCCCGGCCTGACATCTGCTCTACCGCGCTTTTAATCTGCCTTTTATGGATTTCCTGCAGGGGCGCCCGCTTCCCGTATACCATGATGCTGTCGCATTTTCTCAATACCTCATCCGGCGCGCCCTTGGTATAGGTGACGCTCCGGCCGCGGCCCCTGTGAAAGGTGGACATCATCTTCCGCACGGAATCAAAGCCCAGCTCTCCTGTACGGGGATATTCTCGTTCCAATTCTCCACGCCTCACCCCATAGCGGGCTGCCAATTCTAATAGCGCCAGTTCCGTGGGATCTCCGATCCGTTCCTTTCCCTGGATCACCGCGTCATTGCACAGCGTCATGCCTCGCAGGAATTCTTCCCTGCCCATAGCGCCCAATTCCCGGCTGTCCGTCATCTTCATATTCAGAAAGCAGGCCTCCACGCTCATCCGATTCTGAGTCAAGGTGCCAGTCTTATCCGAACATACCACGCTCACCGCTCCCAGGGTTTCCACCGATGGAAGCTTCCTGATAATGGTGTGTACCCGTACCATTTTGGTCACGCTCATAGCCAGACAGATGGTCACCACAGCAGGAAGGCCTTCTGGGACGGCGGCTACCGCCAGAGAAATTGCCGTGATCAGCATTTCCACCATATCACGCTTCTGAATCACCGCGATCGCAAACAGTCCGGCGCACAGGAGCAGGGACAGCAGGCTGAGCATACCTCCCAGCTCCCCCAGCCTCTTCTGGAGCGGAGTCGCTTCCTCCGGGCTCTCGCTGATCATCGTCGCTATCTTTCCAATCTGCGTTTCCATTCCGCAGGCAGTGACAATTCCTTCCCCGCGTCCTCCGGTCACAATGGTGGACATATAGGCCATATTGCGCCGGTCCCCCAATGGAAGCTCCCGATCCTTTGGAGCGAGAAAAGAAGCCTCCTTTTCAATGGGGAGAGATTCCCCGGTCAACGCAGACTCCTCCACCTTCAACCCGCTTGTCCTCGTCAGACGCAGATCTGCCGGAATCTGGCATCCCGCCTCCAGGCACACCACATCGCCGCACACCAGGTCGGAAGCTGGAATCTCCTGCTCCCTTCCCTCCCGGATTACGTATGCCCTGGGGCTTGTCAGCTTCTTCAGGGAATCCAGGGCCTTCTGCGCCCGTCCTTCCTGCACCATACCCACCACCGCATTCATACATACCACCACTGCAATGATTGCTGCGTCACTCGTCTCATGCAGCAAAAGGGAGATTACAGCCGCTGCCAGCAGCACATAGATGAGCGGATCGTTCAACTGTTCCAGAAAGGATTCTATGAGAGTCTTTTTCCGGGGCCCCTTTAGTTCATTTTTTCCGTTCACCCGGCTTCGTTCCTGTGCCTGCGCCTCCGACAGGCCTGTTTCCGGGTCCGCGTCCATCTGCGCGCACACTTCCCGGATCGTCATTGCTTCAAACATATTCCCACTCCTTCACCCTTTTTACCCAATCTATGAGAAGTGGGACAGGAATATGTCCTTTTCCAGGTTCCCCATATGATGTAAATAAGGCCTGCTTCCCTGAAGGGGTAACCCCTAATAGGGAAGCAGGCCTCATTGCAGCGACCGTCAATACGTCTCCAAACTCATCCTTTTAAAAATTTCTCCAGATTTCGCGCCACCTCTTTGACGTCGATGGGCTTGGCGATATGTGCGTTCATGCCGCAGTCCAGACACTTCTGAATATCTTCCGAAAAAGCATCCGCCGTCATGGCTATGATGGGAATATCAGAATCCAATCTGTCCGTCGCGCGGATGGCCTTTGTCGCCTCGTATCCGTTCATCACGGGCATTCTGATATCCATCAGGACCGCATCATAGGTCCCGGGATCCGACGCCATGAATTTATCCACGCAGATCTGGCCGTTTTCCGCCCACTCCAATTCCAGTCCAATGGCTGAAAGCAAATCGTCCGCAATCTCCCAATTCAGGTCGTTATCCTCCGCCAGGAGCACATGGATCCCTGAGAAATTCACTTCCTGCTGTTCAATCTTCTCTTCCTGCTCGCTTTCCATAATATACTGTCGCAGCCCATAAAACAACGTGGATCCGAACAATGGTTTAGAGATAAAGCCGCTTACGCCGGCTTCCCTGGCCTCGTCCTCAATATCACTCCAGTCATACGCAGAAATCAACAGGATCGGCACATCCTCTCCCATCTTCTTTCGAATCTCTTTTGCCGTTTCAATACCGCTCATTTCCGGCATCTTCCAATCCAGAAGGATGATGTGGTAATCGTCGTTCCTCCTGTGCCTATCCTCTATCTTCTCTATCGCCTCTTTGCCGCTGAAAGCATGATCCGGCCTCACACCGATGGATTTCAGGGAAGTTACCGTGCTGGTACACAGCTGTTCGTCATCGTCCACCACCAGAACGCTCCATTCGGGCAGGATCATTTCCTCCGCCGTGGCCGTGGCCTTTTCCAGATCCACTATAACGTGGAATTCGCTTCCAACTCCCTGAATACTGTTCACTTCAATGGTGCCGCCCATGGCATCCACAATATATTTGGTGATCGCCATGCCGAGCCCGGTTCCTTCCGTTCTCTGCACCCGTTTATTGTCTTCCCGGGAGAAGGAATCGAAAATGATCTTTTGGAATTCCGGAGACATCCCAATACCACTGTCCTTCACCTTTAAGTGGACACGCGTATGGGAATCCCCCACCGGCGACGGCTCTTCATACAAAGAGAAATGAATGATCCCTCCGTCAGGCGTGAACTTGATGGCATTGGAGAGAAAATTCAAAAGCACTTGGTTCAGACGCACACTGTCACAATATACATCCTCTGACTCGATATCGTGTATGAAAACATCAAACTGCTGATTTTTCGCCTTAACCTGTGGCTGTACGATGCTCACAATGCTTTCCACGACTTCTCGCAGCGAAACCTGATCCATATTCAGGGTCAGTTTTCCGCTCTCAATTTTGGACATATCCAGCACATCATTGATGAGGCCCAACAGGTGACGGCTGGAAAGAGTAATTTTCTTCAGGCAGTTCTGCACCTGCTGTCTATTATCGATGTTGGCCGTGGCAATGGCAGTCATGCCGACGATCGCATTCATGGGCGTTCTGATATCATGGCTCATGTTAGACAAAAATTCGCTCTTGGCCTTGTTCGCATGGACTGCATCGCGCCTGGCCTGCTCCAGCTCCGCAATCTGCTGCCGCGTCATCCGATAATATCTCTGGAAGATGAACAACAGAGTGGATATAAGCACACCGAAACAAATCAAGAAGGAGTACAGCCTCCTCAGGCCCATACTGCTGATGGTTTCATCCAGCACGCCATAGGGCATGATCGTCACGAGATACCATTCTGAGTTGGTTAACGCCGTACAGTAAATATGCCGACGTTCGTCACCGATCGGCAGGATGGCGGAATAGTCCTCCTGCCTCTCCATTGCCGCCTGTAACTCCTCCACATATTGATCGGCATCTTTTCCGTCAAACTCGTCAAAATTTTCTATAATCCGATCGAAATAGTTCTCTCTGAAAGCGTCGGAATTCCGGATGACGTAGCTGCCATCCTTCCTGATAATATGGGAATATACAAGGGAATCATCCGCATCCAAAGACAGTGTCTCGTTGATATAGGACACGGGCAGACCCGCCACGAGCGCCATGGAAGTCTTTCCCTCTTCCATGGGATAGGCAGCCGGCACCCCCATCAATACCACTTTGTTGTTTTCGTCCCCTCCGATGGTTCCCACAGCGATCTTACTCTTCCCGCTGCTCAGAGAATTCCAGAATGGCTGCGGATCCACCAGGCTGACCTGCTCTCCATAAATCATTCGGAAATCACCGTCGTCCATATACATCCCCAGATATTCAAAGCCGCAGATTCGGCTGGAGACTGTAAGCCTCTCCAGCAGCTCTTCTCCATACACGGTTTCTTCGGGCACCACGCTTTCCGTAATTCCACCCACCTGTGAAAGCCGCAGATTCATCGTCGTTTCAAAATGACGGGAAATCTGTTCACTCATACCCAGCATATAGATCAGGCTGACGTCGCTCACCGCATTTTCACTTTCTTTTCCCATGGAAATCGCCAAATAAAAACATACAACCACACAAAGCGATACCACACTGATCAGGCTGACTGTTAAAAAACGGGTGATCTTGTTCTTCATCCTGTTCCTCCTCCTATCTGCGCTGCCGCAGGCAGCATTCCTTACAGCAAGAACTTCATGCGGCAGCACAAAGCTCCGGATTGATCTTAATTAATTGGACAGCACGCTGTCCTCTCCCTCCGGCAGGATGGCAGCAAGAACGATCCCCACCACCGCTGCCAATGCCAGTCCGGAAACGGTCACCACACCATATACCGGAATACTGTCGCAGCCGATTCCCAGTACAAGAATGATGGCAGCCACCAGCAGGTTCCGGCTATTGCCGAAATTCAACCTGGAATTCACCAGGATACGCACACCTACCGCGGAAATCATACCATAGAGCACAATGCTGATTCCGCCGGTCACTGGGCTGGGAATGCTGGAAATAAATCCGCCAAACTTTCCAAAAATCCCCAAAATGATGGCAAATACTGCGGCAATACGGATTACGGCTGGATCATATACCTTGGTCACGGCCAGCACTCCCGTATTCTCTCCATATGTAGTATTGGCAGGGCCGCCCAACAGGCCAGCCAAAGCGGTCGCAAGCCCATCGCCCAGGATCGTCCTGTGTACACCGGGATCCACCATGAAGTTCTGGTTCACCACCGCCCCGTTGGTGGTGATATCCCCCACATGCTCGATCATCGTCACAAGAGCGATGGGCGCAATGGCCAGGATCGCATCCGCGCGGAATGCAGGAAGACAGAGCACCTGAGCCATGATATCCTTATCCATGAAGGAAAAGAAATGCGCCTCGCTTACCGCCGTAAAATCGCAAAATCCCAGGGGAAGGCACACGATATATCCCGCAATAATAGCAAATAGTATGGGCATCAGGTTGAAAATCCCTTTGGCAAAGATGGATACACAGATGACCACCGCCAGGATCACCACTGTAACCAGAACGGATTTCAAACTGAATTCCCCATTATAGTAGAATGCACTGCTGATCGCCGTTCCGCTCAGACGCAGACCGATGACGATGATGATCGGCCCTGTCACGATAGGCGGAAGCAGTTTATTTACCTTTTCATATCCGAAAACCCGAATCAAGCCGGCAAACACAACATACACCAATCCGGCAACGATCAGCGCCCCCTTCACCGCGGCCAGCTTATCCAGGAAATCCGCATCCCCCATTCTGGACTCCCCGATGATGGCCATCAACCCTGCCATGAAAGCAAAACTGGAACCCAGGAAAACGGGAACCTTTTTCTTCGTGACCAGATGGAAAAGCAGTGTACCCAGCCCTGCGCAGAACAGCGTAATAGAAGTATTCATGCCGGTCAGCGCAGGTACGAGAACGGTAGCGCCGAACATGGCCAGTGTGTGCTGAATTCCCAAAATCAGCTTCTGTTTTGTAGTCTTTTCTCCCATTTCCTAGAATCTCCTCCTACATGTAAACCATATACACCCATTATTTCAGACTATACTATAACACAGCCTGCCGGAGTTCACAATGGGAAAATTCGTAATACCCGCAACAATATGAAGGCTAGGCTGCCCCTTTAGCCCCTGTAACAACACACTTATTTAGAAACCTGTCATAGGCGATAATCCTCAGTTCCTTCTCTTCTTCCAAAAAACCGGGAATCTCCAGTCGGATCATCCCCTCTTCCTGCGCCGCTTCAGCATACTGAAAGATTCCGTTCAGGTATACTTCGATTTTGTTCACTTCTTCCCCTGCCCGGTAACGGATGAATAATGTCTCGCCCTCCCATTGCGCCTGAGCGCTAAATTCAAGTTTCTTTTCTTCCGTGATGGGCGTACCGCCAAGTTCAGGCCTGCGAATCGCGAAATCCTGTCTCAGTTCGTCCACAAAGGCTCCCTTTACGCGGATATTCGCAGGTATGCCCAGCCCCATATTTTCCCGAAAAAGGTTCAGATATCCCACGCTCTGCGGATCCCATCCCACCGTAAGGGAGCAAACCGTATCCACCGCCACAGCATCCTTTCCGGCCAGGATCATTCGCATATTCATCCGATCCCCCTCCACGCTTTCGTGGGAAACGGGGACGGGGCCGTTCTGGAATCCCTGCAGGCCATCCACGATCACGTAGTTCACCGGTTTTGCCCTGTAATAATCATAAATCCATTTATCCAGCTCCCCGTCGGTAATCCGATGGGAAACCATGTGAACCTTGCTGGGGTTATCCGGTCCTGCTCCATAAAGATTGCCCGGCGGCGTCCCGATACTCACATTTTTAATTCCTGCGGTCACCACAGCCCCCGAGGTGGTTTTCAGCACGGGAACGCTGATGATCACGTCCGCTTCATAGAGGATTCTATTGAAATAGTAGGACTCGTGTAGCAGGCCGTCGGGCAGCTCCACTTTAACCACCTCGGGCGCGTCAAAGTCCTGCCATGCCCCGCAATCCTCCTCCAGACAGATGAAGCCGTCTACCCCTTCCAGATAATCCAGCGTATAGTGGAAATGCTCCATCACGGCCCTGGTTGGCCCGGTCGCGGAGCCTTCCATCAAATAGACTTTCCCATCCGGGTTCCATTCCCGCACCATCCCCACCACGGCCTTCGTGACCCTCCAGTCCGTGGTAATACCGTTAACGTCCTCATCTAACAGCTCCCCGGTAGAATCCACGATCATCTGTACCAGGTTGGGCTTGATCACCACGGTCTGGCCGTTTTGCACCACCGTTCCCAGGTCAGCGGCCGCAGTGCGTACCATCTCTTCGATTTCCGCTTCCGTAATGTCCTCCGCCCTGGCCCTTTCGGAACGGACAATGGATACCGTGGCGCCGGAAAACGCCGCCTCTTGGGCGCCATTGTTCTCCGAGGCTGCGTCAGCGTTCTTTCCGGCAGATATATGATCCGCACCGTTTTCCTGCGATGATTCCCCAACCATCCCGCCGGATGCATTGCTTTGCGCACCACTCTCTTCAGAAAGCACATCGGATATTTCGTTTTGTGCAGATGTCTCCCCGGACGTCGCATTGGATGCGCCGTTCCCTGCAGCTATCTCCCCCAATGGCTCGTCGGCCATATCCTGAGTAGGTGTTCTTGCATCCGTCTGATTCGGCGGCATACTCTCCGTCGGTGCAGGCACATTCCGGCAGGCATTCATCAATGTCATGGGCACCGCCAGATATAACCAGAATTTCTTCTTCAAGACTTCAACCCTCTCTGCCGCATCCTTTAAGAAATCTCTGTGAGACTGAAAACCCAGGTCCTTCCATTCAACACTCACAGGCGATGTCCCATAGAACCTCTCACCGAAGCAGTTCGCCCACCAGCTTATTCACCAATAAGCCGTCCGCCCTGCCCTTCACCCGGGGCATCAATTCTTTCATGATTTTACCTTTATCTTTTCCGGTGGGATTCTCTATTCCAAGCACACCGAGCGCTTCCTGGATCTGCTCCCGAATGGCTTCCTCTCCCATCTCCTCGGGGGCAAATTCCTTCAAAACAGCAAGCCGCTTCCCGCATTCCTCCCGGATGTCGTTCCTATCCGCAGGGGCCAGATCCAACGTTTCCTGGGTCTGTTTGATCTCTTTTTTAATCACCTCATTCTCTTCCGCCTCCGTAAGGTCAGCCCGCTTATCAATGGCTTTATTTTTCAACGCCGCAAGAAGCATGGAAAGGGTATCCTTACGTTCCTTATCCTTATTCTTCATTGCCGCCACCATCTGTGCCCTTACTTCTTCTATTTTGCTCATATTTGTCTCCCATCTGCGCGCCCTAGCGCGCGTCTTTTTTGCAGCTATACTTAACAATCAGCAGCTCTACGCCCAGCCTGTCACCGATGCGGCCGCTTTTCACCGCTTCATCCGTACTCACGCAGGCCTCCAAGGCCTCCCGCAGCTCTTCCTGCTTGAACCTGGAAGCCTGGCTCGCATATTTCCCCACCAGAAAACCATGCAGGCCCGTTTTTTCCCCAATCTTTTTGTTATCGTACCCTTTCTTCTTCAGTTCTTTCACCTGCCAGAGTAGATTAAACTGCCTGCCGATCAGAAACAGGATCCGCATGGGCGGTTCCTTCAGGGATAACAGGTCATAGTACAACCGAAGCGCTTCCTGCTGCCGCCGGAGTGCAATCGCCTCCACCATACCGAAGATCTGCCCCGTCACCTGATGGGTGCAGATGGCTTCGATATCCTCCTGCGTAACGGCGTCCCTGCCCAGGGTATAGCAAAAAAGTTTTTCCATCTCCCTGCTGATATTCTCCATATCGCTGCCCGTCTTTTCCAGGAAAAATTCCAGGCCTGCCTGGGAAATATTCTTTCCCTCCTTCTTCATCCGCCCCAGGATCCACCGCTTTAGCGTAGCCTCATCCTGTGTGGCGAATTCCACCGCCCGCCCGGCCGACTTTACCGCCTTGAACAACCGGCCTCTTTTATCCACCTCCGTCTCTACGAACAAAAGGCAGGCGGCGGGTGGCGGCGTTTTGAGATAATCTGCCATCGCCTCCCCGCCCTTTTTGAACCAACCGCTGTCTTCTATCAAAATCAGCCTGCGATCCGCAAAAAAAGGCATGGTTTCCGCCAGGTCAATGACCTCCCCCTGGCTGGTATCCTTCCCTTTGTAGGAAGCGAAATTCATAGTATCCCCTTCCTGCACCATGGCTTCCTTCAGTTTATCCCGGTACTGGTTCATCAGGTAAGTTTCCTGTCCGTACAACAGGTACACCGGCATAAACTGTCCGGTCTTCATGTCCTCCAGCAGTTGTTTCATGATTATGCCCTCGCATATGGCAGGCTATGCCTGCGATACTGACGCTGATACAGAGTTTGAAACGAAATTTCAAGCTTTCTCTTATTTCTCACTTTAGCTGGTGCTCCATTCCAAGTGACTCCACACAGGTTCTTCGCACCGCGTTTAAAATCACGGATTATCACTCTCTATCATTACACATTCTTGCTTTTCAGTCAATGTCCAAAAATGACTCCACCCACATTCTTCCCCTCCGGAAACGGACCGTGACCGCCCCGCAGCGTGAAGTAAGAAAGACCGGAATCCCTCTTACGGCAAATCGTTCCAATACCGCCTTATGGGGATGTCCATAGGAATTATCTTTTCCGCAGGAAATCAGGGCAGCGCGCGGCAGAACCCAATCCAGAAAACCTTCACTGCTGGAAGTATCGGAGCCATGATGGGCCGTCTTTAAGATGCTGCAGTCTCCCGCCTGGCTGCCGTATGCCCGCGTAATCCGTTCCTCCCCTTCGCATCCGATATCCCCTGTGAGCAGGGCCGAAAAGATCTCCCGCCCTCTTCTTTGGGCGGAATATCGCAACACCAAGCTGCTTTCGTTCCTATCCGTCAGCGTCTCTTCCCCCATAGGATGAAGCGCCAAAAAACAGCTGTCCCCGTCCCTCACTTCCTCCCCGGCCTTCATCCGATATACCGGAATCCCGGATGTGGAGGCAGCATCCAGCAAGCCGCAAAAGGCCTCGTCCTCCGGCCCAGCTGCCGGAAGAGTCAGACCGCCCACCTCCACGTTTCCCTCCCCGGCCCATTCGAGGATCTGCAAAACGGCGCTAATATGATCCGCATCCCAGTGGCTTACGAAGATCATTTCCAGCCTGTCCACCCCTTGGTATTTCAGAAAAGGAATCACCTGCCAGGTGCCAACATCCCGTTTGGAGGAACTTCCCCCGTCGTAAAGATAGTGTTTCCCTTCCCCTGTCCGAATATAAATACAATCCCCCTGCCCCACGTCCAACATGGTCATCTGTCCTCCTGCAAAAGGTTTCACCAGGAAAATCAGGCACAGGGCCAGGGCAGCCCCATACCCGCCGGCCCTTGGGAGCTTTTTCGCACATAAAACGAGCCCAACAAGGCCCACATAGAAAATCGCAATCTGCCACAGCTGCGGTTTCCCGGTACGCCAAAAGCCCAGGCCGGCCTGACTTTCCAGACGGCACAACCATTCATACAGCCACAGAATTGCCCGAACCAAAAGGGCTGCGGGCCTGATACACCAAAGCAGGCCCGGACAGACTATCAACGCAATCCCGCCTGCCAACGCGAGCAGGATGCAGCCTCCCAGCAGAACCCCCATGAGAGGCACCACCGCCATGTTTAACAAAACGGCGGACATGTTCCACTCATAATAGGCGCTAAGAATCACCGGAAGGGTCGCAAGACTGATGCAGAAGCTAGCGCGAAATCCCATCCGCATCTTTTCCAATAAGATCTTTTTTCTCTTTTCCCACTGATTTTCATCAATATATCGCTTGTCCGCCTTTTTTCCTCCGCTTTTTCTCATCCTGCCAAAGGCTGGCACCACCGCCACCGCACCCGCAGCGGCCGAAAAAGAAAGACCGAATCCCGCGTCTTCCAGGCAGGCCGGATTCTCCACCACCAGCAGGACCGCCGCCACAGCCAATGCTGTACCCGGATCGTAGGTACGTCCTATAAGCTGCGCCGTCATGGCAAAGGCGAACATGATCCCGGCGCGCAGAGAGGAAGCGGAAAATCCGGTCATACACAGATAAGATCCCAGAAACAGGAAGGCGGCCACACATCCCGCCTTTTTCCCGAAAAACCGGGCTAGAAACCGGAATATCCCCATTCCCAGCAAAGAAATATGAAGGCCTGATATAGCCAGAATATGGGAAATCCCCGCTCTCTGATACAGACCTTTAAGTTCCTTGTCCATTCCGCCTTTCTCTCCCAAGAGCATTGCCTTTGCCACCGAAGCCTCCCGGCTTGGAAGAAGGGCCTCCAGGGCCGTCCCCAGGTGTTTTTTCAATAAATAGAGACGCTGCCCAAACCATGAATACCCCTCGCTCTTTCCCACAAGAACGGCCTGCGTTAACTCAAAGGCATATCCTTGCCTGTTATAATAAGCCTTTGCATCGAATTCCCCCGGATTGGACGCCTGCCTGAAATGGCGTACCTTTCCCTCATAACGCGCATAACAGCCAATTTCCGGCAGGGCTTCCCCGCTTTGCGGCCTGCAGAGGATGGCATAACTGGTTTCGGGCCGATTCCTCCCTGAGCCTTCCCGAAAATCAGATGTAAAATATTCGTTGGAATGCAATTGTATGGAATGTAATTCTATGGATTCATTGTTCCCCGACTGGGGATGATATGCAGATGGATTCTTATTTTCAAATTCCTCGGCCTCAGGCCGGGAGATTTCCGATATGGCATTCTTCAGATAGATGATATAGGCGGTTTCCCCATTTTGGCTATTGACGGTTTCTACGATATCCACAACCTCGCCCGTATAAACCGCTGCCTGTCCGTCCTCATATTCCGGTACGGGAACGGGCAGGCCAAAAGCAAGGGTGGTCAGCTTCACCGCAGCCACAAACAGGAGGGCCGCCGATACAAGCGGTCGTCTCACTGCGTTCCCTCCTCCGTCCTGGTGATCTCCAGGTTTCTCTCATAAATATTGGCCAGATTATAGCTCTCCCGGAACACCAGATCGCTTCTGCCGTTCACGGCAATCTGAACCTTGTTCACATTGGACAGCTCCACCAGGGAATTCACCAGGGAATAGATCACCACATCCGCAGTCACGTTATAGACCTGGGTGAGAAAGGCGTCGTCCAGATTCACATAACAGATTCCGTCCTTCACCGTAACCCCCTGCACCTTTGTGGCGGAGTTGATCACGGGGAAGACCTCTTCGCTCTCCGGCCCTTTTACCAGGTTTTCCACCACCAGCCTTTCCATGGAAATATTGCTGTTGTACACCACCGTCCGATTCGTCTCAACCAGACGATCCCCGGCCTCGTTGGCAAAGTACAGGCGCAAAGTCACCATTTCATAGGCATTGATTTCTTCCCCCGCATTATCGATGAAGGTGTCCGCGGTCATAGGCCCCACCGCCGTACCCGCATTATCCGTCAGGCTCTGCCCTTCCACCGTCATCAGCACATGGTTAATGCCATCCACCTGGGACAAGGTCCGCACCAGAGCCGCCCGCACCAGCACTTCCGTGGTGGCGGGCAGTTTTTTGTAGGACTCGTCCATATCCAGATTGAGCTGTCCCTCCTCCACCTGATATCCTTCCACCAAAACCGAGGTCCCTACAGAAGCTTTGAGGGATACGTCCTGGGGCGTCTGGGAGAGCGCCTCAAGAAGCGCCTCCGTCTGCGCAGCCTGTCCCTCTTCCTCTTCCAAAACCCTCGACTCCTTAACGATCTTCGTTTCCTCACGATTTAAATAATAAATATAATATTCCTTCCCGTCCTCTTCCTCCTTTGCTCTGCCGCAGGATGCCAGGCACAACAGGCACAGGAAGAAAAGCGGGAAAAGAACTGCCTTACAATAACTTTTTCCTCTTTTCAAACCGAATCAACTCCCCTAATCCTCTACTGTTTTACATGGATGAGCGGTATCTTCACCGTAAAGCAGGATCCCTCGCCTTCCATGCTGGAAACCTTCACGGATCCGCGATGCAGAAGGATGGCTCCCCTGGTAATGGAAAGTCCCAGGCCCGTTCCCCCAATCTGCCTGGAGTGGGATTTATCCACCCTGTAAAACCTTTCAAAAATATGATCGAAGTCCTCCTGTGGGATACCGATTCCCGAATCGGATATTTCCACCGTAAAAAACTGGTGGTCGGCATCCAGCAGAACCTTCACCCATCCATGCTCCTTGTTATATTTAATGGCGTTTTCCACCAAATTGGTAAAAATCTGGGTAACCTTCACCTCGTCCACTTCCGCGGTTACCGGACGGATACTCTCAAACACCATTTCCACGTCTCTCTGCCGGGCAATGGGACGAAGACGCTTTAGTACCAATTCCAGAAGCCCGTTCATATCCACCGATGTGATGTTCAGTTGGGCCACCGTCTTGTCCATCTTAACCAAGGACAAAAGGTCACTGATAATTTTATTCTCCCTTTCAATCTCCTCCCCAATATCCTGCATGAATTCCTGATACAGCTCCACCGGAGCGCCCTCCTGCTGCATCAGGGAATCCGCAAGTACCTTCATGGAGGTCAAGGGCGTCTTCAATTCATGGGACACGTTGGAAACGAATTCCTGTCTCGAATCATCGATCACCTTCATTCGGCTCAGAAGCTGATTAAAGGCATCCACGATGTGCTCCGTCTCCAGATAATCCTTTACGCTGATGGGTTCCTCCTGAAAACCGTCCTTTACCTCATTGATCGCTCGGGTCACCTTATTAAAAGGATGGATCAGAAGCGTGGAAAACGCCATGGAAATGCCAAAAATAAAAATTGTGATCACAATTTCCACGATCAGCGCCTTCCTGTTCAAAATCTCCAATGTCGCCGTGATATTGACCGTAGACACGCTCGCCAACATAACCCCCTGTACAGGGACGGAACCGTCCTCCTTCTGGGAGTCCGTAACGGAAGTCTGTCCTGTCTGGAAGGTGGTCTCCACAATGGGAATCGTCATCTCTATATAGCCGCTTTTTCTGTCATAATTGGAGATTTCTTCCCCTTTGAAGCAGCGGATCACTTCCTCAGAGATCATCGTTTTCCCTTCGCTGATCCCATAGGTGTCTTTTACAATCCGGAAATTATTGTTGATGATGAGCACACGGCCGTCGTATAGATTGGACATCTGATCAAGCTCCGCGTTAATCGCTTCGCTGGAAGTGTCCCTGAGATAATTATTGTTTAAAAGATGGTTGGCAATGATCTTAAACTGTGTCTGGGTGTCGGTTAAACGCAGGGAAACGGCCCGCTCCTCATAGCTCTGGAGAATACCCACCCTGGTGATATAGCTGGGAACGATCCCGATGATGAGCATTACGAGAAAAATATATACTTTCATACTCCGCAGAACGGGTATTTTGACAAACAACGCCCTCAGCTTGTTTCGCATCCTGATCTTCCCTCCGGCCGGCCGCACCCACCCGGCCCTGCGGTATTGCGCCCTTTTAAGCAGTAAAGACAGTTGGAGATGCGGAATCATTCCTGCGTTTGTCGTACGGGCAGAATCATATTCTCGCATCCCCAAAGGAATCATGCCCTAAAAAAATATCCCACTCCCCATTTCGTATGCACATATTTTGGCTCGCTGGGGTTCTTCTCTATCTTCTCCCGTAGCCTGCGGACATGCACGTCCACGGTTCGCACATCCCCCGGATAATCGCTCCCCCATACCAGCTTCAGAAGGCTTTCCCGACCGTATACCTTGTTCGGGTTCAGGGCGAGCAGCTCCAACAGATCGAATTCTTTCGCCGTTAAATTGATCTCCTGGCCCGCTATGGAAACTCTCCGGCCGTCGCAATCCAGCTTCAGGTCGCCGTGAACCACCGTCTTGGGCGCATCCGCCTTATCCCGTACTGCAGTACGCCGCATGATGGCTTTGATTCTGGCCTTTACCTCCAGGATATTAAAGGGTTTGGTAATATAATCGTCGGCGCCGTATTCCAGCCCCATGATCTTATCCATATCGTTATCCTTGGCCGTGAGCATGACGATAGGCATGTTGGAAAACTCCCGAATCTGCTGACAGACCTCCAGGCCGGTCAATTTGGGCAACATGATATCTAATAGAATGATATCAAATTCTGTATTTCTTGCCGCTTCCAGGGCTTCTTCCCCGTCATAGGCGCAGGTCACTTCCATGCCGTCCTGCTCCAGGCTGAACCGTATCCCCTTCACGATCAATTTTTCGTCATCCACCACCAAAACTTTTTTAGCCATAACGCTTTCCCTATGCCTTTCCTGCTCCGGCCATTTTCCGGATTCTTGCTGTCGTCTATCGAACGGTGATGAATGCCTGAAGTTTCTGAAAACTCGCTTCCTTGATCCCGTCCACTTTCATGATGTCTTCGATTGTCCGAAATCTGCCATTTTTCTCCCGATAGGACAATATGGCCTCCGCTCTCGTCTGTCCGATGCCGGGAAGGGTCATCAATTCAGACACCGATGCGGAATTAAGATCTACCAAGCCGTCTTTCGTATCCTCACCGGTTTGGTCCGCCGTCATGGTCTGCGCCTCTTCCAGAGTAGGAATCCGGATCTGCATTCCGTCCTCCAGAAACGCCGCCTGGTTCACGCTGCTTTCCGCCGCATCCTCACGCAGCCCTTCCGCTTCCTCAACGGCATCGTGAATCCGGCTCCCAGCCGGAAGGCAATACACTCCGGGGCGGTTCACCGCGCCGCACACATGTACCACGCATTCCGCCCCGCCCTTCTCCTCCGGGATATCCTGTACCCCGACCTTTGACAAAACGTCCTGAGAAACCGTCTCTGCACTAAGCGCTCCTTCCGTTTCTTTGGCCATAGAAGGCTCCTGCTGCTGCAGTTCCACCACCCGCCTGTCTTTACATCCGGCAAGCGAAAAAACAAATACCAGTACTGTGCACAGTACCGGAATTCTCCTGAAAAAATATGACATAAAACCCCTTTCCATACAAGCTGCCACATGGAAAGGTCCCCGTATACAGCCTAGTTTTATTGTATGATAAAATGCGGGGTTTTACAAGGGAATTTTTGTTACAAGAGAGGGAGATTGAAAATTAAAATTTTCAATCTCCCTGATTTGTATACCCGCTTTAGCGGGCAGATGGGAGCAAAAATGAAACGTTGGTTACGATTCACATATCAGGCAGGTTCCCGAGCGGGGAGCGATGCCGCGGGAGAGGAGAGGACGGCCGTCCCATGTCCCCTTCCTTATTATCTACCGGCCGCAGTCTATGAAACACGCCTCAAGGAGACCTTTTCTTTTTCCCTCATAGTCCTCCCCTACCTCTTCCCGCATATTTTCGTAGAAAGAAACTGCCGCTGCACGCCGTCTTTGGGCGATTTCCTTTCCGCGGGCTGTATAAAACCCTTGATAGATCCCTTCGAGTTTATATTTATATTCCTGGAAAAAGGACGGCTCTACGTCCTCTTTTCCGTCCGATACTTCCCCTTCCGGTGTGAGAGAGTAAAGGGGTTCCGATACAGCCCCTTTATATACCAGAGTCCGGGCAATCCCCACCGCGCCGCATACATCCAGCTTGTCCGCATCGAACAGAATCTTCGCCTCCATACTCTGGGGCGGGTTATCCCTGCGGAAACGATGGGTTAGGATGCAGTCGCGTACATGCGTCGCGAACGTTTCCGCAAAATCCTGTTGCACCAGAAAACGGTACGCCTTCTCGCTCCCCACGCAGGCATGGCAGAGCCGAGGATTTTCAAACTGTTCCTTTCGACCGACATCATGGAGCAGGCAGGCGCAGATCAATACATCACGATCCACGTTTTTCTCATGATCTGCGATCTCCAGCGCCAGATAGAGCACCCGGTAAATGTGTTCCCGGTCGTGGGCGCTGTCTTCCATGCAGGAATGCATGTAGGACTCAATCAATGCGTAAGTTTTTTTATCCATTTTTGCTCCCATCTGCCCGCTTTAGCGGGCAGACAAATCCGGGAGATTGAAAATCTTAATTTTCAATCTTATACCCCTGCATATCGCAGGCTAAATCTGCGATACTGCCACCAATAAAGAGTTTGAAACATAGTTTCAAATTTATACCCCTGCAAACCGCGCATAATAATATGCCACATACCCGCTGACTTTCCTGTCATAATCCGGATATATATAACCAAATCTCTCCGCACATGTCCCCGCAGCCTCCCGGAATAGGGAATGACACAGAAGAAGGGACTTCCACATATTTTCGTAGGAATCGTTTTTGTATGTAGCCAACAAAGCATCCCAGGTCTTCTCAGGGAGGTATTTGCGGATAAATTTGTAATTTTTGCCCACGCTAAAGGTAAAGCCGTATTCCAGTCCCACCTTCCAGGACAGCATGCGCAGCAGTTCATCGCGCAGAAGCCCCAGATGGTCAATAGAAAACAGGATCTCTTTCCGGCACAATCCCTTCACCACATAGGGCGTGAGACTCCAAAATTCGTTGCAGCAGTCGTCAAAGCTGCGCGGACTAGGTTTCTTGATCCAGTATTCCTCATCGGTGGGAAGAACCGGTTCCGGACACCTTCCGTCTTTATCCAAAAGGATGGTACGCAGCTTATCCTGGGCGAGGTAGTCCGGCAGCTTATCCACCTCCAGAAAGGTAAAGTCGATCTTGTTATGATCTTCAAATAAAACAAGATAGGAATAACCCTCCTCCACCGCAGGAAACAGTTCCATATCCTCCGGCTTCTGCATCATGAGGGTGGGGCCAAATAAAGCCAGCCATCCGTCGTCCTCCGTAAATTGTTTCATATCCTTCACGAAATAGGTGATATCATAGTCCTGGAAGGTGTCTTCTGGAATATTCCGATTCACCCTGGAGCCTTCCATTCCCACCAGACGGATGTTCTCCTCATTTCGAGCAAAATCCAGAATCAGTTTTCTCATTTCATCGGGTGTACGCATCCATCATCCTCCTGCTGATTATTTCCACTTAAAAATTACTATGCCGGCAATCGCCACTGCCATTCCCACTGCCTTCCGCCATTCCCATCCGGTCTTCTCCACGCCGAACAAGCCGAACAGCTCGATCAGGTACGCCACCAAAAGCTGCGCTACCACAATCAGCATCACTGCCCGGGCAGGGCCGAGAAGATCCATACCCTTGATGACCGTATAGGTGATGAAAGCGCCGATGGCCCCTCCCAACAGCATATATTTAGGCTGTACCTGCCACACACCGCTTAAGGGGCTGCGGTCCGTCATGGCCCAGGCGGCCAGGCAGACCAGCAGGGCCGAAAATTGTACGAAGCAATTGGCCGCCCAAATACTGGAAGCTTTGGTGACCTGTGTATTAAAAACTCCCTGCACACTCATCAGGGCGCCTGAAAGTAACGCGATAATAAAACCGAGCATATGAGCCTCCTTGCCCGCTTTAGCGGGCGTAAATCCACGGTTGAAAAGGCTGGATGCCATTTTTCAACCTAGCCTCCTGTTTGGAAATATTTTTGCTCCCATCTGCGTGCTAGGCACACGCTTCATTAAAATCCGGGAGATTGACACGATGTATCAATCTTAATAATCTCCTCTCATCTTGCCCATATGACGGTATTTTTATACTTACAAAGAAGGAACCTCTTTTATGAGGCTGTCACTCTCGTCTCCAGTTCATCAAAAAAGCCTTGAAAACTGGGGGAGTGGTTCGCATCCAGCTTAAGCGCTTTGCCTATTTTATCTGCCCATTCGCACTTTGCCTTTCCCACCGCATTCTCCCCTGCTGTTTTTTTCTTCTTTAATCCTGCTAATCCTCCCGGATATAACATATTGGCAAGTACTTCCCATGTATCACATATATCATCCTGCACATAGTCTTTCAGATATCTCTTCCGGGCATTTGGATAGGCTTCCCAAATGGCGCCCTCATCTCCCAAAAGCCAAGCTTCCATCTCTTTCACAGCAATACAGAATACATGATCGGTGAGCAGCATACATTCTGATGCGGCCTTCTCCAATTCTTTCTTAAAATTTTCAGGATCCCTTTTATCATTATCCAAAACAACAACAATTACAGCATTTCCCATATCTCTCAGAGATTTGTCAAATCCCCTTAAATAGCCTCGCAAATTATTCAGAAGATTTCCTCCTTTTCTTTCGAATAGGTTCCCGCTCCTTTTTAAGTGCCCAATTCCACTGAATGATTTGCTGTCATAGTAGATTTCCTTTTCCGGATATTTGACTCTCAGTTTTTCCATAACATGTTTGACTAGAATCTCCGTTGACTGATCCTCTATCATGAACTGAAAATACATACCTTTCCCCCGCTATCCAAAATACTTGCTGTACCACATATCGCCCAAGGGTACTTCCTCTTCGTATAAATCCTTTACAAACGGATATTCTGAAGCCTTTTTAATTGTTGAAAATCCATCTTCGCTTTTTGTAAGTACCCAGACATTTTGCGGATTCATTGTATTTACAAAAAAAGGACTATGCGTAGTCACGAATAACTGTTTTGAAAATCCGGCTCCCACATTCCGTATCATTTCATCTGCCAGCATTCCCAGATATTGATGGTATAGCCCATTTTCCGGTTCCTCAATAAACACCAGCTGTCTGGGATTTTTTTCATGCAATAACAAATAATAGGCGAATAATTTCAATGTTCCATCCGACATTTTCGGCGAATAAAAAGCATTTTTAAATCCTTTTTCCCAAAATTTAAGCATCATCTGGCCATTGTCGAATCGAACCGGCTCAATTCTTTCTATTCCGGGTAACTTAGTTTGGATTTCTTTTAATACCTTTTCAAACTCTTTCCTGTTTTCCCGAAACATATATTGGGCTACATTGTTGATATTGCTGCCATCTCGATTCAAGTAGGGCTGTGGCGCTGCTGTCTGCAAAATCCTTGCAGCATCCGGAGAAAAATAACACAAATACCAGCTACGAAGGAACTCCAGAAAACCTTCCACTCGCTGGTATTGCTTCATAGCCCCAATCGTTACAATCCCCAATTTCCGCCTGTCTGATAGCTCAACTTCCTTTTTTTCCCCGCTTAAAATACGCCCTTCCTCGTCCTGCCAGCCCTCCGTCCCTTCAAACGCATACCCTTTCCCATTCTGCAGATGCAAAAAGGACAAAGGCCACCCTCTCTTCTGGATTCTCTGTCTTAGACGCTCTTCTTTCACGTATGGACGGCCCACTTCATCCATATCTATTACCAATTCATATGTGATCGGACGCGCAGTACTCGTTTCCCGGTAATACAGTTCAAAGGAAATGGGAGCAGCACACCCTTGGGAACGCAGTTGTTCAAAACCACCCCTGTTTTTTTCATCACAAGCTGCTTCCACTCCTATTTCCAGGCAGTCAGCAAGAAATCCAAAAGCATCAGCTAATGTACTCTTTCCGTTTCCACTGGGACCAATTATGGTCGTCATATTATTCAAGGCTGTAGCCTTTTGATTGGAGAGCGTTTTTCCCATAACAATATCTTTCAGGGGCCCAAAATTTTGAATTTTCACACCTTCAATTTTTCCCATTTCATATCTCCATTTCAATCTCTCCGAACGATACCTCCGCCTCTCAATCCTCCAAAAACTCCTGTCCTTCTTCCGGCTCTTCCACAGGAGCCGGAATATATTCCTCTGTCACCGGCGTGCCCGCCACCTGGGTTTTAATCTGCTCCGAAAGGTTCTTCAGGGTTTCGGAAACTTCTCCGCCGGTCCAGATCCTGGTAAACGCAATTTCCATCTGTACCCAGTAATTGCTGGTCTGCACCATTTTGGGAATGGGTACGGAATCCGCATATTCTTCGTTGAATGCTTTCGCCTGGGGAAGGGAAGGTGCAGCGTTTAGGGCGACAGGAATCTTTCCCGTCCTTTCAAATAATTCTGATGACGCTTCTTCCACCAGATAGCGGGCGAACGCATTGGCCAGATCCTTATTTTGGCTGTAGCCGTTCACCACCACCGCATTGGTCACGGAAAGGCTCTTCGTTTCCAGTTCCCCGTCTATATCGGGAACTTTGGCCACCCCGTATTCATAGGGAAACTGCCCGTCCGCCTGCGCCTGCTCCAGCTTAGACAGAATATCCGAGGTGGCCACCGTGAATACCAGTTTCCCGTCGATGAACTCCTGCACCACGGAATCGTAATCCACCTCCTGCGCTTCTATGGAGAAAAACTGATTCAGGTTCTGATAAGAGAGCAGACAGCGGATCACATCTAAGTTATAGATATCGATTTTTCCCGGGTCGTCCCCGGTCGGTCCGCCCACATTGATATAATTTCCCACGAAAAAATAATTATAAAAAATATCGGAAACATCCCATTTAAAAACGGCCTCTACTTGCTCCGGCGCATTGTATCCATCCGCAAAGGCACGGATTTCCTCCACGCTGGCGGGAATGAGCCCCTGCATGCGCTCTTCCACGGCCCCGTCTTCATAGATGACTTCCCCTGCATCTGGAGGGATATTTTCTTCCTGCTCTCCCTCTACGGGTTCCCCGTTTTCCTCCAACTCCCGCATGGCTTCTTCTCCAGCAAGAGCGTCCGCTTCCACCTCAAGGGCGACTCGGGCCGCCTCCTCCAGATAGGTTTCGTTATAGATGAGCGCGCTGGTTTCATAATAGAAGGGATAGCCGATCACGTGCCCGCGGCAGGTCACCGCATGGATGGCTGCTTCCGGGAAATTCCCTGTCCCAACCAGGCCGTCTGCGTCCCGGATATCGCTGGCCAACCCTCCGAGCCAGGCCTTCTCCAGGCTTTCATTGCCTATGATATACAGGTCAGGATAGGTATTGGTATCCAACGATTCCCTGTTAATATTCTCTAGATACTCCAATCCGGAAACCAGCTTGGGAATCACCCGCACATCCTGCTCTTCCGAAAAATCCAGGGCAACTCTGGCGAGATAGTCTCCCAAGGCCTCATCCGTATACCACAGGTTTACCGTGGGACGGATCGTCAACGCATTTCCCGGAATCTCTACAAGGCCGGCAAGCCTATCGCTTCCGACCCCAATAACAGCCAGGACTCCGGCTGCCGCAACAACCGCCGCCACAGCCAGCACCTTTTTCCACAATTTCATCCAACTCCCGTCTGCCTGCTTTAGCAGGCACTTAATTCATGACGCGGAAAATCTCTGATTTTCCGTTTACTCCCGTCTTCCTGCCCTAGCAGGCGCTTGTTTCATGATGCGGAAAATCTCTGATTTTCCGTTTACTCCCGTCTGCCTGCTTTAGCAGGCGCTCTATTCACAACGCGGAAAATCTCTGATTTTCCGTCTGCTCCCGTCTTCCTGCCCTAGCAGGCGCTCCATTCAGATCTCCACTTCATCGAGGCATTCCCTCAGAATTCCCATCATTTCGTCCACGTTTTGACGTGAGATGATGAGTGGGGGAATAAACCTGATCACCTGTGTCCCTGCATTGATCAGAATCAATCCCTTCTCCAGGGCACGATTAATGATTCCGCCTACCAAAACGCTGCAGGCCAGCCCGCGCATCAGCCCCACGCCGCGGGCAGCTTCGATAAACGTATATTCTTCCACCAGCTTTTCCAGGCAGGTTCCCAAGTATTCACCCACCTGATCCACATTTTCCAGGATTCTTTCTGATTCAAACAGATCGAATACCCGGCTAACCGCCGCGCAAGCCAGGGGATTTCCCCCGTAGGTGGTTCCGTGGTCTCCGCTGGTGAGGGAACGGCTCCCCACTCTTTCCGTCATAGCAAACGCGCCCACCGGAATGCCGCAGCCCAGGGCCTTTGCGGTAGCCATGATATCCGGCTTCACTCCATAACGCTGCCAGGCAAACATGGTTCCCGTCCTACCCATGCCGCACTGGATTTCATCCAGGATCAGAAGAATATCCCTCTCGTCACACAGCGCGCGCACTTTTTTCAGGAAATCTTCTGTAGCAGGATAAATACCGCCCTCTCCCTGAACCGTTTCCAGAATGATGGCGCAGGTCTTATCCGTCACCTGGGCGAGCACGCTGTCGAAATCGTTCAGCTCGGCAAACCGGACGTTGCCGATCATGGGCTCAAAAGCTTCCCTGTAATGGGGATTTCCCGTCACGGACAGGGCTCCGAAGGTCCTTCCGTGAAAAGAGTGCTCCATAGCGATGATCTCATGGTCCTTGCATCCATCCTTCAGATAGGCATATTTTCTGGCAGCCTTCAGGGCGCCTTCCACGGCTTCCGCTCCGCTGTTGGTGAAAAAGATCCGATCCATCCCGGAAGCCTTTTTCAGCTTCTGCGCCGCCTCTATGGCCGGAATATTATAATAATAGTTGGAGGTATGGATCAGTTTGTCGATCTGGCCCTTTAAGGCATCGTTATACATCTCATTGTGATAACCCAAGGCGAATACGCCGATTCCTGACGCAAAGTCCAGATATTTCTTTCCTTCGATATCGTACAGATATACCCCGTCCCCTTTGTCTAAAACCACCTGATAGCGGTTATACGTATGCAGAAGGGCGGCTTCCGCCTCTTCGATATATTGCTTCATCATTGTAATCCCTCATTCCTTCCCGCTTTGGCGGGCGTAACCTACGGCTCATATAATATGTCCATCCGGTTTCAGCCTTCCTATAGGCTCTCAAAAACGCGCATGCGGCGCATTCTCCAGGCTCGCAAATCGTCTACACCCCGGCAGGCCGAGCCATGCCTATGCCATATCTCCGTCCTGGATGATGGCTGTCCCAATGCCTTGATTGGTGAAAATCTCCAGAAGCAGGCAGTGGGGAATCCGTCCGTCCAGAATATGCACCCGGTTTACACCGTTGCGCACCGCGGAAGTACAATTGCTCAATTTGGGCAGCATGCCGCCGCCGATGAGCCCGCCCTTAATCAATTCCTCCGCCTGTCCCGCCGTAAGCCTGGAAATAAAGGAGGACTTGTCGTTAATATCCCGATACAATCCTTCGATATCCGTAAGGAATACCAACTTGTCCGCGTCCACTGCCTTTGCAATGGCGCAGGCTGCATCGTCCGCATTGATATTGTAGGTTCCAAACCCATCGTCCAGCCCCACAGGAGCCACGATAGGCAGAAAATCCTTTTCCAAAAGATCATAGAGCACCTTGGGATCCACTTCCCGGATATCCCCCACGAACCCAATATCCTCTCCGTCCGCGTATTTCTTGTCCACCTTCAGAAGGCCGCCGTCCTTACCGCTGATACCCACAGCCTTGACGCCCAGCTCCTGTACCATGGTGACCAGGTTCTTATTCACCCTCCCCAGCACCATTTCCGCGATTTCCATGGTTTCTTCATCCGTAACACGCAGACCGTTTACGAAATGGGGTTCTTTTCCCACCTTATTCACCCAGCTGCTGATGGCCTTGCCGCCGCCGTGTACGATAATCGGCTTAAATCCCACCAGCTTTAAGAGCGTCACATCCTGGATCACATTCCTTTGCAGCTCTTCGTTGCTCATGGCGCTTCCGCCGTATTTTACCACCACAATTTTCCTGTTGAATTTCCGGATATAGGGCAGCGCTTCGATCAATACCTCCGCCTTCTGCATGACCCGGTCCATTTCCTGCTGTTCCATAGCAATGACCCAACCTTTCCCGTTTACGAACGGTAATCCGCATTTATTTTAACATAGTCATACGAGAGGTCACAGCCCCATGCCGCGGCCTGTTCCTCTCCCATCTTCATATCCACCAGCACAGTGACCTCAGGCGCGGAAAGGATCCGCGTAGCCTCCTCCTCGCTATAGTCCACAGCACAACCGTCTTTATAAATCTGGATCCGCCCCGCCTCGCTCTCAAAGAAGAGTTCCACGGCGTCCGGATCGAACTGCGCGCCGGAATAGCCCAAAGCACACAGGATCCTTCCCCAGTTGGCGTCATGGCCGAAGATCGCGGCCTTGGTTAGGCTGGAACAGATCACGGATTTGGCCAATGTTCTGGCATCCTCCTTATTGGCTGCATGGATCACCCGAGTCTCAAAAAGAGCAGTCGCCCCTTCCCCGTCCCCGGCCATCTTCTTGGCCAGCGTCTGCGTGACCTCCCGCAGGGCAAGGCAAAACGTCTCGTAGTCGTCGTTTTTCTCCGTTATTTCCTCGTTTCCCGCTGCTCCATTCGCCAGGATCACCAGCGTATCGTTGGTGGACATGTCCCCGTCAACGGATATCATGTTAAAGGTATCCACCACATCCGCGCTCAGGGCCTCCTGAAGAAGCTTATGGGAAATGGCCGCATCCGTGGTAAGAAACCCCAGCATGGTGCACATATTCGGATGAATCATGCCGCTGCCCTTAACCATCCCGCCGATCGTTACCGTCTTTCCGCCGATTTCCACCTCTACAGCCATCTCTTTGGAAACCGTATCGGTGGTCATGATGGCTTCCGCCGCCTGCGTTCCGGCCGCCAGGCTGTCGGAAAGGCTTCCCGCCAGCAGCTTCACTCCTTGTACAACCCTGTCCATAGGAAGCTGCATGCCTATCACTCCGGTGGAAGCCACCAAGACCGCATCATCCGCAATGTCAAGCGCTTTTGCTGCCGCCTCCGCCGTTTCCCTACAGCAGTCATAGCCCTGTTTTCCCGTACAGGCATTGGCAATCCCTGAATTGGCCACCACAGCCTGGATATAGGGTGAATGATAGACCAGCTCCCTATCCCAAGTCACAGGAGCAGCCTTCACTACGTTGCTGGTAAACACGCCCGCCGCCCGGCAGGGGACGGCGCTATAGATCATCGCCATATCCTTCCTGTTTTGATACTTTATCCTGGCTTCGGCTCCCGCTGCCAGAAAGCCCTTTGCCGCGGTCACGCCGCCTTCCGTCCGTTTCATTCCAAAGTCCTTTCTTCTATTACCGAAATCAATCGTTAAACCGCTCAATATTCTTATCATTCAGCACAAAATCATAATAGTTCAAGTCTTCCCGCTTCGTCCAGCCAATACATTTCCAAAAAGTATTGCCCACATCATTCTGGGTAAACGCGATCAGAGAAACCTTGCTGATTTCCTCCCGTTTCAGGGCATTCATGGCGAAAACAACCATGGATTTCCCGATCCCCCGCCTTCTGTAGCGCGGATCCACGCACACATGGTACAGGCATCCCCGTCTTCCGTCATGGCCGCAGAGGATCGCGCCGACCACCTTTCCGTCCTCCACAGCCACCACGCTGGTATCTGGGTTTCGCTTCAAAAATCGCTCTACGCCGGTTCTGGAGTCGTCGATGCTCCGCATAGAAAACCCCTTAATCCGATGCCACAGGGCATTCACTTCCTCGTAATCCTCAATCGTCATCGTGCGTACCATATTTGCCATTCCTATCCCTCTGCATATCGCAAACCGAGCCTACGATACTGCCGCTAATAGAAAGTCTGGAGGTTTACATCCAAACTTATCCTCCCGCATATCGCAAGCCGAATCTGCGATACCGCACTATGTGTTTTGTCGCTTTACTTCAATACTTTTACCCATCTGTACGCTTTGGAACGCGTACCAATTGGGGAGACCTTGCTCGCAAACTTTCCCAGACAAGATCCCTTTGCAGTCTACGCTTCTTTATCCCACCTGTCAATCCCCCGCCATGCCTCCACCAGTCGTTCCAGAGACCAAGCCGCATTGGCCGGGCTGGTGGAAGGGAGGCGTATGGCCGCCATTCCCGTGCTTTCTTCGCAGTACCTTTGATACAACCTGTACGCCTTATCCCCATTGGCATAGATCGTCCTGATCCTGCTGCCTGCCAATAGCCCTGCGATATCGTTCGCAATCACATTCCGAATGGAACTGTCGCTGGAACCCTTGATCTCACAGGAGGCGATCACATCCCATATGGCGATCCCATTTGCGAGGAGCATTCGTTTCTTTTCCTCAATGGTTTCCGGTATTTCCCACCCCGTCAACGCCGCGGTCACCTTCCAGAAACGATTCTGCGGGTTGCCATAATAGAAGCGCTGCTGCCGGGACTTCACAGAGGGGAAGGTTCCCAGGATCAATATCCTGGAATTCTCATCGTATACCGGATCCAATTCATGGCTAATCCGTTCCATCTCATTCAATCCTCAGCGCCATTTCCAGCGCGATATAGAACGACCGCACCTGCGAATCCATTTCCACCGCGTCTCCCAGGATACGCGCATCCCATTCCTCTCCGTCCAAAAGGTCGCCGCTGATCAGAAAATAGTATAGCTCCATTCCATGAAAATCGCACACGGCCTGCGCTCCGGCGCATTCCATCTCCACCGCCACGCAGCCGTCCTGTTTCAGCCGTTCCACCTTCCCACGAGTCTCCCGGTACAATGCGTCCGTACTCCAAGTCCGGCCTTTCACACAGGGAACTTCCAGTTCATGCAACAGCGCCTCAACCCGGTCTGCATTCTTCATCCGGATGTATTCCGCCGCAGGTACATAATGATATGAGAATCCCTCATCCCGATAGGCCCAGGTGGGGACGACGATTTTTCCCTCTCCCACCTCCCGGTCCAATGCCCCGCAGGAACCGAAAATAATATAATGGTGCGCCCCGATCAGGCATCTCGCTTCTTCCAGACAGTTCCCTGTCCCTGCGGAACATATCTTCGTCATATAAAAGGCGATCTTCTTTCCCTTATACTCCATCACATAGATGGGGTGGCTTCCGTTCACACTCCCTATCTCAGCCACCTTACTGCAGGAAAAGCGCTTCACGATTTCTTCCATCACATGGATAGAAAAGGTGACGATACAGATATCGCACACCTTTTCCCTCTCCCCATAGAAAAGCTCCGGCGTAATGACCGGCTGTGTCTTATCATCGAATGCATGATGTATCATTTTAACCCTTTCATGCCACGTCCCATGCGGCAGCGCGATGAGAACTCACGAATGCGGTTCTCGTATGTCATTCAATTTGGGCCGCTTATGGCACAAATTGAGTATAAAAAAAGCCATCCAACTTATTTTTCATACGAACCTACATGCCTGCTTCAGCAAACATCCTCCAAGCGAACCTTCCATGCCTGCTTCAGCAAACATTCTTCAAGCGAACCTTCCATACCCACTTCAGCAAACATCCTTCAATCAAACCATCCATGCCTGCTTCAGCAGGCATAAATTCATGGTTGAAAAATGGCAGTACAGACATTTTTCAATCTAATCTCCACTGCGTAGACATCCATCGTATACAAGGTTTAATCCTCTAAATGCCATCAAGGGAACATGGGCACCAGCTCCAACGCCTGGCTTTCCGGGAAACCGAACATCAGGTTCATATTCTGAACCGCTTGCCCTGCCGCGCCCTTCACCAAATTGTCCATGGCCCCCATCATAACGATCCGCCCTGTACGAACATCTATCCGAAAATTCACATCCACATAATTGCTCCCTTCCACCCACTTCGTCTCAGGGCATACGTCCCGGTTCAAAAGGCGGACGAACCTTTCATCCTTATAATACTTCTCATAGGCCTCCCGCACTCTTTCATAGGAAGGAAGGCTCCCTTCTTTTCTGCATAGTGAAGCATATGCGGTAACCAGAATTCCCCGGTTCATAGGAACCAGATGGGGCGTAAAGTTCAGCGCCACGCCCTGCCCTGCTGCATAGGAAAGCTGTTCCTCGATCTCCGGCGTATGCCTGTGCGTGGCAACGCCGTAAGCCTTTATGTTTTCATTCACCTCGCAGAACAGGTTATCTACTTTAGCCCCCCGTCCCGCTCCCGACGTACCGCTCTTGGCATCGATAATCAGCGTAGACGGATCGATCAGGCCCTCTTTTACCAAAGGATAAACGGATAAAATGGAGCAGGTCGGATAACAGCCCGGATTCGCCACCAACCGCGCCGTCCTCACCTGCTCCCGGTTCAGCTCACACAACCCATACACAGCTTCCCCTATGAACCCCGGCGCCTTATGTTCTATTCCATACCATTCCTCATAAACGGCCACGTCCTTGATTCGGAAATCCGCGCTCAGATCGATCACCTTCGCTTTGGATAGAATCCCCTCTCCCAGAAGCGAAGCACAGAACCCCTGGGGCGTCGCTGTGAAAATCACATCCACCTGACCTGCCAATTCTTCCATATTATCATCCATGCAGGCTGCATCCACCAAAGTGAACATATTCCGATACACATCCGCATACTTCTTATCCACGAAGCTTCGTGAACCATACCAGGCGATTTCCACCTGAGGATGCGCCAGAAGCAGACGCACCAGTTCCCCGCCCGCATATCCCGTTGCTCCAATAATT
The DNA here is from genome assembly GCA_947650005.1 of uncultured Lachnospiraceae bacterium. Taxonomy (GTDB): domain Bacteria; phylum Bacillota; class Clostridia; order Lachnospirales; family Lachnospiraceae; genus Eisenbergiella. The sequence goes on from CANSTU010000004.1 coordinate 62,193, forward strand.
CCAGCTTTTATCATCCATGCTCCATTCTGCCGCCGCCATGCGGCTCTCAACTCTCTGTTTTTCAGTCAAATTCAGCCTTCCTCAAGTATAATTCAGATACCGCCGCCATGACAACCCCATTTTATGTAAAATCATACTCGCTGCCTGCCGCAGTTACTTTTCCCGCTTTTGCATAATTATACGATTTTTATGCATAATATTCAAGCCTAATTTTATATTTATGCAAATATCCCAATATCAGCCACAAAATATGAATATTTTTTCACTTGCATTACCCCTATTTTTGATGTATAGTTAGTTCCATAGGTTTGTACCCGCAGCGGAAGGTTTTCTTCCGTGACAACCGGCGGGCTACGGAAAGGCATGGTAAAGAATCATGAAAGAAAAAGTAATTCTCGCCTATTCAGGCGGGCTGGATACCACCGCGATCATCCCGTGGTTGAAAGAAAATTTTGATTATGAAGTAGTCTGCGTCTGCATTGACTGCGGACAAGCTGAAGAGCTGGACGGGCTCGAGGAGCGCGCAAAGTTCTGCGGCGCATCCAAACTCTACATATTGGATGTCATCGACGAATTCTGCGACGAATATGTGATGCCCTGTGTGAAAGCCCATGCGGTCTATGAGAACAAGTATCTCCTGGGAACCTCCATGGCAAGGCCGCTGATTGCCAAAAAGCTGGTGGAAATCGCCAGAAAAGAAGGCGCCGCTGCCATCTGCCACGGCGCCACCGGAAAAGGAAACGACCAGATCCGTTTTGAGTTGGGCATCAAAGCCCTCGCCCCTGATCTAAAAATCATTGCCGCCTGGAGAAATGAAAAATGGACGTTGGATTCCAGGGAATCCGAGATTGCATACTGCAAGGCCCACGGCATTGATCTGCCCTTTTCCGCGGATTCCAGCTATAGCCGTGACCGGAACCTGTGGCACATCAGCCATGAGGGGCTGGAACTGGAGGATCCTGCGAACGAACCCAATTACGACCATCTCCTGGTACTGGGCGTCACACCGGAAAAGGCTCCCGACGAACCAGAATACGTGACCATTTCCTTTGAAAAGGGAACGCCGGTAGCTGTCAACGGGGAACAAATGAAGGTGTCCGATATCGTCCGCAAGCTGAATGAGCTGGGTGGAAAACACGGCGTCGGTATCGTGGATATCGTGGAAAACCGGGTTGTGGGAATGAAGTCCCGCGGCGTATATGAGACGCCCGGCGGCACCATCCTTTATGAGGCCCATCAGCAGCTGGAGGAACTCATTCTGGATCGGGAAACCACTACCACGAAGCTGAATCTCGGCAATCAGTTTGCCCAAATCGTATACGAAGGAAAATGGTTCACTCCCCTGCGCGAGGCTGTTCAGGCTTTCATCGAAAGCACCCAGGAAAAAGTTACCGGAGAAGTGAAATTCAAGCTTTATAAGGGCAACATCATCAAAGCCGGGACCACCTCCCCTTATTCTCTGTACAACGAATCCATCGCCTCCTTCACCACCGGGGATTTATACGACCACCACGATGCGGAAGGATTTATCAACCTGTTTGGCTTGGCCAGCAAGGTCCGTGCCATGAAAGAGCAGGAACTGGCAAAAGAAAAATGAGAAAATCCAAATGAATGTTATTTTATTTCTGATATTATATGCTATAATAGTGAATATAGCGGGTCTGGCGGAAATGGGAATCGACAAACGGCGAGCCAGAAGGGGCGCTTTTCGGATACCGGAGGTAAATCTTTTCCTCACCGCCCTCATCGGCGGAAGCATCGGCTGTATTGCGGGGATGTATCTCTTTCGGCATAAGACAAAGCATCTCACTTTTGTGCTTGGCATGCCTGCCATCCTGTTCCTTCAATTGGCAGCGATCGGTTATCTTATTTTTGCGGCGCCTGTTTCATTCACTTTTATGTAGCAGGCATTCCGGATGTTCCCAAGCCTGCCCGGCTATAGTCGGGCAGGCTTTTTGCTATGCGCTGAAAGCGCATTGAGCTGAAAGCGCATTGAGCTGAAAGCATAGATGAAGTTTGCCCCTGCGCAGCGGGCAGCGCGAAATCTATGTTTCACACTGCTGAATTGAGCGCCCATTAAATCGGGCCAATGGGAATTAGAGGGAAAATCTCCTCTGCCCGGTTTCTAACTATGGGATGGTTCTCCATCTGATTGTATTCAGTCGGACTATCCGACGAAATAATTTTCCGTCTGGCTATGAACGGATAGGTTTCTATATCAAGCAGCGGAAAACGGAGGAAATGATATGCATCTTGCGATTTGCGATGATAATATAGCAGACAGGAAACAGATGGAACGGCTGCTCGGAAGGGAATCTGACAGAAGGATTCACACGTCCGGCGTATTCTATGTGGATTCCTACGGGAATAAGGACGCCATTTTATCCACTCCAATGATCTATGACGGTATTTTCATCGATATGTCTCAGAACGGACAGGACGCCGTGGAAATCGCTTGTGGTCTGCACGAAAACTCAGAAAACCTTTCCGTCGTATTCTGCTGTTCCAACTACGATTACAGAAAATTACCCGGCCTTCCAAAGGGCAGTCTTTTTCTGGACAAGCCCATACAGACCGGAGAATTGACCAAGATGTGCGATGAGCTACTCTCCCGCCTGGATTCCCTGGAAGAAAGGCTGGAATACCGCACCGTTACGGAAACCCTTTACCTTGAGGAAGGGGAGATCTTGCATGCCCTCCCCGAGGAACGGTTTGTCCGTCTTCATCTGCAGGACGGCAGGACATACCAGATCACCGGTGACATGGCCAGTTTCTGTGCTTCCACCCATCTCCTGCCCACTTCCGGCGAACCGTCCAAGTCCTCCGGCCATATCCGCCTCAGCAGTTCCGGTCTCCTCGCCATGATCGGAGACCGGGCCGTAATCAACCTGAAATCCGTGGCCAAGGTAGGCTCTTTTCACCTTACCATGTCGGACGGGACAAAAGTCAGGATCCCTTTCTACACCAAGGGCCCCCTTCAGGAAGCCGTGGAGAGAGCCCGCCGTTTTCTCTGATTCCATCCTTTTCTTTTGGGAAGGGAGAATGAAAGCTCTATGTTGCCCTATATGGCTTCACCGCATCTACTTCAGTCGGGATTAGGAGAGCGCATCCCCCTCGTCATCCTTCCACCTCGCATTCCAGGAATCTGCGGAACATATGGAAACCGACCTCTTCATAGAATTTTACCGCCTCCTCGTTGAATTCCCACACGTCCAGTTCCATCCTTGAATATCCCTTTTCCCGGGCATCCTTCCTGGCGAACGCAAATAATTCCGTGCCCACGCCCTGCCTGCGAAATGCCCTATCCACGCAGAATTCATTAATATGGTATATTTTCCGTTCCAGATTATAGGGCGATTCCGGCTTGGTCACATATTCCACACATGCCATCCCGCAGATCACCCCATCCCTTTCTGCCACTATGATATTTTTATCCTCATCCTGCCACATCCCATATACCAGTTCTTCCATTTCCCTGCAAAACCCAGGTTTGAATATATCAGGCCGTCCATGCACATGCGTATCGTTCACCTGCCTGCGCAATTCATTTACCCTTTCCAAATCGTCTCTCTGCGCAAATCGCACCATTGCCTTACTCCCCTTTTTCCTTGTGCCCATTTCTTCATGCCCCTTGTACGATCCTGATTCGCAGCCTTCATTTTATCACACATATTTGCGTGGTACAATATACGTTAAACTCGCTGCTGCCCGCCCCCGGCAGAGGCCCGTCATATAGGCGCGTCCCATCATAGGGCACGACAGCCCTTCCATGTTCCCACGCGCATTTCGCGCCATGCAGATGAGACCTGCTTCCTTGGAGAGCCTTTGCTCGAAAAGGAAGCGTCCTGGGCTCATCGGAATGCCCGGCGCGACGGCGCGTGGGAACATGGGAGGGCTGCCACGCCCTATGATGGGATGCGCCTATATGATGGGCCTCTGCCGGGGGGAGGCGGACAGCAGCGAGTTAAACGCTCTTTCCCTAAATCGTGCATTCAGCCCTTTACAAGACACGTTGTTTAGTGTTATTATATGTAGTAATAAAAACCGTTTATGACGGTCATGGAAGAAACATGTGAGATATCCTCGGGTAGGAAAGGTTTTCGGCCTAACGGATCTAGTTGAAATCCCTGTCAAAACAGACGGATAGGATCACCTTGATTGAAGAGCCTGCCGAAGCAGGCGGATGGGAGCAATGATGAGTTATAAGATCGTGGTGGACAGTTGTTGTGAATTGCCGGAAGAATATAAAAAGGATTCCCGGTTTGAAATCATCCCTTTGGAACTAACAGTAGGGGAATGGAGCGTACCGGATGACGAAACATTCGACCAGGCATTATTTCTGAAAAAAGTGGCAGAATGTCCCACCTGTCCCCGTTCCTCCTGCCCTTCTCCAGAGCGCTTCATGCAAAGCTATGACTGCGAGGCGGAGCACGTCTACGTGGTTACCTTATCCGCAAACCTGAGCGGAAGTTACAACAGTGCAGTACTGGGGAAAAATCTGTACGAAGAAAAGCAGGGCATAGAAAAGAAAATCCTGGTGATCGACTCCAAATCCGCTTCCTGCGGCGAGACCCAAATCGCTCTCAAAGCCATGGAGCTGGAAGAAAAAGGCCTTCCTTTTGAAAAGATCGCGCAGGAGCTGAACGCTTTCCGGGATGAACTGGATACTTATTTTGTACTGAACAATCTGGAGACCCTTCGGAAAAACGGCAGGTTGTCCGGCGTCAAGGCACTGGTGGCTTCCACGCTGAATATCAAGCCTGTGATGGGGGCCACAGAAGAGGGAACGATCATCCAGCTCGGACAGGCTATCGGACTGAAAAAGGCGCTTTCCCGTATGGCTTCCCTTGTGGCGGAGCAGACAAAGGTTCCCCAAGAAAAATGCCTGATGATCAGCCATTGCAACAATCCGGAAAAAGCGGCGTGGGTTCGGGATATGATTCTGCAGAAAGCGCCCTTCGCGCGAAGCTTGATCCTGGATACCGCCGGCATCAGCAGTATGTACGCCAATGACGGAGGAATTATCATAGCCGTATAAGGAATGCCATTCCACGCAATATCCTTTCTTTTCTGATCGTGAAACGCAGTCCAACCTGCAATCGTCCGCAAAAGAATGCTGCAATTACAGGGGAGTCTGCCATATACAAATATACGAGTCCAGGCCCGCCGGTTTGAGATAACCGACAGGCCTGGACTCGTCTTTAAGCATTTAACGCACAGCGTATCATAACGTGCCTTCTATCGCCCTGCAAAATGCAGAGGCTTCTATTCCTTTTCTTATTTCGCAGCGTTAGCGCTCTTGAGCTGCTGGGTTAAGATAGGCAGGATCTTATTCAAATCTCCCACGATACCATAGTCAGCCACATCGAAGATGGGCGCGGTCTCGTCCTTATTGATGGCGATGATCAGGTCGGATTCTTCCATACCGGCCAGATGCTGGATCGCTCCGGAAATACCGATTGCAAAATATACGTTGGGGCGTACCGTTTTTCCGGTCTGACCAACCTGCAGGTCCTTGGGCTTCCAGCCCGCATCCACAACTGCACGGGAGCAGCTCACCGTTCCGCCAATGGCTTCCGCCAGGTCATCAAGAAGGCTGAAGTTTTCCGGGCTTCCCACGCCGCGGCCGCCGGATACCAGAATCTTGGCGTCCATAATGTCCACGGTATTGGAAACAGCCTTCACCACTTCCAGGATTTCCACATATTTGTTGTCCGGTGTGAATCCAGGATTGAATTCTTCCACAACAGCCTTCGCGCCTTCCACCTTGGGCGCTTTCTGCATCACGCCGGGGCGTACCGTAGCCATCTGCGGGCGGAAATCCGGGCAGGCGATGGTTGCGATGGTATTGCCGCCGAAAGCGGGACGGGTCATGAGCAGCTGATTGTGCTTCTGCTCCTGCCCTGCCACAGGATTGATGGGGAAATCGCCGATTTCCAGCTGGGTACAATCGGCTGTCAGGCCCGTATGTACTCTTGCCGACACGCGAGGGCCCAGATCGCGGCCGATTGCCGTAGCGCCCACCAGCATGATTTCGGGTTTATACTTCTCGATAACGGACGCCAGCGCATGCGCATAGGGCTCTGTCCGATACTCCTTCAGCTCAGGATCGTCCACAACGATCACTCTATCAGCGCCATAGGCCGCCAATTCGTCAGCCAGAGGCTTCACGTCAGAACCGATCAGGACTGCGGTCACATCGCATCCCAGATCCTTTGCCAGATCTTTTCCTTTGCCGATCAGCTCAAAAGCGATTCCGCTCACCACGTTATCCACCTGCTGCGCAAAGACAAATACTCCCTTGTACTCTTCTAAATTCATTGTTGCTCCCATCTGCGTGCAAAACACGCGTACAATTCAAAGAGATTGAATCGAAGTTTCAATCTTTATACCCTTCGCATACCGCGGGCAGGCCCGCGATACTGCACCATTAATATAGTTTGAAATCAGATTACGTGTTTTTCCTGTAACTTTGAGGTAATGAAGGAAGCAGCTTCATCCGGGGCATCGAACGCGAACTTCTCCCCGGCTCCCTTTCTCACCTTATCGGAAGCTTTGGCGATCTGAGTCGGAGAACCCTTCAGGCCGATATTGGAATCGTCCACATCCTTCAGATCTGCCCTTCCCCATACGGTGATCTCCTTCTTGTACGCATCAAAGATACCGCCGGGCGTCATATAACGGGGCTCGTTCAGCTCGCCCAGGGCCGTAATCAGGCAGGGCATCTTTGCTTTCAGCACATGGTATCTGTCGTCATATTGACGCTCCACGATCACGCTGTCGCCTTCGATCTTAATATCCTGCGCATAAGAAATCACCGGGATTCCCAGATGTTCGGAAATCTGAGGGCCGACCTGCGCGGTATCACCATCGATCGCCTGACGGCCGGTGATGATCAGGTCGTATTCCATGTTACGGATAGCGCCTGCAATGGTCTGGGAGGTAGCCCAGGTATCCGCGCCGCCCAGCACCCTGTCGGTCACCAGAACAGCCTTGTCTGCGCCCATGGCCATTGCTTCACGCAGCACTTCTTCCGCCTTGGGAAGTCCCATGGTCACCACGGTAACCTCTGCGCCATATTCGTCCTTCAGCCTCAGAGCGGCTTCCAGGCCGGCCTTGTCATCAGGGTTCATGATCGTGAGCATCGCTGCTCTGTCAAGGGTCCCGTCGGGCTTAAATTTCACGCCGCCCTTTGTGTCGGGTACCTGCTTAATGCAAACAACAACTTTCATTGTATTTTCTCTCCTTATTTTTGAAAATTTCCACGGATGCGCAGCCCGTTCCTATCCTGCCGCATCCGGACTGCCTTCTATGTACGCCGCAGCTTATTTCAGCAGCGCTCCGGAGATTACCATTCTCTGAACCTCGCTGGTTCCTTCGTAGATCTCGGTGATCTTGGCATCGCGCATCATGCGCTCCACATCATATTCTCTGGTATAGCCGTAACCGCCGTGGAGCTGTACCGCCTTTGTGGTAACATCCATGGCCACCTCGGCCGCATACAATTTCGCCATAGCAGCTTCCACAGAATAAACCTTCTGGGTTGCCTTGGCCATAGCAGCCTTATATACCATCATCCGGGCAGCTTCCACCTTGGTTGCCATATCGGCAAGCTGGAACTGCGTATTCTGGAATGCGGAAATGGATCTGCCAAACTGTTTTCTTTCCTTAGTATAGGCGACGGTGTTATTCAGGGCGCCGCCCGCAATACCCAGAGCCTGTGCAGCGATACCGATACGTCCGCCGTCCAGCGTATGCATGGCGATACCGAAGCCCTTTCCTTCCTGCCCCAGAATGTTATCCTTAGGGATGCGGCAGTCCGTGAAAATCAATTCATATGTGGAAGAACCGCGGATACCCATCTTCTTTTCCTTTGTGCCGAACGAGAAGCCAGGCGTTCCCTTTTCCACGATGAACGCGGAGATCATTTTCTTTTTCCTGCCCCTCTTATCCTCCACCACGCTGGTAACGGCAAAGATCACATACACGTCCGCTTCCTTACCGTTGGTGATGAAAATTTTGGAACCATTGAGCACCCATTCATCCCCGTCCAGATAGGCCTTGGTCTGCTGGCCCTGGGCATCCGTTCCTGCTCCGGGCTCGGTCAGGCCGAAAGCGCCCAGCTTCTCACCCTTTGCGAGGGGAACCAGGTACTTCTGCTTCTGCTCTTCCGTACCATAGGTCAGAATGGGGTCGCAGCACAGAGAGGTATGGGCTGAAACGATGACGCCTGTGGTACCGCACACCTTGGAAAGCTCTTCCACGCACATCGCATAGGTGAGGGGATCACATCCCTGTCCGCCATACTCCTTCGGAATCGGAATTCCCAGGAAACCCAGCTTCGCCATTTTGGTGACGGTTTCCCTAGGGAAAATTTCGGTCTCATCCACCTCCTGAGCGAGAGGCTTTACTTCTTTTTCGGCAAAATCCCTGAAGAGGGTTCTGGCCATTTCATGCTCTTTGCTTAAAGTAAAATCCATGATTGTTCTATTCCTCCGTTTTATCTGTTTTCCCTGCAGGCTGTCGCAATCCTCCGCAACAGCCTGCAGGGCTATCACCGCCCGCAGGCTGGTAAGCCTGCGCAGAAGGTGTTACCTGCTATAATCGTAGAAGCCCTTGCCGGTCTTCTGGCCCAGCTTGCCGCCGCGTACCATTTTCTTAAGAAGCGGATGAGGACGGTACTTGGGATCCCCAGTCTCGGCCTGCAGCACTTCCATGATGGCCAGAACGATGTCCAGGCCCACCAAGTCGCCCAGAGCCAGCGGCCCCATAGGATGGTTTGCGCCCAGCTTCATTGCCGTATCGATGTCTTCCACGGATGCAACGCCATCAGCATAAATGCCGATCGCTTCGTTGATCATGGGGATTAAGATCCTGTTTACCACAAAACCCGCTGCCTCGTTTACCTGAACGGGAGTCTTGCCGATAGCCGTAGAAATCTCTTTGATGGTCCCTACCACGCTGTCAGGAGTATTCAGGCCTGCAATCACTTCCACCAGCTTCATGACCGGAGCGGGATTGAAGAAATGCATGCCCACAACAGGCCTGTCAAGGCCGGCGCCGATCTCAGTGATGGAAAGGGAAGAAGTATTAGTGGCGAAGATGCAGTCGGACTTACAGATATCCTGCAGCTCTTTGAAGGTCTGCTTCTTGATCTCCATGTTCTCCAGGGCAGCTTCCACGATCAGGTCGCAGTCCGTGCAAATGGTCTTCACGCCCGTGGTAATCTTGGCAAGGATGGCATCAGCCGCAGCCTGATCCATCTTTCCCTTGGCGATCCTCTTCTCAAAACCTTTTGCGATCCTCTTCTTGCCGTTCGCGGCGAATTCCTCATTGATATCGCACAGACATACTTCATAACCTTCAGTCTGGGCAAAAGCCTGGGCAATGCCGGATCCCATTGTACCTGCGCCGATAATACCTACTTTCATGACTCCATTCCTCTCTTTCTGCCGCCACAGGGCGGCGCATCCAGATTGCCGGGAGCATGGGGCCCTCGGACGGCTCCGCACGCTTTCCCGCTTGTTCTATGTATCTATTTGTTCAGGAACTTTTCCACTTTCCTCTTCTCCAGGAAAGCTGCCATGCCTTCCTTCTGGTCATAGGACTCGAAGCAGTCTCCGAACAGCTTCTCTTCGATCACGATAGCCTGATCCATGTCCGCATCCAAGCCGTCGTTGATGGCCTTCTTGCAGTTGCGTACCGCAATGGGAGCATTCTTGGCAATGCCCGCAGCCATCTTCTCGGCGGCAGCCATCAGCTCTTCCTGAGGATAAACCGCATTCACAAGGCCGATCCTGTACGCTTCGTCAGCTTTGATATTCCTTGCGGTATAGATCATCTGCTTCGCCATGCCAGGCCCCACCAGGCGCGCCAGCCTCTGGGTACCGCCGAAGCCGGGAGTGATTCCAAGGCCCACTTCGGGCTGTCCGAACACTGCGTTATCGGAACAAATTCTGATATCGCAGCTCATGGAAATCTCACAGCCGCCGCCCAGGGCAAAACCGTTCACCGCTGCGATTACCGGGATCGGGAAGGTTTCCAGCTTACGGAACACGTCATTTCCCTTCTTGCCGAAAGCCTCTCCTTCTGCCTTGGTCAGCGTGCTCATCTCGCCGATATCCGCGCCCGCCACGAAGGACTTAGCGCCCGCGCCCGTTAAGATCAGGCATCTTACCTCGTCCAGGTTTACCCCGTCCAGCACAGCGTCCAGTTCTTCCAGGACCTGAGAATTCAATGCGTTCAGCGCCTTTTCACGGCTGATGGTGATCACGGCGTACGCACCCTTCTGCTCATATACGATATAATCCATGTCTTCCTCTCTTTCGCCGCCGCAGGCGGCATCTCAATCACGGGAACTCTGGTGCACAAGGTAACACTTGCGTGTTCCACGAGCACAGATTCCGGACCAAAAGCGATTTTTGCTTTTATTCTCTTCTCATTCCGCCACAGGCGGCATTTTCATCCGATCTTATTGCGCAACGAATGATTAGCAGACGTCCATCCGCTAATCACTCGTTTTCATGCCGCTTTTGCAACCATTTCTTATTCTTAATCTCTCTCAACGATGGTGGCGCAGCCCATTCCGCCTCCGATGCACAGGGTAGCCAGGCCCTTCTTGGCATCCCTCTTCACCATCTCATGAAGCAGGGTCACCAGGATACGGCAGCCTGAAGCGCCCACGGGATGTCCCAACGCAATGGCGCCGCCATTCACATTCAGCTTCTCCAGGTTGATTCCCAGATCCTTACCGACCGCAATGGACTGTGCTGCAAATGCCTCGTTCGCCTCGATCAGGTCAAAGTCATCGATGTTCATGCCAGTCTTGGCCATAACCTTTTTCGTAGCCGCAACCGGACCGATTCCCATAATAGTAGGATCCACGCCTGCAAGCGCGCCCGCCACCCAGGTAGCCATGGGCTTAACGCCCAGCTCTTTGGCCTTCTCTTCGCTCATAACAACCACTGCTGCCGCGCCGTCATTGATTCCGGAGGAATTGGCTGCGGTTACGATGCCGTCCTTCTTGAACGCAGGACGCAGCTTTGCGATGCTCTCCTTGGTGGTTCCCGGACGAGGGCCTTCATCTTTATTGAAAACAATGGTTTCTTTTTTCTTCTTTACTTCCACGGGAACGATCTCACCGTCGAATTTACCCGCTTCCTGGGCGGCAACCGCCTTCTGCTGGCTGTTGGCAGCGAACTCGTCCAGCTCGTCTCTGGTAAGTCCCCATTTCTCACAGATATTCTCCGCGGTAATTCCCATATGATATTGGTTAAACGCATCCGTTAAAGCATCGTTCACCATGGTATCCACCATGGTCGCATTTCCCATCCTGTATCCGTAACGTCCCTGAGGAACGGTATAGGGAGCCATGGACATATTCTCCATTCCGCCTGCAACCACAATGTCCGCATCCCCTGCCAAGATCATCTGCGCCGCTTGGTTCACACAGTTCAGACCGGATCCGCATACAACATTCATGGTAACGGCCGGAACCTCAATGGGCAGTCCCGCTTTGATGGATGCCTGGCGCGCCACGTTCTGTCCAAGCCCTGCCTGGATGACACATCCCATGTATACCTGATCCACTGCTTCGGGAGCGACTCCCGCCCTGTTTAAAGCTTCCTTGATAACGATTGCGCCCAGCTCGGCGGCCGGAGTCGTACTCAGAGTTCCCCCCATGGTGCCGATTGCCGTACGGCAGGCGCCGGCCAGAACAATTTTCTTTGCCATGTCTTTTCCTCCATATTCTTTGTTATAAATGCAGATCCGCAGGGCAATACTATATTGTTAATTTTTTATCATTGCCCATCGCTCTAATTATAGCATAGAGGGTATCGATTCGCAAGGCTTTTTCATCGGTTTCACGATAAACAGTTTTATTGGAAACGCAGGAATGATTTGGAAGCCTTCCCTTTTCCTACCGGGCAGATTCATACCTGAAGCAGGCGTTCGTATGGGCTCCAGTGAAGCATAACCGGCTGCCCTTCTATCTTCTAAATCCTCGTCCCCCTGTTTGCACATCCATAGATTTATTGTATAATGAGGAAAGCAGAGCAACCGATCAAAATGCAAGAAAACACAGACAACATTATGTTCGGAAACTGCAAAGGCAGATCCAGGAAATGTGAAGCAAATAAAAGGAGAGTCAATTAAATGAAAAAGATCGGAATATTATGTGCCAGCGATACGGAACTGGAACCCTTCTTAACACACATTGCCTTCTCCCAGGTTACGGAAAAGGCGATGTTAAAATTTTACTCCCAAGGAACGCTAAAAAATGGCGGGGAAATCGGTATCGTGGCAGTATATAGCGGCGTATGTAAGGTGAATGCTTCTATTGCGGCCCAACTGCTGATTGACGTTTTTCATGTGGAATGCATAATCAATGCCGGCACTGCGGGAGGCATGGATGAAAGCGTCCAGCTTTTTGATACCGTCATATCAGACCGAATGCTTTATCATGACGTGGCCGAAGATATCCTGACAGAATTTCATCCCTGGCTGAAGGTCAACTATTTTCAGTCCGACAGGGAGCTGTTGTCCGTTGCGCAGGCGTATAGCCAAAAGACGGCATACCCTATCCGCTTTGGAACAATGGTCTCAGGCGAACAGTTTATCGAAGATGATAAAAGGGACGAGATCAACCAGAAGTATGCGCCGCTTTGCGTTGACATGGAAACGGTCAGCGTTGCCCATACTTGTTATGTAAATCAGATACCGTTCTTGAGCGTCCGAACGATTACGGACACGGCTTCTCATAAAGGAATCGAACACTTCGAAGAAAACTGTGAAGCCGCCTCTAAACGGTCTGCTGAAATTGTAACCGGCATACTGAAGGAATTGGCTGCCACCATCAAAATATAAAGCCAATTCACCCTCTTCTTCATATAATAGGATAGGAAAATAGGCGCGCGAAACGCCGCAGAAAGGAACCTGTCCATGAATATGACATGCCAGTTAAGCAATGTAACCAAAAGGTATCTGGCCAAATACGATTGTATTCTCAACGAAATGATCAAGGGTATGACCGAAGCCGAACTGACGAAATCCATTTCCCATAATTTCATCGTCCAAATGATTCCCCATCATCAGGCTGCCATAGAAATGTCGGAAAATATCCTCCAATACACCACCGATATCCCCGTGCAGGAAATCGCCCTGTCCATCATAACGGAACAGACCAAAAGCATTGAAACCATGCGCGATATTCTGTGTCCCTGTGAAAAGCAGACCAACTGTCCACAGCCCTTGTGCGTATATGGACATCGCGTGAACCAGATCCTGGAAACCATGTTTACTCAGATGCGAGAGGCCTGTTATGACAACCGAATCAACGCCAATTTCCTGAGAGAAATGATCCCCCATCACCGGGGAGCCGTACGGATGAGCAGAAATGCCCTGCAGTACGAGATCTGTCCCGCCCTGCGCCCCATTCTGGAAGACATCCTCTCTACCCAGGAAAAAGGGATCGGCCAGATGGAGTCCTTATTGTACTGCATGGGCTATTGAAAGGCGCCGGCCGGTATCATCTTTCATTAAAAGCCCCGCGGCCTGTATTTCCACACAAAACCGCGGGGTTTTCTTACACTCAATAATTTTCGGCGCTAATCTCAAAATAGCTTCTGGGATGATTACAGGTAGGGCAGACTTCCGGAGCCTGCGTGCCCACTACGATATGCCCACAATTACGGCACTCCCATACCTTTACCTCGCTTTTAGCAAAAACCTCCGCCATCTCCACATTCTTCAAAAGCGCGCGGTATCTTTCCTCATGATGCTTCTCGATGGCGCCCACCAGGCGGAATTTCGCCGCCAGCTCGGGAAATCCCTCTTCCTGCGCGGTTTTAGCAAAATTCTCATACATATCCGTCCACTCATAATTCTCACCGTCCGCAGCATGAGCCAGATTTTCTTTGGTATCGCCTATCCCGTTCAGCTCTTTAAACCACATTTTGGCATGCTCTTTTTCATTATCCGCCGTTTTTAAAAACAGGGAAGAAATCTGCTCATATCCCTCTTTCTTTGCAACGGAAGCAAAATATGTATACTTATTCCTCGCCTGCGACTCCCCTGCGAAGGCCGCCTCCAGATTCTTTTCTGTCTGTGTTCCTGCGTACTTACCCATTCCTTCTCTCCTTTGTAATTGATGTAAGAAATTTTTCCCTATCAAGCCACTTTTCATCCTTTTTCATTCTAATTTCCCTTCCTATATTTGTCAATCTCTTTCGCTGTTGGCATCAGAAAAACACTTTTACAGCCTTCCAAAGGCCAGAAGCAGAAAAAACACGCCGCTGATCCAGGAAATATCCCATCGCAATTTCCTGGCCAGTCGGTAGCCGATCCACTCTCCTGCAGCCATGGCCATGCAGCCGAACGCAAAGACGGACATAAGGGTCCAAGCTACTGGGATTTTCAGAAAAGCGGCAAAGGTTCCCGCCGCCAGGCTGTCGATGGACATGGCCAGCCCAAGGCACACCGTCTCCTTAAAGGAAAGGGTACGATTTCTATCGCTGTCCGCGGCCACCGGATCTCCATAGATGCTCAGAATGAACCGAAGCCCGGAAAAGGAAAAATGAATATCTTTATGTATTTCACAATGATGATTGATATAGTTCTTAATCAGGGAATCGGAAAGACGAATCAGCCCCAGAAAGAGCATACTGGTAAAACAGATACCGTCTGCCAGTTCCCCCGGCACCAGGCTGTACACCGCCGTCCCGAAACACAGGGCGGCCCCCAGGCAGAGACATCCGATTCCGTTCATGATTCCCGCCCGTTTCCAGTCAATATGAATCCCCCCCGCCCCGTAACAGATACTTGCCACAAAAGTATCCGTACATAGGGCAAGGCAGAGTAAGACTACCTGCCACATGTTTTTACTCTTTTTCTTTTAAGATATTCATATTCCAGCCAAATGGCGCATATAATCTTCGCTGTCATGATACATGGAATTGGGAATCAACCTTCCGGCCATGCCCGCGGCGTCCTTTCCGCAGGCATCGTATACGATGCCTTAACCGCCTGAATACGCTCAGAGGATGTTTGCGCCACAGGCACAAACATCCTCTGAAGAAAAACTTTGCAGAAACGGGCTTTTTCACATTTCCTCCACGGCCGCCTTCATCCTGCTTCCCTTCTTCTTATCGATGATCAGATAGACAGTAGGCATCAGCAGAAGGGTCAGCATGGTGGAGGCAACCAAGCCGCCGATGATAACCAGAGCCATGCCCTGCATGATCTCCGCATTGTCCCCAATTCCCAGCCCCATGGGGAACATGGACAGGATCGTGGTCAAGGTGGTCATCAGGATGGGACGCAGGCGAATGCAGCCGGATTCCACCAACGCTTCCATAAGAGCCATTTCCTCTCGGAGCTGATTTACCGTGTCCACATACAGAATCCCGTTATTCACCACAATACCCACCAGCATCAAAAAGCCCATGAGGGACACCATGCTAATGGTGAAATCCGCGAGGAACAAAAGGAAGATAGAACCCACCAGGCTGAAGGGAATGCACATCATCACCATAAAGGAAAACCGGGGGGATTCAAACTGCATGGCCATCACCAGGAATACCAGGAACACCGCCGTCAGGATCGCCCGGGCAATGGCCGTAAACTCTTCGTTCATGATTTCCGTCATCATGTCCTCCGCCAATTCCACGCCATCCGGCAGGGTGAGGGACGACAGGGCCTCCAGAATATCCGCCTGGGCGGTAAACTGCGCCTCCTGGGTAGTGGCTGCGGTCAGGCTGACCTGATATCTTCCGTCGCTTTTCACGATCGTCTGGGGAGCGTCCGTATATACCACTTGCGCGATCTCCCGCAAAGGCACCTGGATCCCCTGGCTGTTGGTCAGGGTTGCCTCCATCAGGCTATTCATATCATCGTACAACCCCTTCGGATATTCCAGCTTCACTTCATATTCCGTGCCGTCCTTCGTCACCGTCAGCACGTCCATTCCGCTTAGAATATTACTCACCCCACCCGCCACCTGGACAGGCGTCATTCCATAGTGCATGGTCATCAGAGGATCGATCCGAAGCCTAGCCGCGGTACTGGTGTCGCTGGTGGAGGAGGTGACTTTGATTACACCCTCCACCTGCTCCATGATGGCCTGGGCTTGGGCCGCCGTCCGTTTCAGGATATCCATATCCCGACCCTTTAAGTCGATCACCACAGACGAAGTCGTCATCATCCCGCTCCCCATGCTGCTGCCGCCCGAGGAGATATCCAGCTCCATATCCGTATAGTCTCTGGTTTCCCGATTCCACTTCTCCACCACGTCAGCCGTGGATAGCGTTCGATCGCTTTTCAGATAAGCGCTCATGCTGGCGGAAGAATCGCTGTTGATGGTTACGCTGTAGGAGCGCACATCCGTTTCTTTCTCTGCCAGAGCTTCCAGCCTCTCCATCCCCGCCTTTTTCGCCTCCAGGGTGGTCCCTGGACGGAAGGTAACGGATACGGCCACAATTCCCTCATCCGCAGCGGGCATCAGTTCCGTGTTCAGCTGACGGTACATCCACACGGAAACAGCGGTCAAGAGCAGCGTTATCGCAATGACCAGCGCCTTTTGGTGCAGCGCTTTACTCAAGATACGGCGATATCCCCGAATGAACCATTCCAGAAATCGGTTGATGAAAAGCTCCTTCTTTTCTCTGGGTTTAAACAGGGCGAAGAAAAGCGGCACCAGCGTCATGGCTGAGAGCAGGGAGGAGAGCATGGCAAAAACGATGGTGAAGCCCAGCTGGCCGAAGAGCTGCCCTGCCAGGTCATCCATGGTGGCCAGCGGGAGATAGACTACGACCGTAGTGATTGTAGAGGCGATGATGGACATGGTAATCACCTTAGTCCCTGCAAGCGCCGCCTCTTTGATATTCTTCTGGGAGTCCGAAGCCCTGAAACAACTTTCGATTACCACGATGGAATTGTCCACGATCATTCCGATGGCGATTACCAGGGAACCCAGGGTCACGATATTCATGGAGTATCCCATCATGCTCATGATCACCAGGGTGGCCAGCAGGGAAATGGGCATGGAACTCCCCACAATCAGGCTGGCTTTGAAGTCCCCGAAGAATAGGAACAGCACTGCCATGGAAATCACGATCCCGGCGATCAGTGTCTTTCCCACTGACCAGAGGGAGGATATTATGATATCCGCGGAATTGTATTCCACAGCCACATGGATCTGGGGATTTTTCTCCATATATTCCCCGATCGCCTTTTCCACCTTATCCGCAATCTGCACCACGCTGGCGCTCTGATTTTTCTGAATGGAGATGCTGATGTTTTCCCGGCCGCTGCTTCTGCTGATGGTATCCGCTTCTTCTTTGGCTATGGATATTTCCGCCAGGTCTGACAGATGCACCACACTGCCCATCGCAGTAATAACGGGTACCTGTTCCAGGCGCTGCACCGTATTGTATTCCATGGAAGCGCTCACCGCCACGTCCTGGCTTCCCTGCACCACACTTCCCGCCGGGACAGTGAAATCCACGGCCGCAAGATAGTTGGATATGGCCGCCATGTTCAACCCGTACTGCTTGAGCATGTCCTCCCGCAGGAGAATCCTGATATAGTCCTTTGTCCCTCCGGACACCTCTACTTGGGCCACATCCGTGATGGATTCCAGTTCCGGAACCAGCCCGTCTTCCAGGGTTTTCCGCAGATCCATATCCCCTTCCGTCGTGGCGGCCAGGGTCATGTCCGCCGTCTGGTTCATATTCAGTTCCAAGACCACCGGCGTCGCGGCAGCATCCGGCATCCGCAGGCTCGCGGTATCCAATGCCGTTCTCAGATCCGCATAGCAATCGTCGATGTCCACACCATACTCATATCGGAACATGACCATGGATACGTTTTCGGAGGACTGAGACGTCACAGAATCCACACCGTTTAATGCAGAACCCGCATCCTCCACCACATCCGTAACCAGCTCCTGCACGCTTTCCGGGTCAGCTCCGGGATAAGCAGTCATAACGATCAGCATGGGCATATCCATGTCCGGCGTCAGCTGCATCTTAAATCCTGGAATGGACGAAAGACCGAAAACCGCCAGGGCCAAGATAATTAAAATCGCCGATACCGGACGCCTTAGTGCCAATTTAGTCAGATTCATTTTGCTTACTCCTCCACCAAATGCACCTTCGTCCCATCCGCTAACTGGGAAGACCAGGTATGTACCACCACGCTATCCTTCGTCAGACCGTCCGTAATTTCGACGGTGTCATCATCATAAAGCCCTGTTTCCACCGGGGTTTTCACCAGAATGTCATTTTCCACACAATAGACATATGCCTGCTCTCCCTGGTAGTACACTGCGTCATAGGGGATCAACAGTGCATCCACAGCCTTTGCCGTGTCCGCATATATCTTCACCGTAACACCGTTGGCCAGGTCGCTGCCCTCTACCATGGCTTTGATTTCAAAAAGCCCTGTTCTGGCATCCACGGACTGGCCGGTCTGGGTCACCGCAGCCGTCCAGGTTTGGCCGTTCCTCTCCAGCGTCACCGTCTCTCCCAAAACCAGCTGGTTTCTCACCATTTCGCTCACATAGAAGGTCACCGTCATGGTATCTTTATTGGAAATCACATAGACAGGATTCCCTGCGCTCACCATACCGTAGTCATCCACATTCTTCTGTTCGATCTGCCCGGAAATAGGGGCTGTAAGTACATAGTTTTCCAGCTGCAGCCGTGCGCTGGCGATTCCCAAGTCCGTGGATGCGATCTGGTTTGCGAGGGCCGCAGCCGTGTCCTGATAGGCCTGTCCGGTCTGAATACCGTACTGGGTCTGGGCGTTTTTCAAATTGTCCTCATAAAAATCAATGCTGTCCGCCGTAGTAGCCCGGGAAGTCTCAGCCGAACTGATATTGCTGTCCATGCTTTTCACATTGCTCTCCAGCGTGGATGCCTGGGATTTCAGAGACGCGATCTGAGCTGCATAATTTGCCACACTGCTGTCCATCCGTCCTTCTCCGATATCCGCCGGTGAATAGCCTGCAGCCTTCAGTTTGTCCACCGCCTCGCTGGTGGCCCGATAAGCGGCATCGAATACAGCCTTATCCCGCACATATTCCTCATAGGATTTCTTATCATCCACTCTCGCGTCAGAATCCTTCATCACTTCCGAAATACGCAGGACATCAAATCCGTCCATCCCTTCTTCCATCTGTAATTGCCGCGCGTCCTCCTCTTTCCAAGGCTTTTTATGGCAGCGGATGTCCTCCATACTGAGGATCAGCGTTTCCTCCTTCTTTGCCGAAGAGAGCAGCAGCAGGGTTCTTTCCCCTTTTGCGGAATATCCCTCTTCTTGCGTTTCCCCAATCTGGCCGAAACCAGCCCCGGTTGCACCAGGATGGCTCTGCAGAGAATCCGAAGGCGCGGACGGCTTCTGTCCCTCCGTTCCAATAGAGGGATGATTGGAGGCATCTTCTTCTGCGTTTCCTTCCTCCCGGGATGATCCCGCATTATCTTCCGCTCCTCCTAAACCGCCGCCTGCATTCCCACTGCCTCCACCCGGACGGGAAGAAGCATTTCCTCCTGTACCGTTTCCTGGCCGTGTGGCAACATTTCCATTCGTGCTTTCCTGTGAATTATTGGACGTATTTCCATTGGAAGGACTTCCCGTTCCGCCTGACGCACTGCCACCCGCCGGACTGCTTGAAGAACCTCCCGCTGCTCCACTTCCGCTGCCGTTTGAAGAATCTCCCGCTGTTCCGCTTCCGCTGCTACCCGAAGATCCTCCCGCTGTTCCGCTTCCACTGCTACCCGAAGAGCCTCCCGCTACTCCGCTTCCACTGCTACCCGAAGAGCCTCCCGCTGTTCCGCTTCCACTGCTACCCGAAGAGCCTCCCGCTGCTCCGCTGCTGCTGCCCGAAGAGCCTCCTGGTGCTCCGGTTCCACTGCCGCCCGAAGAGCCTCCTGCTGTTCCGCTTCCACTGCTACCCGAAGAGCCTCCCACTGTTCCGCTTCCACTGCTGCCCGGACCCTTTCCCGTACCGGATCCATCGGTATCCGAAGAGTCGTCCTGGCTGCCAGATCCACTGCCATCCGGTAAACTTCCCTGACTGCCCGATGCATCTTCATCCGGATCGTTTCCCGTCTGATCCGACCCGCCCGTATTGCCGCCCGGCGGCGTAATGGCCGGAGAAGTGTGGTATTCTTCTTCCCAGTTCGGCTCCTTTGGCAGCGCCCATTCCCAGATGCCCGTACTTTCATTCTGGCGCACCAGATTTTTGGCCGAAGCAGCCATCTTCTTCATGCCGTCATAGCCGTCCTCCATCTGATGGATGCTATCGTTTATTTTATTCAACGCATCCTCCATATCCTCCTTTGCCTCATAAGCATCCGACACGGAGCTTCCGGCCGCATCATACTGCCTTTTCGCCATATCGATCTGATACTGGATGCTGTTGATATTGCTTTCCATGGATAAATTGCTCATCACCTGTGCGGAACCCAGCGTCCGCTGAGCGGATAGCTGCGCACCCTCTTTGGACAACTGGGCCGATTCCAGCTGGAGCCGGGCCGCTTCATCATCGATCCGCACCAGCACGCTTCCGGCCTCCACATAATCCCCCACCTCAAAGTTCACTTCCGTCACCTCTCCGGACACAAGGGGAATGATGCTTACCTGCTCTTGGGGGCTGACCGTTCCGATAAAGGTACTTGAGACCGCTAAAGTTCCCACCTGAGGCATTCCCGCGGCCACCGCCACGGAAATCTCTTCCTCCTGTATCGAAACCTCCGCCTCTTTCCCACCGCAGCCCGTCACCCCTACGGCCAGCGCCGCACAGACTGTCAGGCCGATCCAGCTTTGCCTTCTCTTTTTCTTATCCATATTCATACCTCTACCTATCACAAGAATTGCTTCCATCGTCCTTCTCGCAGATACAACAGCTAAAGCATCTGTAAAATAGCTTTTCAGGAGCGGGTTGCATGCTCGTTCATCCTTAGGACGCCACAACCCCA
This sequence comes from uncultured Lachnospiraceae bacterium, assembly GCA_947650005.1. Lineage (GTDB taxonomy): Bacteria > Bacillota > Clostridia > Lachnospirales > Lachnospiraceae > Eisenbergiella. The sequence continues at coordinate 83,171 of CANSTU010000004.1, forward strand.
AATATCGTTCCAGCCGCATTATATACCGCACGAAATGACAATTTCCAAATTATTTAGCACTGCTAACAAATTCGCTTCTATTCTATACAGATTTCTCTGTCAAGTCAATTAAAAAAATATAAACTATTCTGAGTTACAGACGAAAATGTCCCTTTTGGCACCTCTCTCCGGCGGTAGCCTGGCAGGGGTGGCAAAAGGAACACGAATATAATCGTTTGGAGTCATCAAAAGAACTTTTGTGAAAAGAAAAAAGAAGAGATCGTACGCCAAAGATACAAAGACAGGGGAAAAGAATCTCCCCTGTTTCTGTTGTCACCTCGCCGAATTCCGTCTCCAAAGAACAGCCAGGCTGATCAGAAGGGCCGCAACGGGAAACAGCACCAAAATTCCATTGAGCGTACGGTATCCGTACGCATTCGCCACGATCCCTCCCGCAAAGGAACCGACACAGTAGCCTAGGTCCTGTGCGCACTGGAAGGTGGCGGAAGCAGCCCCCCGCCGTTCCAGCGCTGCCCTGGACAGAGACAGGGCACGCACCAGGGCCGTAGTGGCGCCCAGGCCTACCCCATATACAACGCCGGCCAGCAGAAGCATACCAAGCCCGTGCGCCAGGAAAAGAAGCAACGGAAAACCGCAGTAAATTAGGAGGGACGGCACCAACAATGCCTCTGGGTTATCCACCCGATGCATGAGCGTTCCCACCGCAAGGGTCGTTATAAACATCGTACATGCCTGCAATGCATAAAACAGCCCGATATCCTTCACTCCCATCTGGGCCGCATAGGTTGGCAGGAACACAATGGCGCCTGAATCCGCAACCATCAGGATCATCCAGATTATGCTGGGAAGGGACGCGCTCTTTTCAAAATAGTTCCAAAATCCCTTCGTGGGAACTCTTTCCTTCCGCCTATCCGCCTCTCTTTTCCGGTTTTCAGCGGGAAGCGCCCAAATCAACAGCATTGCAATCAGGAACATACCGGCGCCAGCCAGCCAAGAAGGCAGATAATTTCTGCCGAAAATTAAAGCCAGGCCCAGAGACGGTCCCAGTGCCGCAGCCACCGTATTCCCGATGCCAAAGTAAGAAAGGCCTTCCTCCACCTTTTCCCCAGGCAGCGTATCCGCGGCGATGGCCACCTGAGCTGTGGTGGCCGCAGAGATCCCAAATCCCTGCATAAACCGAATGGCTATGATGGCCGCCGCAAAGGGAAGGACAGCAAAACCAAGCATTCCCAAGGACATTACCGCGAGTCCCAGTCCCATGACCAGCCGTTTACTCCTCTTATCCGCGATCCTGCCGGCAACAGGCCTGGCCGCCATGGCAGCCAGGGCGGATATGGATGTGGCCGTTCCCAGAATAGAGGATGCACATCCGATTTCCTCCATAAAAAGCGGCAGAACCGTCATGATCATTTGATTCCCGGCTAGCAGCAGGATGGAGGCTAAGAATATTTTCAAAAAATTTTTATTCCAGATTTTCTGTTTCATTTTGACCGTCATTCCGCCGCCGGCAGGCGGCTTGCAAATCTACAATCAGAATCAAGGAAAATATCCTCTATTCCTGTGTCCCTTCTTTTTTCCGGAAGATTTCTCTAAATGCCTTTTCATAAGGAGCCCTCGCAACCCCGTATTCTGTCACAATCCCCGAAATCAGACCGTGGTCCGTCACATCAAAAGCAGGATTGAATACTTTAACGCCCTCGGGAGCCATACGCTCCTTATACCACATCTGTGTCACTTCCTCTCCCGGACGCTGTTCAATGCAAATTTCCGCCCCAGTGGAGGTGGACAGGTCGATGGTGGAGGTCGGGGCGCATACGTAGAACGGGATATGGTAATGGCTGGCCAAAACCGCTACGCCTGAGGTTCCAATTTTGTTCGCAACATCTCCATTGGCGGCAACCCGGTCGCAGCCCACGAACACCGCGTTGACCCATCCGTTCTTCATCACCATGGATGCCATATTGTCGCAAATCAACGTTACGTCCACCCCCGCAGAGTGCAGTTCATAGGCAGTCAGCCTGGCTCCCTGCAAAAGAGGGCGCGTCTCGTCGGCAAAAACGCGGAAATGGTATCCCTTCTCCTGCCCCAAGTATATAGGCGCCGTCGCCGTCCCATACCGGCTTGTAGCCAGCTGTCCCGCATTGCAGTGGGTCAGAATCCCGTCCCCCGGCTTCACCAGGCCCAGGCCATATTCCCCGATGCTTCGGCAGACGCGGATATCCTCTTCCTTTATGTCCTGTGCTTCCTTCTTTAAAAGGCGCAAAATTTCTTTCACGCTTTCCTTTGGATGGGAAGTCACCACCCCTTCCATCCGGTTCAGCGCCCAGGACAAGTTCACCGCCGTAGGACGGGCAGAGTCCAGATATGCCTTCTGCTTTCTGAATTCCGATAGGAAGGCGTCATAATCCTTTGTCCCGATCTGTTCCGCCAAGACATAGATACCAAAGGCGGCCGCCACTCCGATTGCCGGAGCGCCTCGTACCTTCAGTAAATAAATGGCGTCCCAGATTTCCTGTGCGTTCCTCAAGCGGATCAGCTCCGTTTTCCCCGGCAGCTTTGTTTGATCGATGATGACAACAGCCACCGCTTCTTCATCCAATGCCACCGTTTCCTGATCCAGGATTCCTTTTTCCTCGTTCATTCCGCCTTCTCCCTCCTGGATACCAGTTCCTTGATCACAGCTGCCGCAATGATTCCGCCATAAATCGAAACCACCAAGAAATTCACCTTCCCGGAGATCCGTTTTTCCAGACTTTTCTTTTTTTCTTTTTTCTGCATTTTTTCTCCCGCCTGCCTGCTTTAGCATGCACTCCAATCGGGAAAGTTGAAAATTTCAATTTTCAATCTTAACCCTCTGCATCTCACAAGACGCGCCTGCAAAATTGATGTCAATAAGTAGTTTGAAAGTAGCCTTCCAAGCTTCCTTACATTCCGCCTTCCTGGAAGTTTCATCCTAAACTTATCCGCTTACATCCACGAATTCCGCCCCTGCTGCCTGCCGAAGATGCTCCGGTTCCAGCTCGATCTGGGAACCGATGCGCCCGCCACTGACGATCATAGATGGCAACCGGCGCGCAGATTCATCGATCACGGTACGGTACTGCTTCTTCATTCCCAGGGCCGTACAGCCACCACGGATATAGCCCGTCACCTGATTGATATCCTTCACCGGAATCATCGCAACTGACTTTAGTGCAACGGCTTTAGCCGCTTTCTTCAAATCCAATTCGGATTCTATGGGAATCACAAAAACATAATAATTTCCGTCGTTTCCCCGGGTTACCAGCGTCTTATACACCTTTTCATGGGGAAGATTCAGCAGATCCGCCACCTGGATCCCATCCACAAAGGCCCCGCACTCATAGGTGTAATGCGTATAGGGCAGCTTCAATCCGTCCAGGATGCGCATGGCATTCGTCTTCATCTCTTTTTTCTTTGCCAATTCCGTTCCCTTTCCGACGCATTGTCCCTATGCTTCCCTCTTTTTCCCCCAGAAGAACAGCGCCACTGTTCCCGGCCCCGTATGGCTGCCGATGGTCGTCCCCACGTAATTGATTTCCACCTTTCCGGAAAGCCGGGGGAAACGCTCTTCCACCAGCCGGGCCACCTCTTTCGCATCCTGCACACAGGCAGACTGGGAAATATAGCATTTCCCGGAATATTCCAGCCCATCCCGGGCGTATTCTTCCATCTTATCCACGATGGCCGCGATCACCTTCCGCTTGGTACGGATCTTCATCCTGGGGATCAGCCTGCCTTCGTCATCCATATTCAGGAGCGGACAGATTCCCAGCATACCGCCCACGAATCCTGCCGTCTTGGAAATCCTGCCGCCTTTTATATAGAATTTCAGATCCGTTGAGAAAAACCAATGATGCAGCTCCAGCTTATGTTCCTGTGCCCAGGCGTACAACGCATCCAGCTCCATCCCCTCGTCCCGCAGATCCGCCAGTTTATCCATGAGCAGCCCATAGCCGGAGGAAGCCCCCAAAGAATCCACGATATATATTTTACGTTCCGGATATTTTTCCTCCAGTTCCGCCTTAGCCACCATAGCCGAATTCAGGACTCCTGAAATCCCCGAAGAAAGGCAGACATGCAGAATATCCTTTCCCTGCTTCAGAAAAGGTTCAAAATAGGACATAAACTCGTCCGCATTCACCTGAGAAGTCTTCGTCTCCGCCCCGTTGTCCATACGGCGATAGAATTCCTCGAAATCCATGGTCTTCCCACAGTCGTCCGGATACTCTTTTCCGTCCAGTTCATAGTGAAAACAAATATAGGAAAGATTCCTTTCCTGAAAATGCTCCGCAGTCAGATCTGCCGTGGAACAGCAGCTGATAAGATACTCCGCCATCTTTTCCCTCCTTACAATCCTGTTTTGATCTGTTCTCAGTATAACCAATTCCGGTGAAGGCCGCAACCTAAATTGCTGACAGCTCCACGCTAAATCTCGGAGAGATGTTCCTTTTCCCACCCCAGCCAGGATCCCGTGCCAAGAAGGGCGCCCCAGGCGGCGTGGCAGCTGTCCCTTGTTCCCGATGAGGGCCTGCCCCAAGAAGCGCGTTCCGAAAGGGGCGTGGCGGCTGTACGCTGTTTTTGAACACATTTCGCGCCATGGAGATGAGACCTGCTTCCCAGGAGGGAC
>CANSTU010000005.1 GCA_947650005.1 uncultured Lachnospiraceae bacterium
AGGCAAAAGAAATGCTCATGCTTGCCAAGCAGGAACTTCACAGCGCACAGTATGCAACGTACAAAAGTACGCAGATTAAGAGTACAGCGGTCAGCGTGAAGAATGAAGTCATGGAAATGATTGCAAAAGTAAGGGAGCGCAAAGGCAGATTAGACTTGCCGATTGTCAGCGGAAAGCATCTAAGAAGAATATTCGACAGAACCGCCTTGCAGTCAGCCGACAATGCAGAGAAGTTCATCACGACAAGGAAGATAGGCAGCTTATCGAAGTATCCCGAATTAAAAGAACGTATGCAGAGCCTTTTACAGAACGGCGAGAAGATAACGCCGAAACAGTGGAAAGCCGAGATTCAGTCCTTGCAATCCGAGTATGACAGTATCGGCAAGGAACAGACCAAGACCGCCACAGAATTAGCATATGCGGAGATAATCAGCTATAACAGGAGGAACCTTGAGAGGGAGCTTCAGAACGAGAGCCGACAGCATAACAGACAGCAAAATAAGACTAAACGTAGGGAGGAAGAAATTTGATGGAAATTAGATAGAAAAGGGAGTGCGATTGTGATATTCTTCATCGGCAGATAGCGGCAGGACAGAAAACGGAACGGATACGGAAAGTGGGCGAAGCAATTCGATAGGAAGTATCAGAACTTTCCGTTACAAATCTTCTGTTGAAAGAACAGACGGAAACATTGATAGAGGATAAAGAAAAGCCATTATCCGAAAATGAAGAATTGTCAGGAGGGAGTGAAGGCGCAGTTGGAGCGCATGAAAGAACTCTGCAAAGAGAGGAATAATCTGTATGAGATGCAGATTGATTTGAAAGGGCGGAGACAGAAGATTGAGAAAACGTTAGAACGATAAAAAAAGTGTGACGTGGTGGCTGCTATGCCCTTATTTTTTAGTGGTATATGAGGAATGGAAATAGTATAATCAAAGAAACAAATATGGATTTGACGGAGGATAGGGCATTGAACTTAACGTATAAAAGAGCTACGATTGAGGATATAGATATATTAACAGAAACAAGGATAGAAGTATTAAGGGCTGCTAATAAGTTGTCTGGTGATATTGATATGAGTGAAGTGAAAAAGCAATCCTATGACTATTATGAAAAAGCTCTTTGTGATGGCACACATATCGCATATTTGATATTTGATGAAAATTGTTTTGTGGGTACTGGTGGCGTCAGTTTTTTTCAAATAATGCCAACTTATCATAATCCAAGCGGAAAGAGAGCATATATAATGAATATGTATACACATCCCGATTACAGAAGAAAGGGCATTGCGTATAAAACACTAGACAAGCTGATCTGTGATACGAAGTGTAAGGGGATTACATCTATTTCTTTGGAGGCAACTGCTATGGGACGTCCTTTGTATGAAAAATATGGTTTTGTCAAAATGAATGATGAAATGGAGTTGCCAGAATGACGACTTTCAGTTTGCGGGAAAGGTGAAGAAAAAGTATGGTTACGCTTTAAGAGATTTGGAATGTTTATTTTATGAGGGGTTTAGCGGTAAAAATAGTGATTGCCGTCCTTTGCATCATTGTTAAAATACGGGGTATATATTGCGTAACAGGAACGATTATAAATTTCCTTATACAGATGTCAAAACTGACAGGGCTGAAAGGCAGAATTAACTTCCAAGTATCCAAGACTTACGGATAGTTACCACAAGCTGGAGAATCTGCCCCCAATATTGCAATTTTCCTTTCAAGATAGGCACAGGAAATTCAATAATGCCTAAATGCTCTTTACCCGTCTTATCCGTCACATTTGCACCAACAACTTCCGGCATTTTCTTTCCCAGCGTGATACCCATAATCGTTGCCGTATTTGCTATAATCCCTAATGGCAAGTCTTCATCAATTACCAGAACACATTTTTCATTTTGCAAATCCATTTTCAACACCCGTCCTTTCCGCCTTATGTTCTGACAGGAATAATCCTATCAAAGTCAAAATCGTTCCTGTTCCTGCTAATAAAGTCAACTGCTCATATAAAATCAAAGCAGAGGTAACAACTGTTATTACAGGAACCAGATAAATATATACGCTCGTCTTTACCGCGCCTAATTCTTTCACAGCAAAATTCCATGTGACAAAGCAGAGCACAGAAGCCCCTAACGTAATTTTTCCTCTGACTTCATAGCAAAATGCGCCAGAAAGGTCACTCCCTGTCCTTATCCTTGTCAAAGAATATCTCACGATAAACGCCGGGGGCAAGCTCGATAAAGCTATTAAAATAATTTGTGAAATGGCTTTGGTCTGAAAATCCTGTCTGCATGGCAGCGTCTATGGACTGCATACCTTTTCCCAAAAGAGCTTTTGCTTCATTGATACGGATTGTTTCTAAACAGCTAGCCAAGAGCGGCGCTCGTTTAGCGTACTCTTGACTATCTGGTGGATATTTGCTAGATTCTTTTGAAATTACATGTGAAATTGAGCGATTAACTGGTAAAATGATTTTGCAAAACAAGAAATTTGACTAGACAATCGTGTCTAATGGTGAAAGTAGGGCATTTCTCGCTTTGTGTCGTGTTTTGCTGTTCACATTTATGGTAATGTGCAAGCGAAAGGAGAAGAAAAGGATGAATATGAAAAAGATAGGAGAATTTCTAAAAATACTTCGCAAGGAAAAGGGATTGACACAAGAGCAACTTGCGGAAATTCTTCTTGTATCGGCAAGAACAATCTCACGGTGGGAAACAGGAACGAATATGCCGGATTTAAGCATCCTCATCCAAATGGCAGAATTCTATACTGTAGACGTGAAAGAAATTTTAGACGGAGAAAGGAAAAGCGGGAATATGGATAAAGAATGGAAAGAAACATTGTCTAAGGTGGCAGATTATAACAAGTTGGAAAAAGAAAAGGTAAATAGGGCTGGAAATGCTGTATTTGGTCTGACCTTTGTTGTTTGTGCGGCAATGATAGTCATTCAGTTGCTCATGGCGGGAGAATTAGCTATTGTTGCAGGAGAAACAGTTGTTTTACTTGTTGGCGGGGTGGCTTATATTGGAGTGATGACTTATAATGGGATTTGGGAGACTGGCTCCAGATTTAAAAGTACGCCATTTACAGATGTATTGATAGCCGTGATATGCGCCGGGGCATTTGCAGCGGCATTGGCGATTTGTTATATCAGATTAGGTGCAGCAACGTCTAAAGCGGTCCACAGCGCACTTATATTTTTTGTGGGAATTGCCATAGTAGGTTTTGGCGTATTGAGAACGCTGGCTTATCTCAGCCATAAAAGAAAAGATAAAAACATGGCAGTCAATGGACCTATATTGGTTAAAGGGCAACAGCCCGTAAATGTATTTATAGCAGACGGAAATATACAGGCGGAAATGATAATAAGTACATTGAAAGACAACGGTATTATGGCATACGGACAGGATTTAGGAGATGCCGGGTTTGCGTCGGTCCGTTATGGTATGGGCAGAGGTATTGATGATAGGATTGCGATTTGTGTTGCCAATGATAAAGAGGACAGTGCAAAACAAGTGATAAACGAAATGGGATTGGGACAGAATGTTACGCTTTAGGTACCCTGAAGGTCGTATTTTTTATGGAAAACTAGATGATGGTGTGCTATACTTAGGACATTAAATTTAGAATTTACGGAGGTGATCTAATGCTTGAAAATATACCGTCTCAATCCATTATGACTGAATTACTCGGGCAATCTTTGTTTGAAGTTTGGCAAGGGTTATGTTCGGCTATTGACGAAAAATACGAAATGGAACGGATATGGAACACGGGCGGAAAGAATTGGACTTATGAATATAAATATCGTAGAGGTGGTAAAACGCTTTGCTGCCTCTATGCAAAAAGTAATTGCGTTGGTTTTATGATTATATTTGGAAAAGATGAAAGAACAAAATTTGAAGATATAAGAGACACTCTTTCTGCTGCTGTTTGCAGGCAGTATGATGAAGCAAAAACCTATCATGATGGAAAGTGGGTAATGTTTGAACCGACCAATGCGGATGAATTTGATGATTATATTAAATTGTTGGCTATTAAAAGAAAGCCGAATCGGAAATAGCAACCCATATTTGCCAAAATGGGCAGGCCCTATAGAAAACAGTCGTTTTGTTAAAGAATATGGTCTGGATTGTTTTGCGGAATAGCAGGAAGAAAAATATACAGTGACATGGATCACTTAATTATTAGATTAAAGCAGGATATGTTGTTAATGAAAGATGGAAAAAGGGAAATGCCTGTATGCACAATGTAAGACAGACGGGACTTCAGATACATCAGTTGGAAAAAACAGCCAAGGCATTGTTGCCAAAACGGCATTAAGGGTTGCAGGACAGGCTGTTGTTGTAGGACATATGCGGCTCTCTGCATGACGATGGAACATTCCGTTTTAAAGACAATGTTTCTTTGACGGATCCAACAGCGCTCCTCTGCCTCTGAACTGGTTCAGAAACAGAGGAGCGCTGTAATAATCCCGGGTATGAATCGTCTGTATAAATTATCCCTGTAGCATGGCAAGGATTTCTGCTTTCGGCCTTGCGCCTGCTGACTGGCTTATGACTTTTCCGTTTTTGATCGCAACCAGCGTGGGGATGCTCATGACTTTGAATGCCTGTGCCAGCTCGGGCTCCTTGTCTACATTGATTTTGCCTATCAGGTATTGCGGATTTTCCTCTGCGATTGACTCTACCAAGGGGGATACCATGCGGCAAGGGCCGCACCAATCGGCATAGAAATCCAAAAGTACAGGTTTGCTGCTGTTTTTAACTGAATCGAAGTTGTCTTTGTTTACAATAAGTACGGACATAATAATTACCTTCCTTTCCTTGACCTGATTGCAGTATATCATTTCCCGGCCATTGTTTCTGTGATAAGGTCACGTTTCCGGATCTGCATATTAATATATGCTGTTTTACGAAATGTTTATCCAACAATATGGTCGGCCTTTCTATTTGATAAATTCGCCCTCTATGGTCTGATAATTCTGTAAAGACGGGGTATCGGTAAGAATATGCCTCAGTTTTGAAGGCTCCAACAGTATGATGGAAAAGTTTACTGTGTCTGGTTTGGCCTTCCTATCTATTCCTGCACAGCAATGGTTAGCGGAAAAGCTGATTAAGAAACTTTCATATCGGCAATCGGGCAGGCAGACAAAGAATGTGGGATCTGCTGTTAATATAAATCCGCTGTATAGAGGATGGAGATACCCTGGTAATATTACAGGCGGCCCATTTTATTTATGGATGATTTTTCGCATACCGCTTCCGCAAAATTCGTGTGGGACCCTTTTGAACCCCAAAGTTTCATAAAAGGATTCTTTCCCTTTTTCCGCGATTAGCTGGACGCTTGCCCGTCCGCCGTCGGGCGTATGATGGTCTATATAGTCCAATAATATATGCAAGATAGACGTGCCGATTTTCTGTTTCTGAAAATTGGGATGTACGATCACATCTACAATCATATAATATTGCCCGTCGCCGATTAATCTGCCCATAGCAGCTGTATGATCATTTTCGACGGCAATCACGGTATACAAGCTATGGTTCAGAGCGGTTTCAGCCTGAAGCCTTGAAAAATTTTTCCAGCCTACGCTCGCGCGCAGCCGGTAATAATCTTCATAGGACAACATATTTTCTTTATATTCCATACAGTACCTTTCTTCCAGTCATTACCTTTGCGAACGTCTGAATCGTTTCTGCCTCCCATCAAGACGAGTTGGCCTATTAAAATATATGGACAAAGCCAGCGATGATGCATCTGGGATCATACAAAAAAATCGTATCTGTTTTGTTCAAAAATTTCATTCAATATCAATAACCCTTTTCGCAGATCACCTTCCGTATCGGGTGAAGTGACCGATACTCTTACATAAGATGATTTTTCTTCGCTTTGCATGGCAAATCTGTGGGAGCCCAATATGTGGATCCCTTTTTGCAATGCTGCCAGCTCCAATTCCTCACTCGTGAGGCGGCCTGGAAGGGGCAGCCAGTGAAAGAAATGTTCGGCTTCATTTGGCTTGTAGGAGGGAAAGACAGAATAAAATATTTGATTTCTTTTCCGGGTCAGCCTTATTTTCTCTCCGATGATTCTTTCCGCTTCTCCGCTTTCAATGAGTTGTGTGATAATCTCGCTGTTCATGGAGACGGTTTTTAGATTGATGTTCAGCATACCGGTCACCAAGCGTTCCCTGTATTGTCCTGGAAAAACTAGAAAAGCTACCCGCAGCCCAGGGCACAGGGATTTTGAAAAACTACAGATATGGATAGTGCGTTCGGGAAGGAGGGAAAAGAACGGTCGAGTACCGGCAGGGGCATGCCCATAAACGGCCAGAAAGGAATAAATATCATCCTCGATCAACAGCAAATCCTGTTTGCGTATGATTTCCGCCAGCTCGATCCTGCGGGCGGGAGGCATAAAAATACCCGTGGGATTGCTGGATGTCGGCATGAGGTAGATCCCCTTGATTTCCGCGTTCGCGCAAATCTGAGAAAGGGCATCCGGAGACATACCCTGCTCATCCATGGGGACGGCAATCAGCTGGATATGCAGAAAATTGGCCAGACACTTGAAGTTCGTATAAGTAAATCGATCCACGGCTATTTTGTCCCCGGGTTTAAAAAGGGAAATAAGGACAACGGCCAGGGCGTTTTGCGCTCCTGCAGAGAGCAGGACATTTTCCTGCGCTGTATCTATGCCAAGACGGCGAAGCCATTTCAGCGCGGCAGCGATCTGGCGTTTTGTGCCAAAGGGATCACTGTATTCAAAAAGCCGAACGGATTCCGGACTGTCAAGGACATGCTGTGCAGCTTTCCGGATGGCTGGATTGTTTTCGTAGAAGGGTTTAATCATCCCCATTTCTATGATACAGTCGCTCTTTTCGAGAAAGGTATCCTGCGCAGAAATGCCGGGTGAGACAAAGGTTCCGCGTCCTGTGACGGCATATACAAGACCCTTTAATTCACATAGTTTATATGCCCTTGTTATGGTGCTTAGATTCAGATCCAGATAATCTGCCAGCTCTCTCTGGGGCGGCAGCTTGGTATTCTCCGGCAACTTTCCGGTTAAAATGTCGTTTTCCAGTCCAGCGGCTATGGAGAGATAATAGGGCTTTTCCAAACTTGATTTCTGGGGTTTCCAGGCCATGGGATAGTTCTCAAAGGAATTAACGGGCATGGGATTACCACCCTTTCTAAAAATGTATGCAATACAATTCTAACATTGTATGCATATATTTTCAAGAATATAATGGGGACATATACCCAATGAACGTATGAATGATTCGCCGGCCCCTATCGCCCTCCTGCCCGGCCTCTGCCCATGGCGGGCCATCAGATATCCGATCACGCTCAGGCCAAAACGCAGCGATACATAGGTTGGAAAAAGATACCGCCTAAGCCCCGATATGGCCAACTTAAGACCAGGGCCTTAAACGGAGCATATTGGCCCGAAACCGGCGTTTTTGAATGAGCCTTTCTGTGCTCCCCGTGGGCAACGGTTGGACCATACGAGGGCGATGGAGCCGCAAAACCTTCATATGTTTGTCATGGGAGAATATACTCGGCAATATGCGCGGCCGGCCGGAAAGAAATCGGACATGCTCTGCATTTTCAGGTTCCGGCCATTCCAGGAAAAGTGGGAACTCAAGGAGGAGAAGCACATGAAAGCATTGAGAATCAAGAAAATAGGAATCAAAGAAATCGCCCGCATCGGAGTCATGGCGGCAGGGGTGTATGCGGCGTCTGCCTTTTTGCAAATCCCGGTCCCGACAGCAATTGATAACACACGTCTTCATATGGGAAATGTTATGTGCCTGCTGGCGGGAATGCTTTTGAGCCCTTTGGAGGGCGGTTTTGCCGCAGGGATCGGTTCCATGTTTTTCGACCTGACCAATCCGGCGTACATAGCATCCGCTCCGTTTACGTTTGCTTTCAAGTTTGCTATGGCATGGATCTGCGGAAGGATTGTGTCCGCAGGTTCGCAGCAACGGAAGCGGCGCTATGCGGCAGGCTGCATGTTGGGAGCATTAGCCTATGTCGCCTGCTATCTGGTAAAAAGCTTTGTGGAGCATCGTTTTGTGTTGGGGATGCCGATGGAGGCAGTCATGTTGTCGATTGCGCAAAAGGCCCTCGTGTCTGGTACAAACGCTGTGGTTGCCTGCTTGGTGGCGGTTCCCCTAGGAATGGCCTTGCGCCCTGCCCTTTCTAAAATGATAAAATAGGTTTTCTTCTCCATGACATGGCCAAAGCAGGGGAAGCATAGCGTCTATCCTCTTTTCAGGCGTGGAAAGGCATCTTTAACACGTTTTTTGGACAGGTTTTCGGAAAGCCTATTCCATCTGACGGGGCAATGTTATATAATGGAATTAAATTGGAAAATGGGATTCAGTCATTTTCCAACCATGAATTTACGCCCGCTACAGCGGGCAGATGGGAATTGACGGAATAGGTTGATATACAAAAACCATTTTTCCTCTCATACCGCCGCGCAATCGGCATTTTAGTCAACAATAACTTTGGGATGCGCAGCGTCAAAAAGTCCGAAATTAGAAATGTCAATTTTCAATCTTACGCCTCTTCTAACCTCTTTTTTTAGGAAAGGACGAACGTGTATGAACTATGGAAAAACCGAGAAATATGATAAGGACTTTTTGGATGCCAATATGATGGGCCCCAACTCTATGATGATTCTGGAGGAGATTTTAGAAAAGGTACCGTTGAAAGCAGGAATGAGAGTGCTGGATTTAGGGTGCGGTATGGGTTTAACCTCTATTTTCTTAGCCAAGGAATACGGCGTACGGGTTTTTGCGCTGGATTTATGGGTATCTGCCACAGATAATTACAGACGTTTTCAAGAGATGGGGGTTGAAGGGGATATCGTCCCAATTCACGCAGACGCATTGGATATGCCGTTTGCAGATGAGTTCTTTGATGCAGTTGTCAGTGTGGATTCCTATCATTATTTTGGAAATAACGATGGCTTTTTTCCGGAGAAGGTTCGTCCGCTGTTGAAGAAAAACGGGATGATAGCGATTGCATTTCCGGGAATGAAGCATGAGGTACAGGGCGATGTACCGGTAGATATGAAGCCGTATTGGGACGCGGAAGCGTTGTCAACGTGGCATTGTATGGATTGGTGGAGACCGAAATTTGAAAGAGAACTGGATCATTTGAAGATATGGGAATTGCGCAGTTTTCATGAAGCCTGGAATAGCTGGCTTGGCACGGATAACCCTTATGCGATAAATGATAGGGAAATGATTCGGAAGGACGATGGCCGATATATGAATTTGATCGGGATTACCGGAAGCTTAAAGGAATAGGAATCGCCGATAGGATGTCCGGTAAGGGAAAAGGGAGGCGGTATGCAAGAGGGCGTATATGGGGAATGCCTGGAGAACATCGTATGGTGTTGCAAACAGGTTTTCGGAGAGGAACTTACAGGCGTGTATCTTCATGGATCCCTGGCCATGGGATGTTTTAATCCAAAGAAAAGCGACCTGGATCTGATCGTTGTGGTCGGTCAGGAAATCACCATGGAGCAGAAAATAAGATTCCTGGAGGAGGTGGTGAGGCTGAACGGACAAGCTCCGGCAAAAGGGATTGAGTTGAGCGTGGTGAAGAAGGAATATTGTCAAAATTTTGTCCATCCGACGCCCTATGAGCTGCATTTTTCCAATGCGCACCTGCAATGGATCCAAGACGATCTTGAAGGATATGCGGAGCGGATGAGCGGGACGGACCGGGATCTGGCAGCACATTTTATGGTCATAACAAAACGGGGGATCACTCTGTGTGGAGAAAAAATTGATAGGGTTTTCACACGGATTCCCAAGGATGCCTATATGGACAGCATCTGGTACGACATATCGGGCGCGGAGGAAGAGATTCGGCAAAATCCGGTCTATGTGACGCTGAACTTGTGCAGGGCGGAGGCATTCCGGCGCGAAGGGGCGGTGCTTTCCAAGAAAGAGGGAGGGGAATGGGGGCTGGAAGAGCTTCCGGCCGCGTATCGGCCTCTGATTCGGGACGTCCTCAAAAGCTACAGTTCAAAGGGGGTGATGGAAGGGGATCGGCCGGAGCTTGTTAAATTCGCGAGATTTATGCTGGGGCTGATGCGGGGAGATTATGAGGAGGCGGCTAGAAAGAGTGAGCCGGTTAAAGCAGACAGACGGGAGGAAGCGTGAAATCAGCGATTTCCTGATCTTGATTCGAATGCTCGCCAAAGCGGGCGGATAGGAGTTACGATGGAAAACATAAAAAGAAGGTTTGAGATTAAAGACAGGTTCTATCTCGACGGAGAGCCGTTTCAGATTATATCGGGAGGAATTCATTATTTCCGGGTGTTGCCCGCATATTGGGAAGACAGGCTGAGGAAGCTAAAGAGCCTGGGATGCAATACGGTGGAAACCTATCTGCCCTGGAACCTGCATGAGCCCCAAAAAGGAAAGTTCGATTTCTACGGGGAAGGGCTGTGCGGGATGCTGGACATCGTATCCTTTGTGAAAAAGGCGCAGGAGCTGGGGTTATGGGTGATTCTGCGTCCGTCGCCCTATATCTGTGCGGAGTGGGACTTCGGAGGATTCCCGGCGTGGCTGCTTTGCGAGGAGGGAATTGAGCTGCGCACCAGGGACGAAGGATACCTAGGGTATGTAAGAGCCTATTATGATGCCCTGATGCCTCTGCTTGCCCCTTTGCAGATCGACCAGGGCGGCCCCGTTTTGATGATGCAGATTGAGAATGAATACGGTTCCTTCGGCAATGATAAAAAGTATCTGGAAGCGCTCCGGGATATGATGCGAGAGCGGGGAATTACGGTGCCGCTGTTTTCTTCGGACGGTCCGGAGGACAACATGCTCTCCAACACGAAAATAGAAGGGGTATTCCCCACGGCCAATTTTGGTTCAGGCGCAAAGGAAGCCTTTACTATCCTTAAAAAATATAACGACGGCGGCCCCTGTATGTGTACGGAATTCTGGATCGGATGGTTCGACGCCTGGAAGGATGAGGAGCATCATACAGGGGATCTGGAGGTGGCGGCAGGGGAGCTGGAGGACTTGCTCTCCCTGGGGAATCTGAACCTGTATATGTTCGAGGGCGGAACCAATTTCGGCTTTATGAACGGTGCCAACTATGTGGAGCATGTGACGGCTGATGTGACTTCTTACGATTACGGCGCTCTTCTCACGGAGGATGGGCGGATTACGGAGAAATATCGGCGTTTCCAAGAGATTATCGCCAGGCATACGGGAAAAGAACTGGGCAAGATGCAGGAGACGGCTCCCTGGGAACGGACCGCCTATGGAAAGCTGGATGCGGTGCAGAAGGTGGGACTCTTCCAGGCTCTGTCCGACCTGGCGGAACCGGTGGAGAGCGTCTGCCCGAAATCCATGGAGCGGCTGGGGCAGAACTACGGTTATACGCTCTACTCCACCAGCTTGCATACAGAAAACAGCCTGAAGAGCCTGCGTTTTTATCAGGCCAATGACAGGGCCATCGTCTTTGCAGACGGGAAGAAGGTGCTCACCGCCATGGATCGGGAGTTGCTGCAGAGACATGAGATAGAGGAAGTTTCGGGAGAAAAGATCCGTTTGGATATCCTGACTGAAAACCTAGGCAGAGTGAATTACGGCCCCATGATGAATTGGCAGCGGAAGGGAATTGACGGCTGTGTGCTGATCAATGATCGGTTCTCCCAACATGGATGGCAGCAGTATTGCCTGCCGCTTGACAATCTGGATCGGCTGGATTATACGAAGGGCTATGAAGAGGGGATGCCGGGCTTTTATCGTTTCCTTTTGCAGGTAGAGGAGATTGGGGATACCTTCCTGGATTTCTCCGGATGGGGAAAGGGCTGCGCTTTCGTGAACGGATTCAATTTAGGAAGATTTTGGGAGGTCGGGCCGCAGAGGCGGCTGTATCTGCCGGGAGCTCTGCTGCGTAAGGGGGAGAACGAAATCATCCTGTTTGAAACGGAAGGAAAGGCGACAGGCAGCATCGAGCTCGCGTCGGAACCGGATTTAGGGCCTATGAAGGGATGATGGATGTATGAATAGGCGGGCTGTCGCATATTGCGGCAGCCCTTTTGAAATGTGAATCGGCCGCAATCATTGAAACAGCCGCTTCGCATACCCGTCAGAAACGCTTCGTATCGATGGGGCGGGTGTCTGCGGGGGACGGGAGCAGTGCCAAAGGGCATTTGCTAAGTAAATTGAGATGGCATACGGATTGATTCTAGAATGGATTGAATATAGAATAGAGAAGAGAGAAGGAGTTCACCCCTGATTGGTACGCGCGCCAGAGCGCGCAGATGGGAGAAGCAATGGAAAAGATCATAATGGACGGAAATGGAATTTTAATCGACGGGGAGTATCGCACGCTGTTGGCGTCTTCCCTCTTTTATTTCCGGATTCCCAGGGAGCGGTGGAATGACAGGATGCTGCTGTTAAAAGCTGCGGGTTATCATGCCATCGACGTCTATTTCCCGTGGAATTATCATGAGACGGCGCCCGGAAGCTGGGATTTTACGGATAACCGGGATGTGGAAGAATTCTTACGGCTTGCGCAGGCCAACGGGCTCTTTGTCATTGCCCGTCCCGGCCCCTATATCTGTTCGGAATGGGATGGAGGCGCCATCCCTGCCTGGCTTTGGGAAAAGGGGATTGCCGTTCGGCAGGACGATCCAGCATTCCTTAGAGAAATCGGCAACTGGTATGCGCATATCCTTCCAGTCCTTGCCCGATACCAAATCGGGGAGGGCGGTACGGTGATCTGCATGCAGATTGAAAATGAGCTGGATTTTTACAACTGCATAAGTCCGGTCAGCTACATGGAAAAGCTGAAAGGGATGGCGGAAGAACTGGGCATGAAGGTTCCGCTGTTCTACTGTTGCGGCCAGAACGACCTGTTGCGCGCAGGAGGTCTGACGCCCGGACTGTATACGGCTTTCAATGTATATGAGCAGGGAGAGAATCCCAACCTGGAGGAACGCGGCTTCCATCTCTACGCTTCCGTCAAGGAAAGGGATATGCCCTTCCTCATAACGGAAACCAACCGGGAGCACGGTTTCCTAAAAAGGCTGCTCGCCTGCGGGGCCAGGCTGCTTAGCCCGTATAACCAGACCGCGGGCTGTACAATGGATTTTTACAACGGGATTACGAACTGGGGGCCGCCGGAAAATCCGATGGCTCTCATGGCGTCGGATTATGATTTTACTTCCATGATCGGTTCTGCGGGAGAGGTGAACGGACAGTTCCTGGAGGCGCGGCTGCTTTCGGGGTTGATAGGCAGCCTGGGAAAAAGTCTTGCTACGGCACGTCCCATGCAGGCCTGTGGCGTACGCCTTCATTCCGAAAATTCGGTGAATGCGCTCCTTCCTACCCTCTGTCTGCCGGAGGGGGAGCTTCTGGCGGTTTCTAATCTGGGCTCAGCAGGAAGCGTAACCCTGACGGCGGATGGCGGGGCGGAGCCCATAAAATTGGAGATTCATATGGAAGAGACACAAACACGGCTTCTGCCATGGCGCTTCCGTGTGTCCGCAGGATGTGAAATCCGATATTGTAATTATGAGATCGGCTGGATAGACAGGCGGCCGGGAGAGACGCGGGTATGCCTGTATGGCTCCGGCCCTCTGGAATGTGCTCTTCTCGGTGAAGATGGGGAGATGCACATTTCCCGGAGCGATATGGCGGAGCCGGTTCACTTTGTCTGCGGAAAGACGGCCTTTGTAGCCGGGAGCCTGGAAAGCATGGGAGCCGGCCATATTCCGGGGCTGCCTGATCTCAAATGCGGGCTTTCCTCTCAGCGAAAGGAAGGAAAAATAGAGGCATTGTCCATATCCGGCGGCGTTCTTGCGGGGAAGGAGTGCAGAAAAATGGAGATTGCTCCCATGGAAAAAATGGGACAATATCGCGGGATCGGCCACTATCGGATTACGGTTCCCAGGTCAGGGCAATATCTGCTGGTAAAAGCTGCGGATCTGATTACGATTGACGATGGAAATGGGGCGGAGAGCTTCTATTCCAATGGCGGATGCAAGATCTGTGATTTTCGGGAGGGGGAGGTGGATCTTTTCACCGAAATATGGGGACACAGCAATTTTGATGACATCCGATGTGCAAGCCTGCACATGGGTTCGCTGAAAGGGATCGAAAAGGTAGTAGAAATCAGACGCAGGGAAGATATCAGCGCAAGCTGGCTGATGGACTCGGATGAAATGCCCTGGGGGGATACCTGCTTTTTCCGCCATTCTCCCTATAATATCATTTCGGGGATCGACGGTTATAACCGCGCCCTTTCTCCTGTGTTAACCATGTATACGAGATACGTGGAATCCGGGCCTGAAGAGGATGCGCTTTTCCTGCATTTTGAAAAGGCAGACTGTCTTATTGGAGTCTATGTGAACAACCGTTATGTGGGGAGAATTGAAAAGGACAACCCATATCTGGATTTGAGCGACTGGGCGGGCAGAGGCCGTATGGAGATTACGGTACGGATCCTGCGTAGATACCATACGGATCAGGCTGGAAAAGTAACGCTGCTCGGCGGGAAACGGATCAGGGACTGCCTGTATGGGGAAGCGGCCTGTGTGGAAGATGGTGAAAAGAAGAGCTCTGCCCTGCCGTTTTCCATGAAGCAGGGGGAAAATGGGGTTCTTTGGCTCACACTGGATCCGCAAACTGCGGGAGATGTTAAGCTGTTTCTGAAAGGAAGGGATATGAAGCTGACCCTATATGCCGGAGGCCATGTGGCGGGACGGATCCTGCTTCCTCAGGAGGATATGCCCGTGGTGGCCGGAGGCCGGCGGGACGTGGTCTATTTGTGCAAAGAGTGGCTGAGAAAGGATCCTGTGAAAATCTGGTGTCAGGCGACGGGGAAGAATCCGCTCCTGGAGGAAATCCGGGTGGAAGAATATACTCCGGTCGTGTAAAAAACGTTGTTTCCCCGGTAGGAACTGCAGGGTTGGCGGGGACTCTGGTTATAGTGGAAGAAAACCGTTTCAAAGATCGGATATTCTGCCGTTTGCGGCGGGATATCCGATTTTCGGCTGACGTGACAAAAGTCAAATATCTGTAGGTTTCCCCTTTTTCCTATTTCTCATCGCTTAATCCCACCAGATAATCCAGAGAGACGCAGTAATATCTTGCGAGGATAATGGCATAGGAAAGAGGCAGCTCCCGTGTGCCTTTCTCGTAACGGCGATAAACCTCACGCTTGCAGGTGAGGATATTGGCGACCTGCTGCTGGGTTAAGTCTGCGTCAGTTCTTAAATCCTCTAATCGTTTGAAGTACAAATGGATCTCATCTCCTCATGGATGATGTTACCATTCGGTGGCATGGAGAATAAAAAAATGCCACTAAATGGTGGCATTATGCCCAATACTGTGAATATTCCATTATGATAAATACGATAATGTTCCAGCAAGGGCTGGGCAGCGGGAGATATTCATTCCGCAGGCATGGACCTGTGGGTGAATATAAATTTCATGCGATAAGCAAGAGGAGGAATGAAACATGATCAAAAGCAAGTCACTGAAGAAAGTACTGGCGGCAGCGCTGGCCATGAGCCTTGTTATGGCTCCGGTAGTGGGTGTGAATGCGTCCACGAACAACAATGCGCCGGCAGGCGATTCCGGCAGTTCCGCCACGGTTGAGCAGGTTGTGGAAGCTCCGAGAACGAGCACTGTATCCGCTGGAGGAAGGGTACTGACAAGTACAGTCAGAGGCGTGTACATGTCAGTGAAGATTCCCGGAACCGTTGTGGTTACGGACAAGGCTACCTTAGCAGCCGGCTATGGCTTGGGCGCTGGGGAAACCCCTTATGTAAGGGTGTATGATATCACGGAAAAGAGCAGCCCGGCTGCAATGGCCAGCATCAATGCGATTGCAGGCGCCATCGGCGGAAACGTGGTAGGAACCGTAAATCTTGAGCTTGGAAAGATGGCAGGCGGCAAGTTCTCTCTGCTGGCTCAGGGCGGAGCTCCCATCAGCATGGTATTCGGTATTCCGAAGAATGCAGTTCGTCCTGGCTATGCTTATGCAATGATCTGCGTGCGTCCCGGCGGAGCTTATGAGATCCTGCCTGATCTGGACACGGATCCCAACACCGTTACCTTCAATACCACAGGCGGCCTGGGCGCATATGCCATCGTTGCATATCCTGCCGCTTAATGTAAGGTGTGTCCATAAAAAGTGAATCATACAGGGAAGCTGGGAGAGGATCGGCGGATAATTCTGTGGTCTCCTCCCAGTATTTCCGTAAGGATGGCCTATGGATCTGAAACGAGATGAAAAAAAGGCGGCCCTATATCTGGCAGCGCAGATGCTTCTGTGCTTCTGTCTGTGTCAGTATGGGTTGCAGAGGATATTCGGGTTTAGTCTGTTTCCAGACGAATTCGGATATTGGGCTCCGGCAGCAAAACTATTGGGATGGGACTGGTCAGAAACGGTTTCTCTGGGATCTTACTACTCTTTTGGCTACAGTCTGATTTTGACACCGATCCTTTCTTTTGTAAAGGATTCCATTACGGCCTATCGGGCTGCGGTGGTTATAAACATGCTTTTGATGTGCATCAGCCTGGGGCTGATGAACCGGCTGATCAGAAAAGTCTTTCCGGACATGGAAAGCCCGGCGGCGGCTCTTGTAAGCGGGATTGCAGTGCTGTACCCAGCATGGATTTTCTATGTACAGATGACTATGACGGAAGCGCTGCTGTTATTTCTTTATCTTTTAATTTGTAATCTGTTCTTTCATTTATTTGAAAAACCTGGGGCGTTTACCGCCATAGCGTTGGCGGCAGCCCTTATTTATATATATCTGGTACATATGCGCGGCATTGGGACGCTGGCGGCAGGAGGGGCTGTTCTCGCTCTGGAATGCTGGCGAAATCAAAACAGAGAAGCGAAGAAAAGGATTTTGACCGTATTGTTTTTAATGGCTTGTCTGTTTGCTGCCGGCCTGGGTATGAAGGAGCTACTCATCGACGGGTTATACCAATGGGCAGATGCTGGGACGCTTGGGGTTAACGATTATTCCGGACAATGGGAAAAAGTAAGGTTTCTGTGCAGCGCTAAGGGCATTCTCTTTTTTTTGCTTGGCCTGGCGGGAAAGCTTCTGTATCTCGGAGTATCGACCTATGGCTTGGCCTGGCGTGGTCTGTGGTATGCAGGAAAAAGGGCGTGGAAGAGCCTAAAGGAAAAAGATTCAAATCCCATCTGGATCTTTCTTTTTCTGGCATCGGCTGCACAGCTGGGCGTTACTGTGATCTATACGCTCCGGAGTGTAGATGAGGGAAATGACCGCCTGGATCTGTTCGTACACGGCCGTTACTGTGAACTCATTATCCCGCTTCTGATCGCATTGGGAATCCGGCAGATTCTGGACAGCGGCAGGCTATGGCGCCAAACCGGCTTGATGGCTGCCGGTATGACCTTCTTCACCTATTTGGCTGCTGGCCGGGCCGGACAGCTGGAAATGGACAACATACACGGCTATTTTATGATTGGAATGAGCTACCTGCTGGATGAGGAAAAGGCGGATCCTGTGCTCTTCCTATGGAAAGCATTGGGATTGGGGATCCTGTTCATGGTGCTGGTAAGCGCGCTGGCCGATATCTACAGGAAGAAATTCCCCTCTCTGGAATGGGCGTTGCTGCCGCTTTTGGCGCTACAGGTCATTCTGGGGATACAGGCCAGTGAGCATTATGTATATATTGGGAATTCCTATGGATATATGGATATCCAGGTGGCCGATAAACTGAAAACTGTGCTGGAAGAGGAAGGGAATGAGGGAAAAGGGCGGATCATCCACCTCTATGAAGGCGATACCCCATATATCGAACAGATCCAGTTCCGGCTGAGGGATACGCAGATAGAAATCTGGAATGTGCAGGGCATAGGAAGCGGCGATGAAACGATTGTCGCGGCTTCCTGTGAGGCGCAGATAGAAACGGTTTTGGATAGATTAAGGCCAGAAGATAAGGTAATCTCGGGGGCGGAAAGCAGCTGGAACGGCTATTTGGAGGAATTGTATGGGCTGGATTGGAACTCCGGGCATTTGTGTCTGTACTATAACAGGAATGCGTAAACAGGGGCAATCTTTTTGATTGCGTATGCATCTTGTACACAGATGATATCATCCTGATTTTAGCGCCCGTTAAAGCGGGCAGATGGGAGCGATGATGAAACTGATTATTCAGATTCCATGCTATAACGAGGCGGAGACGCTGGAGGTGGCGCTCAATGATTTGCCTAAGCAGTTGGAGGGCGTGGATCAAATCGAATATCTGATCATCAATGATGGAAGTCATGACAATACGGTGGAAGTGGCCCGGAAATGGGGCGTACACCATGTGGTGAATTTTAAACAGAACAAGGGGCTGGCCAAGGGCTTTATGGCCGGGCTGGACGGATGCTTAAGATGCGGGGCGGATATCATCGTCAATACAGATGCAGATAATCAATATTATGGAGATGATATTGCCGCATTGATCCGGCCGATTCTGGATGGCGAGGCCGACATGGTAATCGGTGAAAGGCCCATCGATAAGACGGAACATTTCTCTTTTGTAAAGAAGAAACTTCAACATTTCGGCAGCTGGGTGGTGAGAAAGGCTTCCCGTACGGATATCCCGGATGCACCCAGCGGATTTCGGGCCTTTTCCAAGGAAGCGGCCATGCGGATGAACGTGGTAAACGACTATACATATACGCTCGAAACCATTGTTCAGGCCGGGCGGGAGAAAATCGCCCTTTCCAGCGTACCGATACGCACCAATGCGGAACTGCGGCCGTCCAGGCTGTTTAAAAGCATTTGGGGATATGTGAAAAAATCGGTACTGACCATCCTACGCGCCTATATGATGTACCGGCCGCTGATGTGCTTTACCCTGCTGGCCATACCGAGCGTGGCGGTGGGGCTGGGGATCGGCATCCGCTTCCTTTATTATCTGGCTCATGGGACGGGAGGCGGACATATTCAATCCCTGATCCTGGCATGTACCCTGATCATTATCGGCTTTCTGACCTTTATGATCGGCCTGTTGGCGGATGTGA
Organism: uncultured Lachnospiraceae bacterium; assembly: GCA_947650005.1. Classification (GTDB taxonomy): domain Bacteria; phylum Bacillota; class Clostridia; order Lachnospirales; family Lachnospiraceae; genus Eisenbergiella. The sequence goes on from CANSTU010000005.1 coordinate 19,046, forward strand.
TTGGAGCCAATCGGAAGCTTCTGCAGGACGTACAGTATCATCTGAAGCGGATGGAATATGAAAGGGACGACGGCACAGAACATGAGGAAAGCGAGAGTGCGGGTTGCCTCTAAAAATGGTGAGTACAAGGGATGTTGAAATGGAGAAAGAATAAGGTTCAAATTCCGTTTCAATTTACCCAATTGGGGTGTGCGCCTTGCACAGGGGAAAGGAAGGCGCATCAACCTCTTCGATTTGAGTGCCTGCTGAAGCGGGCAGATGGGAGCAAAAATGGGAATCAGGAAAACAGGATTTGGCATTCTGGCGGCATTTGTGTGTCTGATGTTATGTGTGGGACTTCCTCTTCCAGCAATACGTGCCCAGGAAGACGGAAGCATCCTTCAGGGAGAACTGATGATGACAACCGTTCAGACGGAAGGAAGGGAAAAGCCGGAGGCGGAAGCAGCAGTCCTGGTGGAATTTGCCGCAGGCAGCCAGGTAATGGTCATCGGACAATCGGACGGATGGTATGAGGTTTTCTACCAGGGAAAGACCGTCTATGTGGAGGCTTTTGTATTGGCTGCATCGGATGCGGTGGATATGCAGGCATTGGAAGAGGAGATGCAAAAGACGGCGGAACAGGATACGGCGTTCATCGAGTCGCTGGAGATGCAGAGAAAGGCCCTTAGCAGATCCAGGGTATGGCAGATCGTGATCGTCGTATTGATTGCAGCGATTTTTGCAGTGGGCGTGATATCTGCGGTGAAAAAGACGAAGGAGGCCAGGTGAGTCATAAAAGACGACCTGAAAGGATCAACCGATGGAGACACGATTGGAGAAAGTGGTGCTGGTGGGGCCCGTATATCCCTATAAGGGTGGGATTGCCCACTATACAAGCCTGTTATATACAGCTTTGGCCAAGAAATATAGGACAAGGTTAGTCTCTTATAAATTTCAATATCCGGGGTTCCTATATAAAAAGGAACAGAAGGACTATGAAAACGACAGTTTCCGAATCGAGGGAACTGATTACTGGATCCATACGGCCAACCCTGTCAATTGGTTTCAGGTGGCGTCCAGACTAAAAAGAATGGCCGCCGATCTGATCATCATAGAGTGGTGGCATCCCTATTTTGCACCCTGCTATTGGGTACTGACAAAACTTCTGCGCGGGCAGAAAATTCTGTTCCTGTGCCATAATGTCTTCCCCCATGAGCGGTTTTTGTTGGATCGGACGTTGACTAAGATGGTTTTGAAGCAGGGGGATTGCTTCATCGTTCAGTCCGGAAAGGACGCGAAGGATTTGGAAGGAATTCTTCCCGGGGCCAGATACGAACAGGCCGTGCATCCCACCTACAATGCGTTTCAATTTGAACATATGTCCGGACAGGAGGCAAGAGATCGGCTCGGTTTTGACGAAAAAACGAAACTGCTCTTGTTTTTCGGCTTTGTTAGGGAATATAAAGGGCTTCGCCATTTAATCGAAGCAATGCCGGAGATTGAAAAAGCTTGTCCGAATACAAAGCTGTTGGTGGTGGGGGATTTCGGAGGGGAAGAACAGAAGCAATCCTACCTGAAGCTGATCGAGGAGAGAGGGATGGGGCCCTATGTGGACATCCATGATGGTTATATTCCGGACCGTGAGGTAGAGAAGTTTTTCGCTGCCTGTGATCTGGTGGTCTTGCCATACGAAAGCGCGACGCAGAGCGGAATCGTCCAGATCGCTTATGGCTTCGAAAAACCGGTGGTCGTGACTGAGGTGGGCGGCCTGCCGGATGTGGTGACGGATGGGAAAACGGGTTATGTGGTTGAGGCGAGGAATCCCGGTTTGCTGGCGGATGCGGTGAAGCGGTATTTTATGGAAGGAAAAGCGGCGGAGTTTGAAGAAAATGTGAGAAAAGAAGCCTACCGGTTCTCCTGGGAGCGAATGGTGGAGCGGGTGGAGAGGCTGTGGGGTTGAAAATAGACTGATAAGTTCTATCAGGGAGATTATTCATGAGAGGGTATGTAATCCAATCAAACAGGATAGAAAAGGCCAATAAGATTATAACAATCTTGGAAGAGAGCCTGAGGAAGCCGATTAAGGATTTGACAATTCTGGATATCGGGACAGGGAATGGAGAAATAGCGAACTATATAGCCGGCAAAAATAATCATGTATATTCTGTAGATGTACAAAAGTTGGTTGATGATAAAAAGTGTTCTTTTCAATTCATTCAAGTAAAAGATGAAAGATTGCCGTTTGCGGATAATTTTTTTGACATAGTGATATCGAATCATGTAATTGAGCACTTGGAGAAAGGGATGAGACACTTGAATGAGATAAATAGAGTTGTTAAACCCAGGGGGGGGGTGTTACTTTGCAACGCCTAATCGAAATTTCCCTTGGGAGGTTCATACCCGTACTCTGTTAATTCACTATTTTCCATATCAGGCTTTTTGGCGGATATTAAAACATTTGCATAGATATCAGGAGCCAATTTACCTGATGCGATATGGGGAGATGAAAAAGGCATTTTTGCAAGCTGGATTTACTTATGAAGATTTTACGATGAAGGTAATCAATTATCCGGAGAGATATCATATGGGAACCAGCTGTAAAATAGAATTCCCTGCCTTTTTAGCAAAGTTTTCTCCCACAAATATATTTTTTTTGAAAAAATTATAGAGCAGGAAAACAGCTAAGAGGAAGATCGGAATGAGGAATCCGTTAATCAGTATCATTGTACCTGTATATAATGTCAGTTCCTACCTGGAAGAGTGTATTGACAGTATTCTTTCGCAAACATATCGGAAACTGGAAATTATTCTTATAAACGATGGATCTACAGATAATTCGGGAGAAATATGTGAAAAGTATGCCGAAAGGGACGAAAGAATAATAATTATCCGGCAGCCGAATAAAGGATTATCGGCAGCAAGAAATACGGGGTTGGATGTGGCGAAAGGTGATTATATCAGTTTTGTTGATTCTGATGACTATGTTCATGAACGATATATAGAGTTGTTATGGGAATATGCGAGGGAGCAGAAAAGTGATTATGTAATAGGTTCTTATGAGAAGGTAACGGAGAAGGGAAAAAGGACTGTTGCATGCAGGGAAGATATTGCTATTCAAAGGTATGGACAGAAAGAGACCATGCTTGCCATGCTGTACCGCAAAAAACTATCCATGTATGCCCATGGGAAACTGTATAAAAAGGAACTGTATGATAACATTCGTTTCCCGGAGGGAAAATTGTATGAGGATATTCCGACTACATGGAAAATTGCACAAAGGGTTTCGAATACGGTTTATATAGATTTCCCTCTCTACTATTATCGGCAGCGCCCGGGGAGTATTGTAAAGGAAAAGTATTCTCCGAAAAAAATGGATCAGGTATATGCGGTTAAGGATATTTTAGAGGAAACGAAACAGGACAGGGAGATCTATAAAGCAGCAGTCTGTCTTTATTTTTTTTGTTTATCTGATCTTTATGCACAGGTTGAAGATAAAAATACAAAAGAATGGAAATTTCTCGAAGCGGAAATAAAAAAATATAGATCTTTTGTGATCAAAGATAAAAGATGTGATAAGACATTTCGTATTATGGCGGGGATTTCATATCTGCCATTATGCTTTATGAAAATGGTAGGGAAGAAATATAAAAGGATACAGCAGGTAATGTATAAACGCTGAAAATAATGGGGCAGAGATAGATGGGAATTGCATGTGAAAAGAAGATCAGTATTATATTGCCTGTTTATAACGGAGAAAAGTATATTGAACGGACGCTACGGAATATATTGAAGTCCGTTTATAAAAATATTGAGATTATTATCGTCAATGACGGCTCTAAAGATGCAAGTTTAAGCATCTGCAATCGGATGGCACAGGGAGATAAGCGTATAGCAGTATATACCAAGCAAAACGGAGGCGTTGCATCGGCCAGAAACTACGGCGTATTAAAGGCAACAGGAGAGTTTATTTGTTTTTGCGATCAGGATGACATTGTTAATGCGGAATGCTATATAAAACAGGTGTGCAGAATGGAGGCAGATGGAAGTGATATTTGTATATGCGGAATAGGCAGGGATATCGGCGGAGAGGTATCTTTATATGAAGATTGGGAAGATCAATGTTATACAAAAGATAAAATTTTAGAACATATTTTATATCCTCTTTTGTTCCAGGGATTTTCCGTACCCATAAAAATGAAGGAAAGAAACAGCTATTCCAATATTTGGTCCTGTATGTTTCGGATGAGTTTCTGGAGAAAATATAATTTTCAATTTCGGGCATATATCAACTATGAGGATGATTTGCTTGTAAAATTAGATGTCCTTTCCAGGGCGGAAAGAGTGAGTACAATTGCGTATGTGGGATACTGCTGGAGAATGAACCTACGATCCCAGACTTATGCAGGAAACTTTGTGGAAGATATGGAGCTGAAACAGCAGAAATGTTACGAAGATATGGAACAGTGTATCAGACGATGTGTGGACGATAAGGAGGTTCTGGGGCTGTTCAAGAGAGCCGTTTTTTGTAAACAGTATTTGGATGCAATACACAATCTGGTTCATCAAAAGAAAGGAATGTCATATATAAAGGGATACTATCGGCGAACCATATATCAGCGGGATTTTGCTGATAGCATAGAAATGAAAAAATTTGTTAGAAAAGGGATGATAAGACTGAAGGTGCTGCTGCCGCTGCTGGCGGGACATTTCACCGTTTTAAGCTATTTAGCGGAGCATGTTTTGGACTGCCTGTTAAGGATTTCTTTACGATTTCAATTATTAACGAAATTGGAACGTAGGATGAAGGCGGAATAGGCTGAAAAATGGTTTATATCCATTTTTCAGCCGTGAATTTACGTCCGCCGAAGCGGGCAGAAAGGTTAAAATGAATACACCTAAAATAATCGCATTCTATTTGCCTCAATTTCATGAGATAGAAGAAAATAACAGATGGTGGGGACAGGGGTTTACGGAGTGGACAAATGTCCGCAGAGGGCGTCCCTTATTTAGAAATCACTATCAGCCCAAGATCCCCCTGGATGATAATTATTATAGTTTAGATCATCTGGAAACTTTAGCCTGGCAGGCTGAGCTTGCAAGGAAATATGAGGTAGATGCTTTCTGTTTCTATCATTATTGGTTCCATGGAAAATTGCTGTTGGAAAAACCAATGGAAATGTTGTTGGAGAATACGGATGTGGACATTTCCTACTGCATTTCGTGGGCCAATGAAACCTGGTCCAGGCGATGGACAGGGGAAGAAAAGAATATTTTGATAAAACAAGAGTATGGAAATAGGGATGATTGGGAAAGCCATATAAAATATCTGATACGTTTTTTCTCTGATAGGAGATATCTCAAAATTGGAAATAAGCCAGTTTTGATTTTATATAGGGCTATGGAAATCCCAAATTGCGAAGAGATGGTGACGTATTGGGAAAAGAGATTAAAAGAGGAGGGATTTGCAGGCCTTTATTTGATAGAAACTTTAAATAGTGTGCAAAGGGAAAGTGTTATAAAGAATTCTGACGCATTGGTAAGATTTGAACCGATGTATACTATATATAAAACAAAAAATTATTTGGTCAGGTTATATAGATATGCGATTAATCACATGCGGCTGTACAGATTCGGATTTCGGAATTACTTAAATTATGATTGGATTTACAGTAAAATCCGTAGGGAGAACAAAAAAAGAGAAGGAAAGACTGTCTATTTAGGCGTCTTCCCAGAATGGGACAATACGGCTAGAAAGGGAAACGCAGGGCTGGTCATCCGTGGAGGCAATCCGGATAAATTCAGATATTATTTTGAAGGGCAGTATCAAGCATCCATGGAATCGGATAAGGAGTATATTTTCATTAACGCATGGAATGAATGGGGAGAAGGAGCTTATCTGGAACCGGATTCTAAAAACGGATTCCAATATCTTCAGGCTATTAAGGATGTAGTTCACAAATATCGTGAGAAAAATGGAAGATGAAAGGGAAAAGATTTAGAACAAGCAGGTAGAAACGATGTATGTAAATTTTTATTTTATTATTGCTTCTATCATTTCATATTTATATCCTCTGAGACTTATTACAATTCTCAGAGGAGTAAAAAAATACATATATAGTGCAAAAGCAAAGCGAAAAATAGAAATGTGCGGAAACCGGTTTTTCATATCCATTCCAAGGCAGATAAGAGGAGAAAAATATATGGAAATCGGGGAATCGTTCTGGGCAGAAGAGGGATTAGATCTCCAATGCCTTGACCGATATGGGAAAGAAGTTTATCATCCTCAATTACTAATTGGAAATAATGTCCATTTGGGGTATTTCTGCCATATCGGATGTATAGGGTCAATATCAATAGGAGATAACCTGTTAGCTGGCCGTAATGTGTATATAACGGATCATTTTCATGGAAATGGAACAATGGAGGAGGCTGCCATCTCCCCCAAAGAGAGGCCTTTATATAATAAGGGATCGGTAAAAATAGGGAATAACGTCTGGCTTGGAGATAATGTAGTAGTTATGCCTGGTGTTACGATAGGAAACAATGTCACTGTAGGGGCAAATGCGGTGGTTACACAGGATATACCGGATCACAGCATTGCGGCTGGTGTTCCGGCGAGAATCATACGTATGAAAGAGTAATCGATTTGGAAGAACGGAAAAGGCGGCTGGACGGCAGGGAGGATTCATTGATTAGGCAGGGTACAGAAGAAAAAATTGAAAAACTAAGGAATAAAACAGATGAGCTGATTCATAAGGGAAAATATGAAGATTCTCTGCTCTTAATTTCGTGTCTGGCCGACATCCTTTACAGGTACAATCAGGACTATACGGATCGCCGCCTGGAAATGCAGCTGGAACGAGTCAGGGATGGGCTGAAAAGGGAAGACGGCAATTGGAATGAAAAAAGGGCTGGCAGGAAAGCCATCTTATTTTATGATGGTTTTGGGTTAGATCGGCGGGGATTGGCGTTAATTTACTTAAAGGCGCTGACGATTTCAGGATATGAAGTAATTTATGTTGTCAGGGAAAAGAAAAAAGAGAATATACCGACGATTCTGGCGCTTTTGGAAGAGAGCAATGCAAAGGTTATCTATGTTCCCGATTCCTCTCTGATCGGGGAATTCAGATATTTATCTGACATTTTCAGAGCAGAGGCTCCTGAGGCTGGGTTTCTGTATACAACTCCGGATGATGTATCAGGAATTATGGCTTTCTCAGACTGTAAAGATATTTTTGTGCGTTATCAGATTAATTTAACGGATCACGCTTTCTGGTTGGGTGTGCATGCGTTTGATTATTGTATTGAATTTAGGGATTATGGTGCGTCCATATCGCATTATTACAGGGAAATTCCAAAGGAACGAATATTTAAACAGCCCTTTTACCCATTTATTGATCAGGAAAAAGAGTTTGAAGGATTTCCCTTTGAAAAAGGGGAAAAGGATTTTATCCTTTTTTCGGGCGGCTCCCTGTACAAAACGATAGATAGAAAAGAAAACATATATTATAAATTGGTGGATTTCTGCCTACGCGAATTTGACTTTGTGAAATTCTGGTATGCCGGTTCAGGCGATGACACGGAACTGGTGAAGTTAAGGGAAAAATACCCGGGACGTATTTTCCATACGGGGGAGCGGAATGATCTCTATCAAATATTGCAGCATATAGATTTATATCTGAATACCTATCCCATGGTGGGCGGGCTGATGATGCAATACAGCGCGGAAGCTGGGAAACTACCTCTTACGCTGCGCCATGGGGAAGACGGTTCCGGCTTGCTGATCAATCAGGGGGAGCTGGGAATTGAGTTTGAAAGTCCGGAATCCATAAAAGAAGAACTGCGTAGGATCATAGGGGACAGAGACTACCGAACGAGAAAGGAGCAGGCCTTAAATGGCGCTGTTATCAGCCCGGAGCAATTCAACGCTTCTTTGCTGAAAATGGTACAATCCCATACTTCGGGATATGAGATCGAGTACTCGAAGCCTGATACACAGGAATTTCTCCAAGAATACGCGGACCGGTTTGGTGCGGATGGGGTAGAGAGGGCGATGGCAAAAATCAAGTTTGTCAGGCTTGCCGCTTATTTCCCGGAGATGTTTATAAAGGGAGTTTACGGGCGCGGGGGGGGTATTGCTCAAACGATATTCAGGTTACGGTTCTAATAGGGACTTATAATCCGTCCTGGAAAAAGCTGAAGGCAACTTTAATGTCCGTTCTGCTTCAAAAGGGAATCGATTATGAGATCATAGTAACCGATGATGGATCGATTAATCATTTCTTTGCCGATATCGTGGAATTATTTGAGAAGTGTAAATTCGGCAGATATAAATTATTAGCCTCGGATAGGAATAGAGGTACTTGTGAAAATATATTTCGGGGAATCAGAAAGGCAGAAGGGGAATATCTCAAGCTGCTTTCTCCCGGGGATTATATGTATGGGGAGCATACGTTGGCAGAACTGTACATGTATTTTAAAAAAAGTAGTGTGGATGTAGGATTTGGGGAGGCTGTTTATTATAGCGGCGACAGCAAAGGCGTCCATATTCACAAAGTACCCCGTCATCCGTGTAACATCAATCCGTATAAACGGTTCAAAAGAAATGCATATATAATAAAGGTCAATTATTTGGTGTTGAGCGATTTTGCCTTGGGAGCAGCCTTTTTTTCAAAGACCGAAATAACGGTACGGTACTTGAGGAGAATTGTAGGGAAAGTGAGATATGCGGAGGACAATATATATCGCCTGATGGTTCTGGACGGAATATTGCCCCATTATTATCCGAAGAAAGTTATATGGTATGAATATGGGACAGGAATATCCACGTCCGGGGAACAAAGATGGAGAAGGCGTTTAAAGAAAGATATTTCAGCGGCAAATATCGTTATGCGTCAGGAATCCAACAATATGGACTGCTTTTCCCGAAAATACAGATGGTATCTTTCCCTTGGCAGGTGGCCCGGGAAAATTATAAAATATCTTCTTTTTCCGGAATCGATTTTGTATATGATTGAAAAAACTTTTTTCCCAAGGTATACGGATACGCCTGCAAGTGTATGTTCCTGTGAATGGCTGGAGCGGCTCCAAGGATAAATACATGTGCCAGCCCATGGGATGAAGAAGACGGCTGGTTATGGGTATAGCTGTGAGAAGGAGTTGAAGAAAATTTATGAAAAAAAGATATAAAGCATGCTGGGTGTTCATAATTGGCATTCTTTTTTGTTTCATTTTCCTCTCCTCGATTCTCATACATAAATTGTACATACATGAAAAGAATCAGGATCGCAAGATAAATGATATTCTTTATCTGCTGAAGGAATTGGACGGATCACGGGAACTGGCATGCTATGAATTTATGGAGAAATGCCAAGGGGGAGAGTACAACTTTCTTGCGATAGGAAACAGTATTACGAAACACCAGGTATGTGAATTCTGGTGGGATGAGATCGGTATGGCGGCTTCTTCAGAGGAAAATGACTATTTTCATCAGGTAACGACGGAGCTGGAAAAACAGTATGGGGACGTAAATAGTTTTTCCTATAATTTCTCATCGTGGGAAATGTCTGCTTCCGACAGAAATCGGACGCTTTCGCTTTTGGAAGAAGTGGTGAACCCTTATCTGGATCTTGTAGTAATCCAGTTGGGAGAAAATATTAATAACACAGATACCTTGGAAACGGATTTTAAAAATTTGATTGATTATATAAAGAGTGCTTCTCCGAAAGCTGAGATTCTGGTTATCGGGAACTTTTGGGAGAATGAGAAGGTGGACGGTATAAAAGAGAAGGCTGCCTTTGAAAAAGGTGTTCTTTATATCAGTTTGAAGGAAATTCAGGGGAAAAGGGAGTACCAATCATCTGTGGGGAATACGGTTTATGATAAGGAAGGAAACTCTCATAAAATAGAGGAAAAGGGGGTTGCCCGGCATCCGGGAGACGTCGGAATGGATTATATTGCGCAGCAAATCATTAGGAACATAGAAGAGTGATCCCAGGTTAGAGGGAGCGGAGAGGATCTGGTATATGCAGGTAATCAAATACATGTTTCAGCCCCATGGAGATGAAAGAGGGCAGCTAATCGCATTGGAAGAGGTAAAGGATATCCCTTTTATCATTAAAAGGGTTTATTACATGTACGATACGGTATCCGGAGTTGTACGGGGAAAGCATGCCCATAAATCGTTGCAGCAGATTCTTATATGCATACATGGGACATGCAAGGTGCGCCTGGACAATGGAAAAGAAAAAAAGGTCATTATGCTGGAGAAGCCATATGAAGGACTGTACATAGCCCATTATATGTGGCGGGAAATGTATGACTTTTCTGAGGATGCGGTCCTGATGGTTCTGGCGTCCGATTATTACCATGAGGATGATTATATCCGGGACTATGAGGAGTTTTTAAGGCTGGTATCTAGTGGCGGTCATGGAGATGAAGGAACATATGATCCAACATAGCTTAAAGAAAATGCTGTCGGGACAGAAGGGAGAAATCGGGATCCATATATTGACAGCTGTGCTGCTCTCCTGGCTGTGCTGCATGAATCTTTCAAAACTGAATTATATCGCCGTATTAAATGATGAATTTGGATATTGGGGGACAGCCGTTTCCATGGCGGGTTATGACTGGAAGGATTTGATTGCGGAAACGCCGTATTATTCTTATGGGTATAGTCTGCTGCTGCTTCCGATCATCCTCCTTCTTCCGACTCCTGTTTTATGGTATAAAGCGGCCATTTTATTAAATGTGGTATTATTGTACCTGTCTTATTTCATATGCTGTGATATTGGAAAACGGATTTTCGGAAAGACGGACAGAAAACTAATCTGTTTTGTAAGTCTGGTGGTAGCAATGTATCCGGGGAATATTACCTATGCGCAAGTGGCATGGTCGGAAACTTTACAATATTTTTTGATTTGGTGTGTTACGTGGCTGGTTGTCAGGCTGGAGGAACGATTTTCTTATATCAAGATAGGGAGCAGCGTTATCCTTCTGGTTTATCTTTATTGTGTGCATAACAGAAATATCGGCGTTATAGCTGTTTGGTTCGCGGCATTTTTTCTTATTGTAATAAAACATAAAAAAAGAGTGATATGGGCCGTTGTCCCTATGTTTGGGCTGGCTGCCGGATATTTCCTGCTGAAGCGGATAAAGGAATATGAGATAACTGCACTGTGGAATAATTCCGCTTCATCCGCGTTGAACAATATAAACCTGAACGGAAGCACATTATTGGGCTATTTTCAGATATTAACCAATAATTTGGATTTATATGCTTGGTCTTTATATGGGAAGCTATTCTATCTTCTGTTGGCGACAGGATTTACGTTACCTGTAGTCTGTATCCTTTTCGTAAAAAACTGGTGGAAGGCAAAGACGCTTGGCCGTCATTTTGCCAGTAAATTTTGGTGCATTGGTGTTCTTCTGGTTATGTGGCCGCTGACAGCTTTGCAGATGATTGATTGGCCTGCAAGAAAAGATATAATTGTATATGCCAGATATATAGAACATGTAATTGGACCTGTTCTATTTTTGGGGATTATGTATACGTCTTTGTATGCGAGGAAGATCAGAAAAGAGGTATTGCTGGCAGCCTTAGTTTTCCTGATTGGCTGTCAGGCTGTTTATAAAAAAATAGACGGAGCGGCAGGTTTCTTTAACTCCATCTGTGTACCGCTTTTGGGAGCGTTTTATGATAATACCAGTAGCCTTCAAGAAGGATTTATGTGGATTATTTTTGCAATGGAAATAATGCTTTTAGGGATATGGTGGTCTTCATGCGATAAATCGAATAAGGGAAGATGGCGGGTGGTTTTAATCTTTGCATCAGTATTCTGTGTGGAAGGATATAAGGCAGATACATTTATGAACAACGCACGAAATACCTTTGAGACGAATACATTGCCTGTCTGTGAAGAGATCTTACAGTATAAAACCCAGGAAATTTATTATGTAAAGGATACGGCGGTGGATTCTTACAGCGTAAACCCCAAGTATCTGCAATACATGATCCCTGATCGGACGATCCATGTAGTTGAAAATATGGAGGGGCTCCCGGAGGGAAGTTTCCTGCTTCTGTTAAATCCCAAAAGCCAGGAAATGATTAGATTTGTAGAAGGGACATCAGGAGTAAAGAAATTGGTGGGTACAGGATCGCTGAATTTGTATGATACGGCAGGGAGTCAGTAAACGGAAAGATTATGAAAAAAATCAAACTTTTTCTGGAAAACTTTCTGATATATGGTTTTGGCGGAATCATCAGTAAATTAATTCCGCTTATCATGGTTCCGGTCATTACGCGCATTATGCCGAATTCCGAATATTTCGGGATATACGACTTATCCAATACGGTTGTTTCGCTGTGTAGTTCCCTGGCCATCATGGGCATGTATGACAGCATGTACCGCCTGTTTTTTGAGAAGGAAGAGGAAGCGTTTAAGCAGGAAATATGCTCCACGGCATTTTTGTTCACATTGGGCACATCTGCATTGGTTTTTGCGGTTATGGTATTATGCAGAAAGGCCATTGCGATATGGTTCCTGAATGACGAGAAACTGAGCTATCTCGTATATTTCCAGGCTATGGCCACATTGATCGGAGCGACAAACGGCATTTTGTCTGCCCCTACGCGAATGCAGAATAAACGGCGCGTTTTCCTGGTTATGAATACGGTGATTCCGCTCATATCCTATGGCATTGCGATTCCTATGCTTTTAAGGGGGTATTATATCATTGCACTGCCTCTAGCCGGGCTGCTTAGTGCTACGGCGAACGAAATGGTATTTGCAGCTCTAAACAGGAAATGGTTTTCCCCGCGCAAATTTCGATGGGTACATGTGAAGCCGCTGCTTGCTATTGCGATTCCTCTTTTCCCGAATTTCGTCATTTACTGGTTGTATAATTCCAGCGATAGGCTGATGATCACCAATCTGGCCGGCATAGGAGATGCGGGTCTATACGCAGTGGGCTCCAAGCTGGGCCAGGCGAGCCAACTGATCTATACGGCGTTTGCGGGGGGATGGCAGTACTTCGCCTTTTCCACCATGAAGGAAGGAGACCAGGTTAAGACAAATTCCCTTGTATTTGAATACCTGGGAATCATTTCCTTTCTCTCTTCTTTCTTCATATGTGCATTGGCCGGCCTGATTTATCGCATTCTGTTTGTCGGGGAATATGTAAACAGCTATATCGTATCTCCCTATTTATTTTTGGCGCCGTTACTCCAGATGCTGTATCAGGTTGCGGGAAATCAATTCTTGGTGATTAAGAAGACCTGGCCGTCTATGGTCATCCTTCTGGGAGGCGCGATAGCGAACGTGGCGCTGAATTTCATCCTGATTCCCAGGATTGGAATAGAGGGAGCGGCCATTGCAACGGTTTCGGGGTATATCATTACGGACATCGTCTGCGTATGGGCGCTGTGCAGGATGAAATTAATGATTATGAGGAGAAATTTCCTGTATGCAGCCCTTTTTACCGCAGCATTTTTCGTCCTGTGGAGGACCATGGCGGTACGGGATACGGGCAGGGGATTGATTCTGGCGATGGTTTTTTCCGGTATCCTGATCAGTCTGTATCGGAAGGATCTGCAAGATTTTTGGAGCAGATTCAGGACTGCGGATGGCAGATGATCTTTTGGGATAGGAAGGCCGCTTTAGGGCGGCGGAATGGGAGGAATGATGAGGCTGAGAAGGCTGGAAGAAAAGGATGCCCCTTTTATGTTGGAATGGATGGGGGAGGCAGAAATACAGGAAATCTTTCCCACGCCCATGGCGGAGAAAGGGCGGGAGGAAGTACTTGCCTTTATCAGGCAATCGGATATTATCTGTAAGAATGGACAGGACATGCATTATGCAATCGTCGATGAGGCGGATGAATATCTGGGAACCATAAGCCTGAAGAATGTGGACTTGGCTTCCCGAAAGGCGGAATATGCAATAAGCCTGCGTAAATGTGCCCGGGGGAAAGGTATCGCACGACTGGCGACGGAAGAGATCCTGCGGATTGGCTTTGAGGACTGCGGATTGGAAAGGATCTATCTGTGTGTATTATCCGATAACAGGCGGGCAAACCGTTTCTATGAGAAGAATGGGTTTGTTCTGGAAGGAGAATTTAGAAAACACGTCTTGCTGAATGGAGCGTATCACAATATGAAATGGTATAGCATGTTGAGAGAAGAGCGATTTATATTCGGGGGGGGGGTAAATACAGCAGTTAGAGCGTTAAAGTACCCAAAACCTATTTCTGGTCCTGCCCGGTATGGAAGGAAGAGGAGAATTGCCTGAATATCGTGCAGATTGTGGACTGGAAATAAAAGAGGACTGAAATTTCGTTTCAGACTTTTTATTGGCGGCAGCGTCGCAGGCTTCGCCTGCGATTGCACAGACAAGATGGAAAGTAACATTTTCATTCGGTTGATTTGCGCGCCCGCCAAAGTGGGAAGATGGGTATAAAAAATGAGAAAAATTCTTATAACATCCGTTGGTACGGCAACGAGCGTGGGTTTGATAAAAGCGTTGAGAAAGGCAGATCCGGACCTATACTTGATCGGGACAGATATTAACCAATATGGCTATACGGCCGGGAGCATGCTGGCAGACGAATACTATCAGACGGTATACGCGGATCATCCGGATTATGTGGCTGGGATATGCGATATCGTCAAGAAGACAGGTGCAGATTTTGTGATTCCTGTGAACGATACGGAAATAGAAAGGATTGCGCAGTCCGGGGATGCTTTATTAGCGAATCGGATTATGGTCCCTGATGATTCGACCATCGCTCGCGTCAGGGATAAATACCTCTGCATGCTTGAAATGCAGAAAAACGGAATTCCCACGCCGTTTCAGTGCGGCGGCGGAGATATCCAGATAAAAAGGATTATCAGGGACCGGATCGGGGTTGGAAGTAAGGGAATTGAATTTGTGGAAAAAGGACAGGCCTGTTCCTTTGATCCCAGAAAGCAGTTCATGCAGGAATATATAGAAGGACAGGAATATACGGTGGATATTCTTTCAGACAGGGAGGGCATTCCGCTTTATATCATCCCCAGAAAGCGGCTGGAAGTGAAGGCGGGCGTATCCACCAAAATGGAAATTGAGAGAAATGAAGCCTTGATAGAATTGGCCAAAAGGGTTCTAGCAGTCTATCAAATTCCGGGATTTTCCAATATACAGTTTATTGAAGATCGGTCGAAAGACTATTATTTCATTGAGATCAATCCCAGATTTGGCGGCGGAAGCATTGCATCCCTCCTGGCGGCGGAGGGGATGGCGGAGACGTTCATAGAGTTAATGAAGCGACGTAGGGATATCCAGGGAAATCTGGATGAAAATCTGAAAAGGGTGAAATGGAATACAGTCATAACGAGGTATTATGAAGAGGTAATGAAAGAGAATGGGGAAAACGGGTAAGCCATATTGCTTTTTGGATTTTGACGGGACTTTGGTCTCCAACGAGCGGCGTTTATATCAGTTTTTTATCAATAATCTGCCTGACGGGTTCAGGGATGTGCTGTCAATGCAGGAATTCTGGGCATTAAAAAGGCTCGGTATACATGAAGTGGACTGGATAAATTCCAAACTGCATCTTGGAATGGACACAGCGGAATGGAATGCCAGGAAGTCAGAAGAAATCGAGGAGGCCTGTTATCTAGCCTTGGATGATAAATTTGATTATGTGGATGAAACCCTAAGACGGCTGAAGAGATCCTACAGGCTCATCCTGATCAGCAGACGGGAGGACCGAAAGGGCCTGCTTGATGAATTACAGCGGCTTGGTTTGACGGAATTCTTTGAAAGCATTGAAATCCTGCGCCATAACGAGGAGGGGAAAGGGAGGGTTATCCGGCAGAAATATGGAGACGCCGATGAATCTTCCATTCTGGCAGGGGACACGGAAGACGACATGCAGGCCTGTATGGACAACGCAGTCAGGGGGTATCTGGTTCTGTCAGGTATCAGAGGAAGGTGGATTTCACACCGCTTTACAGGACAGAAAAGGATTTCAATTGTTAACGATATAAGGGAGCTGCCGGATCCGGCTGATGCCGTGAAACGGTGAAGAGTGTACTTCGATTTGAACGCATGCCTTGCATGCAGATGGGAGCAAAATTGAGAATTCCATTCGTTTCGTTTGAAAAAATGCACAGTGAAATCAGGGACGAGCTGCAACAGGACTTCAGCAGAGTCTTGGAAGGCAACTGGTTTATAAACGGTGAGGAGGACAAGCGGTTTGAAGCCTCTTTTGCCCAATATATAGGAAGGGAACATTGCATCGGATGCGGAAATGGCCTGGATGCGCTCTTTCTGAGCCTGAAAGCATTGGGAATCGCCCAGGGCGACGAAGTGCTCGTCCCGGCCAACACGTTTATTGCCACAGCGCTGGCAGTTTCCTATATCGGTGCGGTCCCTGTATTTGTGGAACCCAGAATCGATACCTATAATATGGATCCTGACCGGATCCGCGAAAAAATCACTTCGCGTACCCGGGCGATTATCCCTGTCCATCTATACGGGCAGCCGGCACAGATGGATGCAGTGGCGGAGATTGCAAAGGAATATGGGCTTTCCGTGATAGAGGACTGTGCGCAGGCGCATGGGGCGAAATATTTTGGGAAAAGGATAGGATGCTTTGGAGAAGCTGCGGCGTTCAGTTTTTATCCTGGAAAAAACCTTGGCGCCCTGGGAGACGCAGGGGCGGTGGTGGCGGATGACCCCATCCTGGCGGAGAAAATACGGGCAATGGGGAATTATGGTTCGATGAAAAAATATGACCATATATATTTGGGGAACAATTCCCGGTTGGACGAACTTCAGGCAGCTTTTCTGGTGACAAAATTGAAGTACCTGGAAAAGTGGAATCAGGAACGGGTAAGGATTGCGGCTCGATATTTGGGGGGAATTCATAACAGGCATATCATCTTGCCGAAGGTGGAAGCCGGCATGGAGCCGGTTTGGCATATATTCGCGGTTCGATGCAGCACCAGAAAGCAATTGGAGAAGGCTATGGAAGAAAAAGGGATCGGTACGAACAAACATTATCCCATCCCGTTACATAGGCAAAAAGCGTATCAGCAGCTTCACATACCGGAGGGCGCCTATCCCGTGGCTGAGGAAATATCGAGGACTCAACTGAGCATCCCGATGTATTATGGCATGGCGGAGGACGAGATACAGTATGTGATCGATGTGCTAAACGAATACAGTCCGGAATAGACAGGGATTTTAGGCTGCCTGCGGCGGCAGAATGTGAGGACGTATGGAATTATTCAAACGGAAATTCTATTGGATAATTGCCTTGGGGGGGGGTATTGGCTGCACTGACCGTTGTGATCTGCAAAGAAAATTATCATATGGATGAAATTTTCAGCTATACCTTGTCAAATTATGACGGCGCCATTCTGATGGATTTTGAAGAAGGGATCACCTATCCCAGAGGCGGTTCGGCCTGGGAAATACAGATGACGGTAAATAGGGATACCCGTTTTAATGTGGATCAGGTCTGGTTAAACCAGAAAGCGGATGTGCATCCGCCCATGTATTATTTGATTTTAAATCTGGTATGTTCCGCCTTCCCAGGAAAGTTTAGCAAATGGTTTGCAGGCAGTATCAATCTTTTTTTCTTTTTGGCATCCATGATCTATGTTTATAAATTGGCATGCTGCCTGAACCAAAGCCGTTTGACAGCGTCCTTGGTATTGGCGTATTTCGCTTTTTGTTATGGGATCATACATATGAACGGTTTTTTTCGTATGTATATCATGGCGCTATTCTGGATTATTCTGATAGTCTACCTGCAGGTTGGTTCCTTACGAAAAGAAAAATGGGACTTTAAATATTATTTATCTATGATGCTGACAGCCTGCTTTGGCGCCTTGACGCATTATTATGTCAGCATTTTTTTGGTATTGCAGAGCGCAGCATGGATCTTGGCGTTATTGCTTTTACATAAAAGAAAGGAATGTGCGATTTATATTGGAGTAATGGCGTGTGCAGGATTGCATGCAGTTTTATTATTCCCGTATATGATTTATCACATCTTTACGGGAGGAATGAGAGGAAAACAGGCTTTTGAAAATTTCGGCGGGGCAGGCGGGGATAGATTGATCACCTTTTTCAAAATCATGAATACTCAGCTGTTTGGAAACTGTTTGATTTTTATTGCCCTGCTGTTTCTTGCAGTATGTTTTCTATCTCTTTGCAGGAAGAAGAAAAAAAAGACGAGAGTCTTTTGGAAAGATGATGCCAAAAAGAAGGAATTACTGATTTGGAGCGTTGTGATAATACCGTGCATCGGATATTTTTTCCTGGTTTCCAAAACGGCGGCATATCTTACAGACAGATATATGTACCCCATATATGGATTGCTCGTCGTGCTCGGAATAAGCGGGATATGCCAGGAGACACGGTTTTTGCTGCATAGCCCCTGGTATGGGGGAGCGGCGGCGATATGCCTTTTATTATTACTGCTGAGGGGATACCAATATGCTGATTGGCCCTATTTATATCGAAATGACGTTTCCAGAAGCGCATTGGAGAACGCGGACGAATACAAGGAGTGTTCCTGTATTTATGTATTTGAGGAAAAATGGAAATGCACACAGTCTTTTCTGGAGATTGTAAAATATAAAGATTCCACTTTTGTCAAACCGGAACAATTGGAAAACTTTCGGAGTTTGGACAGCGCAGTTGTCGTCTATTTTCCTAGAAATGACAAGACAGAGATTTACCTTAGAAAGTGGATGGAATGCAATCCCCAATTTACTGTCCATAAAGTGATATCGGAATTTTCGTCGTATGAAGTGGGATACCTGTTCCGGGAGAATGACGGATAGGCCGCAAAAACATTTGGCGGCTGTAAGGCCGCCCTGAAGACGGCAGAATGTGAGGAAAGATGGAGAACCTCAGAAGAAAGATCTGGAATATAACGAATCTAAAAGAGACCTTCTTCCCAACCTTGGCCGAAGACGGTTCTGTCATTTTGGACTATTATGTCCGTATTATGCTTTTTTTCTATCCACTGTTTCTGGTACAGGATCAGGTCCTGCACGTATTCACAGGCAAGTCCCTTCTATATTATGCGATAACACTCCTGTCGGCTGTTTTGTATCTTTTCTTCCTGTCCCGGAAAATGGCGGCGTATGCATCCGGGCTATGCCGAACGGAATGCTTGTTTCTTCTGGCCGCGCTGCTTTTGATGAGTAAAGCTGTGGTCAGGATTTTCCAGGGGGACATGGGATATGAGAAGGAGATGTTCCTCTGGTGCGTGATCGGCACCTATTTTCTGCTGAAATCTTTTGGCAAGAGTCATCGCTATTATCTGGATTTGATCCTGTTTTCCGCTTTACTGCTGCAGGCAGGGGCCATAAAATTCTTTATTTGGGGAGGGGAAAGCATTCCGGGAGTGGACAGGCTGTGCACCTGGCCCGAGGCGGGGGCATCCTATTATCTCCTGGCGGCCTGCGCTGCCTCTGTCCGCTATTGCGGAGAGAAACGGAAGAATTGGGAGAAGTTCTATCTTCTCACGGCGGCATTCGGTTATCTCACCCTGTTTCTGCTGGGAGATATGGGAGCGATCTGCCTGGCCGTCCTGTTCCTTCTGGCAATACCGCTGGTCTATCCCGCAACTGTCTTCCTGGTAAAAAGAAATCTGACGCTCTGTTTTGGTTTCCTTTTGATCGGAAGTAATCTGCCGCTGCTTTCGTACGGAAAGAATAGCCTGCTTACAGGCCGATACGATCTCAAATTCAGTATTTCCATCGGTTTATTCCTCTGTGCCGCAGCATTTTTCATCAGTAAATATTGGGAAAAAATACCGAGGGATCGAAATCCGGATGCCGTTATCCTGAAGCGTTTTCGACGCTGGTATGGGCGGACGATGGCAGCGGTTATCCTGCTTATGGCGGTATGCCTTTTGGAAGGGAATGGGTTCGCCGGTCTGCCGGAGCGCCTGGGGGTGGAGGCATTAAAAGCATTTGCAGCGGCCCTTGGGAAAGGGATATCCGGCGCTCAGGGCTTCCCGGCGGCTCTTTTGGAAGACTATGGGATGCTGGGATTCGGTTTGTGGATTAGCATAGCCATTCTACTTCTGGAGATGGTGAAAAAAAGATGGCGGGAGGCGGATGAGACGGCCCAAAGTTATTTGATGCTGTCCGGATTGTTTCTGGCACAGACATTTTTATACCGGATTCAGCCAATCAGCGGGCCGGCCTATGTAATTGTACTGACCTTGGCTTTGGGAAAAGGCAGGAAAACGGAGCGGCTGCAAACAAAACGGCGGGATTTTCAGCAAACCGGAAAAATGCGTAGCGTGCATGCGCCGACGCCAGGAGAAGCAGAGAAAGGGCGCAGCAGGGGAGGTTTGGATGGAGGATTATTTGAAAAGGATCGGAAAGAGGATCCGGGAATATAGAAAAACGCAGCATATGAACCAGGAAGCGCTGGGAGAAAAGGCAGGGCTCCACCATACTTATATAGGACAGGTGGAACGCGGAGAGAAGAATCTGACGGTGGGCAGCCTGGTGCGGATTTCTGAGGCGCTGGGCGTTGCTCCGGAACAGCTTCTGTCCGAACAGGCGCAGGGGGAGCCTGCCTTCCAAAAGGCAGAAAAAGGTGCTGCGGCCGATATGCCGAAGCCGGAAAAGATAACCGGGATGGAAGAACAGGCTGCAAAAATCATTGCACAGATTATCCGGTTCTATGCAAATGAGGTCAAGGATGAATGAAGGGAAGACAGGTAGGTTCGTATGTGTCGGCACGATACCCCTGTGGGCGGATAGGAATGGCAAAATCGGTACTTAACGGAAAAGAGCGCACAGAATGCGCTGGATGCGCATTCCGGCGGTCGAAATATCGTCTGCGCGTCGAGGAGGAAGGCAGAAGACATGGGAAGAGATCAGAATAAACTTTTGGGATTCTATTTATCCCGTATCTGCCGTCCTTCCGTGTTCATATGGTATCCGTCCCGATAGATGAGCTCGGAAACGGGTACGATCTCATATCCTTGGCTTTTCAGATTGGTGATCAGGGCGTCCAGGGCGTCCGCGGTATATTTTGCCCCGTTATGGCAGAGGATGATGGAGCCGTTGCCGAGATGCTTGTGGCTGCATACCGTGCTGATGATGGAATCTGTACCGTAATCCTTCCAATCGAGAGAATCCACATCCCATTGAATGGAATAGTATCCGCACTGGGTAGCCGTGCGGATCACGTCGTTATCGTAGTCTCCGTAGGGGGGACGAAACAAGAACATATCATATCCGGTGAGCTG
The DNA here is from genome assembly GCA_947650005.1 of uncultured Lachnospiraceae bacterium. GTDB lineage: Bacteria > Bacillota > Clostridia > Lachnospirales > Lachnospiraceae > Eisenbergiella. Next base: position 40,298 of record CANSTU010000005.1, read on the forward strand.
CTTTACCTTCTCATGGACCTTCATCAGTTCCTGTTCTTTGGCCTCATTGGACAGTTGGCTCATATTTTTATGATTTTCGCTGTGATTACCCAGGTCGTGGCCTGCGGCCAGGATGGATTTCACATCTTGCGGATAGCTTTCCACCCATCCGCCCGTCATAAAAAAAGTAACATGGACATTGTGCTTGGCCAGAATATCCAGGATGCGCTGGGTATCTTCATTCCCCCAGGGGAATGGGCGGCCGATGGAAATAAGGCAATATGACAGCGTTCTTATATCCCGTACAAGCGGCATATACATAATAAAAAGATTTGCTTAGGAGCAGTCTTCATGGGAAAGACAGACCGCGGGCACCGTGTGATCAGGGATTACAAAGGCCTCTATGATACCGACGAACTGATCCGGCGTATCGTCCGTCGCCATCTTGAGGGAAACTGGGGGGAAAACAAAACGACGGCCGCTCCTGCCCTGAGGGTGGACGGCCATGCCGCAGAATACAAGGAATAAAGCGTTGAAAGAGGGTGGAAAGGCCGGATACAATACGGCGCTCTATATCAGGCTGTCCAGGGAGGACGGGGACAGGGCGGAAAGCTTGAGCGTTGCAAATCAACGCCTGTTATTGGCCGAATTCCTGGGGCGGCAGAATGATCTGTACCTGTATGATACCTATATCGATGACGGTTATACAGGAACTGATTTCACCCGGCCCGGCTTTCAAAGGATGCTCAGGGACATAGAGGCGCGCAGGATTCAGTGTATCGTCGTCAAGGATTTATCCAGGCTCGGAAGAAATATGCCGAAGGTTTCCTGGTATGTAAACGAATATTTTCCCCAGAAAAGAGTGCGCTTTATTGCAGTCGATGATTCGGTGGATAAACATTACGACGACATCGATATCGGTAACGATATGATGGTCGATGTCAGGAATATGTTTAACGGGTTCTATCCGAAGGATATCTCCAAGAAGGTTCGTTCCACACTCCGTTCCAAGCAGGAGGGCGGACAGTTCATCGGCGCCTTTGCCTGCTTTGGCTACAGGAAATCGGAAGGCGATCATAACAGGCTGGCGGTGGACGAATATGCTGCCGGTATCGTTAGGCGCATTTTTGAACTGTATTTGAGCGGGGTTGGGCAGAATACCATTGCTAAAATACTGAACGAAGAGGAGATTCCCTGCCCTTCCGAGTATAAGAAAAAATGCGGCCTGAATTACCATAATGGGAACCGGCTTGCTTCCACGGCATACTGGACGTATTCCACGGTACGCAGAATCCTGCAAAACGAAATCTATGTGGGAAATATGGTTCAGAATAGGAGCTTTCGACAAATATGCGGGAAGAATGCCGTGAGCCTTCCCAGAGAGAAATGGATCGTGGTGGAAAATACCCATGAACCCATCGTCAACAGAGAAGACTGGGATAGGGTACAGAGCCTGCTGGGGAGCAATGCGAGACAGACCGGCCTTTCCAATCATATGCATGCATTCGCAGGATTACTCAGATGTGCAGACTGCGGGCGCGCCATGGTGAAGATCCGACGAAAGGGTTCTACGGTTTTTAACTGTGGAAGCTATAACCGTTATGGCAGGAGATTTTGCAGTATCCACAGCGTGACGGAACGGGAGTTGGAATGTATTGTTGTAGACGACCTGAATCGGCTCCTCCAATCGGCAGGGAATCTCGGACGGATCATAGAGGAGGAAAGGATAAAACAGGAAAGGAAAGGCGCCGTATTGAGGGAAGATGCCTCCCGATACCGGGCAGAGATCGACCGGCTGATTAGAAAGAAGGAACAGGCTTACGAGGATTATTCGGATCAGACTCTTACAAAGGAAGAGTATATAAAATATAGAGAGCGATATGAAAACAGGATCTGCGAACTTCATTCCAAAATCGAGATGGCTGGGCAGGCTTCAAAGAAAGGGGACACGCAGAAAAATCCGTGGATCGATAGAATACTGCGTCAGGAACGCCTGGAACATCTGGACAGGGAAACAGCGGTAGAAATGCTCTCCATGATTTATATCCATGAGGATGGGACGATAAAAATCGTCTACAACTTTTCCGCGCCAGACGCATGATCGGCGTATTCATGCGTCTGGCGTGACGCTTTGTCGATCGGATCCATATGTTGTTAAGAGGCATCCAAGAGGGAGACACATCAAACGATCCAGGAGGTGAGAAGAGCGCGCTACGGCCGGCCGAAGAAGGGCAGATGCACGGCGGGGCCGAAAATTAGAAAAGGAATTTTCAAATCCAAATCAGGCTAGCTCCGCTAGTTCTTTCCATTTGCCACCCCTATATCTGATAAGGAAACAGACGGTTCGACAGATCCAGTCCAGAACCATGGCGATCCACACGCCGATGGCTCCGTATCCCAGGGTTACGCCGATGAGATAACTGAACCCGATCCGGAAGAGGAACATGGAGGCAATGGACACCACCATGGTGTAACGTACGTCATTGCAGGCCCGGAGCATGTTGGGGAAAGTAAAGGAGAGAGGCCACAGAAAGCAGGCGCATCCGTTGTGAATACAGACCAACGTCCGCGCCAGCTGCGTCGTCTCCGGGCTCAGTCCGTACAGGCTCAGGATCCAATCCAGACTGAAAAAGAGGATTATGTTGAAAAGGATCGTGGGAATGTACGTGGCGAGCAGGAGCTTTTTGGTATAAATGCGAATCTGTTTCTCATCCCTGGCGCCCACGCATTGCCCGATCACGGTGATCATGGCCAGGTTAATGGCGCTTCCAATGAGGACGCCCACGCTGTCCAGATTGTTGGCCACGCCGTTGGCCGCGATCTGTACCGTCCCAAAACCGGAAATGATGCTGACCACCAGGACGCGTCCCAGCTGGAAAATGCCGTTTTCCACGCCGCTCGGAATGCCGATAGAGAGAATTCGCCGGATGATCACGAAGTCAAGACGGAAGGGCTCCTTGAGAAAACAGAGTTCCAGCGAGGGATTGCGCAGGAGAAAATAAAGAAGGATACTGCCAACTGCCCTGGAAATCAGGGAAGGGATCGCCACCCCGGCGGCTCCCATATGGAGGCCGAAGATACAGATGGCATTGCCCGCCACATTGATCAGATTGATGAGAATGGAAACTTTGAGTGTAATCTGCGAATTTCCCATGGAGCGGAAAAGCGCCGCACAGGCATTATATACGGCCAAAAAGGGAAAGGAGAGGGCGGAAATGGTCAGATAGATCAGCGCGTTTTCCATTACATCCGCTTCAATGCCTCCGAAAAAAAGACGCAGCAGAGGTTTTCTGGCCAATATCACGATAGCTCCGATGGCCACGCCGGAAAAGATTACGGTATATAGAAGCTGTTTAGCCGATCTCCTCGCGTCTTCTTTTCTCTTTGCGCCCAGGAATTGGGAAGTCACCACAGCGCCTCCCGTGGCGAGAGCGGCCATGATGTTGAACATTAATATATTGATCATATCCACCAAAGACACGCCGGATACGGCGGCTTCCCCCACAGAAGAGATCATCATGGTATCGGCCATGCCCACTGTAATGGCCAGCGCCTGTTCAAAGATGAGTGGAATAATCAGCTTGCGCAGATCCTTTCCTGAAAATAAGGGCTCCATTTTTCCTCTTTTCTGCCGCTTCAGGGCGGCTGTGGGATAGCAGATGCATAATCGTCTGCGCAACTTTCTCCGAAGGACTCGCTGATTCCTGTTACGCCGCCGCGAAGGGCAAGCAATAGGAAAGTTAGATTGAAACGGATTCCGCGGCCTTTTGTTCTGCCTCCGACATGCCCCGCAGCTCCTTCACTACCATGATGACAATGGCCTGTGTGAGCACAAAGGTGAGGGCGTCTGCAACCGGCTGGGCCAGCTGAAGCCCCAATATGCCCAGTGCCTTTGGAAGAATCAGGATCGCAGGAATAAAGAACAGCCCCTGTTTGCTGACGGCGGTGAGGGTGGCTCGAAAACTGTAGCCGATGGACTGGGTGAGCATATTTCCGATGATGGAATAGGCCTGAAAGGGAAGAAGGCAGCATTGCATTTTCAGTGCCAGCGCGCCGATACGGATGACCTGAGCGTCTTCCTTTCGGAAGATGCCCATGATCGGTGTGGCAATGGCGAACATGACTACGCCCATGATGAGCAGAAAGACCAGAGCCACCCGGCGGCAGAAGAAATATGCCTCCAGCACCCGATCATATCGCTTTGCCCCGAAGTTAAATCCGCACACGGGCTGGAAACCCTGGCCAAAGCCGATCAGCGCCGATTGGATAAACATCATGATTCTGGTCACGATGGACATGGCAGCGACGGCCGCATCCCCAAAACCGGACGAAGCCACATTGAGGAGGACGGAAGCCGCGCTGGCCAGTCCCTGACGCCCCAGGGTAGGCATACCGGCGGAGAGAATTTCCTTATAGACCCAGCCTTGAAAAGTGAAATGACGAGGAGTGGGCTTTAATACGTTTCCTGAACGGAGCACCAGTACCAATAAAATGACAAAACTCACGAACTGACTGAAAATCGTGGCGATCGCTGCGCCTGAAATTCCCATCTGGAAACCGAAAATCAGGATAGGATCCAAAATGACATTCAGAACGCCTCCGGCGGTAATGCCGATCATGGAAAGCGCGGCATTACCCTGGGAACGCAGATGGTTGTTGAACACAAAGGAAACCGTCATGTAGGGAGCTGCAATCAAAATATATTGTCCATAATCCTTCGCATAAGGGGCGATGGTATCTGTGGCGCCGAGCGCCCGCACCAGGGATTCGATATTGGTAATGCCCAGTACCGCCAGTAGAAGACCGCAGGCAAAAGCGGTATAGACCGATGTGGAACAGGCTCTCTGCGCCCGATCCTGCTGTCTGGCTCCCAGCATCCGGGACATATAATTGCCGCTTCCCATACCCAGGGTAAAACCGATGGCCTGGATCATGGCCATCAGGGAAAAGTTCACGCCTACCGCCCCGGAAGCGCTGGTGCTCAGTTGGCTGACAAAGAAAGTATCGGCCATATTATAAATTGAGGTGATCAACATACTGATGATGGTAGGTATGGCCAGCCTGGGAATCAGCCGGTTGATGGCCGTTTCTGTCATCACTTTGTATTTCTCTTCGTAACTCATTGCTTTCATCCTGCGTTCTCTCCGTTTCTTTTTGCTCTTTTCTTCTATTGTAAATCCAAACGAGAAAAATAGGAACACGTATCTTTAGAAAAACTTTAGATACTTTTCGTATAAAATGGAAAATAACTCAGGTGGTTCAACTGCAGGGAGATAAGTTTCAGACTCTTTATTGGAGACAGTATCGTAGGAGATCACCCTGATTTGTACGCGCGCCAAAGCGGGCGGATAGGAGTACACTGGTTTTTATGCTCGCTAGAGCGGGCAGATAGGAGCTAAAAATGAAGGCAAGATGTAGGATAGCGACGGGCTTAATGGCGCTTATGATGGCAGCATCAGGCTGTGGGAACGGACAGGAGGCAAAAGAACAAAATGCGATGCTGTCCCAACCGGCGGAGGAAAATGGGGACAGCGGGCAGCAAAGCGGGAAAGAAGGGGAAGACAGGAACGCATCGGAAAGTCAGGAGCCGGGGGAGGAAGAGCGCAGTGATGGGAATACGGAGGCCTCTTCGCCGGAAAGTATCGGCAATAACGAACAGGATACCGAGATAATAGGAGGAAAAGTTAGGAGTATCGCCCAGGACAGCTTTGTAATCAGTAGAGTCCTAATGGACGGTTCTTACGTGATCATGCCGGAGGCAGGCAGCCCGGAAGAAGAATTGGTGACGATTCGGTGTACAGATTCTACAACATATGAGCGCTGGACGATCCAGGGCGGCGGAGCGGGCATTGATAAAGAGGCGGCCGCGTTTGCCGATATTCTGGAGGGCGGCGGATTGGAAGCATCGGGATATTTCGACGGGGAAGAGTTTGTGGCGCAGACGGTATTCATTGAGATATATGAATAAATAGTTTCAGACATCCATCGAGAAGTCATTCCCCCAGGCCGCATCAAAACTGAGGGCCACTTTTTTTTCATTCGTCTCCACGCAGTAGATGGGAAGCTCCCGCCCGTTGATGGTGCTGGAGACGGAGATGGCCTCGGGTACGAAGGTGGTGACGCATTTCACAAAGGCTGCGACCCCGAGGAGGAAGAGGGCTGATTTAATGAGTTGGATACGGAGGGCTGATTGGAAATTTTCCGATTCCCGGAACCGTTTTATCCGGCATTGTATGAGATAGGCAAAATCTTTTAACATGAAAATATACCCGGAATCTCTGTTTTTACAGTGTATGCCACAGGAAGGGCGGGTTATGCGGATAGTTGTAGGCAGGACTGGCCATTTTCAAATGGGAAAAGCGTTCGTTTTTGCCGGCATCCCTGTCCGAAGGCAAAAACGTGGGGACTCCGGTTGGGAAGGATGAGGCGTAAAGGCCAATGCGGCCAATCAAAGACGATTGATTTATCCTGCCTTACAGGCATCCACAAAAGCGCGGAACAGCTTTCGTTGTTCCGCGCTTTGCGCGGCCATATGCTCCGGATGCCATTGTATGGCGATGCAGAAGGGATAACCTTTAATCTGCATCGCCTCAATGAATCCGTCCGGGCTTTGTCCCGTGACGGTAAGCCCTTTGCCGGTGAGGTCAACGGCTTGATGATGCAGGCTGTTGGTGGAGATCATATCGGAACCAAACAGGCGGCAGAGATGGCTGCCGGGTTCAAGCTGTACGGGATGAGTGGCGGTGGTGCGGTGCCAGAAATCGAAGTGGGGATACTCCTGTTCGGCCTTAATGTCCTGTATGAGCGTCCCGCCAAGGGCCACGTTCAGAAGCTGCATGCCGCGGCAGATGCAGAACAAAGGCTTTTCGGCTTCAAGCGCCGCCTGTAGGAGTGGGAGCTCCAGGGCATCCCTGGCGGGATCCGTCTTGCCGCATTCCGGAAGGGCTGTCTGGTCGTAGAGGCCTGGCTGGATATCCGGTCCGCCTGGGAAAAGGAAGCCTTGGCAGCGCTGCAGGGATTGGGCGATGACTTCTGTAATGTTGTCCGGAGGGAGCAGCAGGACTTGAGCTCCGTCGCGCTCCAGATATTGGATGTATTTATACTGCATGTAGCGGTGGAACAAGCTGCGTCCCATCAGGGGGATGCCGATTGTAGGCTGTAACATGGGGAACCTCTTTTCTGTGTGAGATGGGTTAATTATACAATAGATGGAGAGAAATAGGAAGGGCCGCTCCCGCTGGTTTTCGCTGCTTTTGGACATGGATGGAGCTGGGGGCCGGCATGAACAATAGAAGCGTTTTCCATACTGTATAGAATTACAAATAGAATTTTTTCTTTTAATAAAACATCATTTTATCCAATAAATTTCTTTTTTTTTACAAAAATTTGGAAATTTTGTTTAAACGGTATTGCAATGCATATGTTATATGTGATAAATTGACATAAATATAGAAATTACAATGTGTTCAGGATGTCGAATATTAAGGATGAAAAGAATGGAAGAAAGGGATAGGGAGATGGATCAGGAATATGCTTCCCACTACCGCCCCCAAGACGAAACCTGGCAGTCCAATCAGGAACATGAAGCATGCGTGGCAAAGCTGGCAGAGGAGTATTGCAGAATTCCGTTGCTGAAGAAAACTGCACGATTGATCGGTATGCATCACGACGATGGAAAATATACGGAAGAATGGCAGGATTACTTCCACACATGTGTGCAGGAAGATGCTTTCTATGGGGAAAAGGTGGATCACTCCACGCTGGGCGGTTTGATCATTGACCGGTATGCGCCGGGCACCCGTTTTTCTGAGATGGCTCAGGCGGCGATTTATATGCATCATGGTCTGGCAGACTGTGTTTCCCTCAAGGATGGCAGCAGTCTGTGTGAAAAGCGCAGACTAAAGTACATCCGGGAGGAGATTGATAGGACGGCGGAGACGGCAGCAAGGCAGTTTCCGGACGCAGATATGGCGGAGCATTGTTCGGAGGCAAAACGGGATATCAATAGAATGACCTCTTGTCTGAAAGAACTGGGAAGAAATGGGGAGGAAAAATATCTCTATGGCCATCCGGACTTTTATCTGGGCCTGTGCGAAAGGATGCTTCTTTCCTGTCTGATGGACGCGGATTGGAGAAATACGGCTGATTTTATGGCCGCACGTCCTACGGATACCGGCCCATCCGATCAGGAAATGCAGGAAATATGGAAGAAGGGGATCCGAAACCTGGAAAGCAGGTTGACAGGCCTGGGCGGGGAAGGCAGGCTGAACGATTGCAGGAAGAGGATCTCAGAGCAATGCCGCATGGAGGCTTATGCGGAAAGCAGTCTCTATCGTCTGGCAGTCCCGACGGGAGCGGGAAAAACCTTGAGCGGCCTGCGATTCGCCCTGTATCGGGCGCAGGAGCGGTCGGCGAGGCATATTTTCTATATAGCCCCTTATAAAAGTATTTTGGAACAGAACGCGAAGGAGATCAGAAAAGCGTTGGACATGCCGGATGCGGTGTTGGAGCATCATGGCGACGTGGTTCAGGAGGGGAAGGAAGCGCTTTGGCGCTATGAAAGGCTGATCGAAAACTGGGATGAATCCCCTGTGATTGTGACCACTGCGGTACAATTTTTGAATACATTGTTTAAGGAGAAAAGAAATAACATACGCCGCTTCCACAGCCTGTGTGACAGCGTCATACTGGTGGATGAGGTGCAGGCCCTGCCGGTAAAGGTGATCGGCCTGTTCAACCTGGCAGTGAATTTTCTTACAAAGGCGGGAAATACGACGGTGGTGCTGTGCACAGCAACACAGCCGCTATTTTCCGACATCAGGAAGAATAGGATGCTGCCTCCTAAAGAAATGATGGAAGGAGCGGCTTCCTTGGAGGAAGCGTTCCGGCGGGTGGAATATCACGATTGCACGGCGGAAACGGCGCAGGGATTTTCTGCGGAGGAAGCGGCTGCGTTTGTACGGGAAACGGCTAGGCAGTTTGACCGGATTCTCGTGATCATGAATACGAAGACAGCGGTCAAGGAGGTGTACGACCGGCTGCAGGGGAGCGTGGAGGGACAGCTTTATCATCTCAGCACATGGATGTGTGCGGCGCATCGAAGCGACAGGATTGAGGAAATCAAGAAAGCGCTTTTGGAAGAAAAAAAGGTGATCTGCATCAGCAGCCAGCTTGTAGAAGCGGGGGTGGATTTTTCATTCCAATGCGTGATCCGTTCCCTGGCGGGGCTGGACAACCTCATTCAGGCAGCGGGAAGGTGTAATCGGAACGCTTTTTGGGACCGGGGGCATGTATTCCTGATCCGAATGTCCCGGGAGGCGGAAAACGTATCTTCATTGCCGGATATCAGAAAGGCTCAGGAGGCTATGGAACGCTTGCTGCGCGCTTTTCACCGAGAGCCTGGGCAATTCGCATCCCGGCTCGATTCGGCGAAAGCGATCGAAACCTATTACAGCTTTTATTTTTATGAACGTCAGGAAGAGATGGCGTACGGGATGGAGGCGGAAGGGGTTAGGACGAATCTGGTAGATCTTTTATCCTGCAACCCGGAATTTCGGGACCGGGAGGGAAAACGGAAGCTGCAACAGGCGTTTCGGAGCGCAGGAGAGGCATTTTCCATGATCGATGAGACGGGAGGAAGGGAGGTCGTGGTTCCCTATGGCGATGCGGAGAAGCTTGTGGAACGATGGCAGAGGGAGAAGGACTGGGCGGAGAAGAGAAGGATAGTGCGGATGCTGCAACGTTATATCGTCTGCCTGCCGGAAACTTTGGTAAGGAAAATGGAAAGCGGCGCCGTCTATGGAGTGGGAGAAGGGCAGATTCTGTTCCTGAATAAAAGGTATTATGACGATGGTACAGGAGTGAAGATGGAACCGGCGCAGATGCCGTTTTTGTACAGCTGATTCGCAGGAAGGAGGAAAACGGGGTGCAGGCGAAATATAGAAATACGGTGGAATTTCAGGTGAGCGGCGATTATGCGTTGTTTTCAGATCCGGTCACCCGGGTGGGCGGAGAAAAATTCTCTTATCAGATTCCGACCTATGAGGCCGTCAAGGGTATTCTGCAAAGCGTTTACTGGAAACCCACCTTTATCTGGATTATCGATGAAATGAGGGTGATGAAGCGGATCCAGACGGAGACAAAGGCAATGCGTCCCATCGGATACAACGGGGGAAATGAATTGTCCTATTATACGTATCTGAAGGATGTGAGCTATCAGGTGCGGGCCCATTTTGAGTGGAATGAAAACCGGCCGGAGCTGGTCGGAGACAGGAATGAGAATAAGCATCATAATATTGCAAAGCGCATGATTGAACGCGGCGGAAGAAGGGACATTTTCCTGGGGACGCGGGAATGCCAGGGGTATGTGGAACCCTGTGATTTTGCCTCCGGAACGGGGGAATACAGCCCAAAACCGGGGGAGGCTTCCATGGAACTGGCTTTTGGTTTTATGTACCATGGGATCACCTATGCGGACGAAGCTGTTTTGGAAGAAGACAGAGGAAAAATGACGGTGCGGTTCTGGCATCCGGTCATGAGGGACGGAGTGGTTACGTTCCTGCGTCCGGAAGAATGCACGGAAAAACGGCACATTCATGCAATGGATAAGAAGGAATTTCCGGATAAGAAATTCAGCGGGCACGGGGAATTTGCAGAAGAAGGGGATGCCGGATGAACTGGATAGCGGAATTGTATGATCTTTATGAAAAGAATAAAAGCCAGGCGGGACGCCAGACGGAGGAAGGGACAATACTCTTGCCTCTCTACCATACCACTGTGGCCGCACAGGTTACGGTGGAGCTTGACGGGGAAGGGAATTTCCTGGGGGCGGAGATTGTACCAGAGGAGGATAAGCTTACCCTTATTCCGGTGACAGAGGAATCGGCCAGCAGGACGGCCAACCCCACGCCCCATCCCTTATGCGATAACCTGGAATACCTGGCGGGGGATTATGAAAGCTATGCCACGGGAAAGAAATGCGGTGAGAAGCATGCGCTATATATGGAAAAGCTGGAAAAGTGGGTATATTCCCCGTTCAGCCACCCCAAGGCGGAGGCGGTTTACCGATATCTTTTAAATAATTCATTGATGGGAGACCTGCTGGCGTGCGGGGTCCTTCAGGCAGAGGAGGACGGCCGCATTACGGAAAAAAGAAAGCTTCAGATCGTTCCGCAGACAAAGGCGTTCGTGAGATTTCGTATTGAAGACGGCCGCATGATGGACCGGTCGATTTTGACGGATGAGAGCGGGGCATATACGGACAAATGCTGGAAAGACGGGACGCTCCAGAAAAGCTATATCGATTACTGCGCTGCCGGTCAGGAACAGGCCGGTCTGTCCTATTTGACGGGAAGGAGGATGCCGGTTTCCTATCTGCAGCCGAAAAAAATTCGGAACGAAGGCGACGGCGCAAAGCTGATTTCCTCCAATGACAGCGAAAACTTCACCTATAAGGGACGGTTTGCCACCAAAGAAGAAGCCTTTGCCATCGGATACGAGGATTCCCAAAAGGTACATAACGCATTAAAGTGGATCCTCAGGAAACAGGGCGGAAATTATGACTCTCTGTATTTCGTCACTTGGGAGTCGGATTTGCATGACATGCCGGGCTGGCCGGACGGTTCTGATAGGATCCTTGAAAAGGGGAAAGACAGGAATCGGATAGACGGACAGGCTGGAGTGGAGGAGCGCTCAGACAGAGGCGACGAGTCGGATTTCGATGAGGAGATAGATCTGGACGACGAGGTGGATGTGGATGAGGAGGGCGTTCCTCAAACTGGAGCTGCGCAGGCAGCGAGGCTGCGTCGGGCGATCAGGGGCTATGGGAAATTTTTATCCCCTTCTTCCAGGACGGTGATTATGGCGTTCGACGCGGCGACCACCGGGCGTCTGGCCATAATGGAATATAAAGATTACGCATCTTCCAGATATCTGCAGGCGCTGGAAAAATGGCAGGAGCGTTGTTTTTGGAGACACCAGAAAGTTGGTAAGCAAAAGGGGCGATATACCTATTATGGTATGGTGGGAGTGAAGGACGCGGCAGAACTCCTGTACGGAACAGAGGAAAAGGGAAAAGGCTATTTTTCCATGAAGGGAAAGGAAGAACGCTATAAGTACGTGGCACAACGGTGGATGCCCTGCATTCTGGAGGGCAGGGCGGTGCCGGAGGATATGGTGAACCTGGCGGTCCGACGCGCGTCTTCCCCGGTATCCTTTGACAGCCGTTTCCTGTGGGAGAGGATTTTAACCTTGGCCTGTTCCCTTGTGAAGCAGCAGTACGAAAAGAGATTTAAGGAGGTATGGACGATGGCGTTGGACGAAACCTGCACGAAGAGAGACTATCTGTATGGCCGCCTGCTGGCGGTGGCGGACCGGATCGAGTACCGAACCTATAGCAAGGAATACGCCAAAGGAAAGAAGGCGGATGAAGAAAAAAAGGATAAGGAGAGCGGGCGGGAAACCAATGCAAAGAGATATATGAGCGCCTTTTCCCAGCATCCATTCCGTACCTGGAAGATCATTGAAGAGAAGCTGGAACCCTATCTGGTTAGATTGGATGCGGGAGAACGGATCGCCTATCAGAACCTGGCGAATGAAGTATATGAGAAGTTTACCATGGAAGATTATGAAAACGATGCGCCTCTGAACGGCCTGTATCTGCTTGGATTCCATAATCAGGCTTTTGCACTGCAAAAGGGAAAGAAGAAGGAGACGGAGGAAGAGGAGTGATCCGGCAGGACGGCGGGGTGTTTATGCTGTCAGCTAAAGCGGGCGGAAAGGTACATTAAACCTGGGATCGAGAGCCGCCATTCGGCGGCAGAATGAGAGGAAAAATGAGCGAACTAAAGGGAAAAATTGATTTTGTAGCGTTGATCTGTGCATCCAATGCCAACCCCAACGGGGATCCTCTGAACGGAAACCGGCCGAGGGAAAATTTTGAGGGATATGGAGAAATTTCTGACGTATGCATCAAACGCAAGATCAGAAACCGCTGGCAGGACATGGGGCAGAGGATTTTCGTACAGTCCGATGACAGAGCGGATGATGGATTCAAAAGCCTGAAAGACAGGGCGGACGGCTGTGCCCCGCTGAAAGAGGAAATAGAAAAGAGGAAAAACGCCGACCGGGATAAGTGTGCCGAGCTGGCGTGCCGGGAATGGCTGGACGTGCGCAGTTTTGGGCAGGTATTCGCTTTCAAAGGGGTGGAAGTATCGGTCGGAATCCGTGGCCCTGTATCCATCCATCAGGCGGTAAGTGTAGAGCCCGTGGATATTATCAGCATGCAGATTACCAAAAGCGTGAACAGCGAGTCAGGAAAAGAGGGCAAGGCATCGGATACCATGGGGACAAAGCACAGGGTCGGCTTCGGTCTGTATGTTTTGAAGGGAAGCGTGAACGTGCAGCTGGCGGAGAAAACCGGATTTTCACAGGAGGACGCGCAGCTTCTGAAAGAAGCGCTGAAAACCCTGTTTGAAAACGATGCTTCCTCCGCGCGGCCGGAAGGAAGTATGGAGGTATGCCAATTATACTGGTGGCAGCATGAAGAAAAGATGCCCTCTGTTTCCTCCGCAAAAGTGCATCGGAGCGTGAAAGTTACACCCAGGACGGACAGGCCCACGTCTTTTGCGGATTATGTAGTAAGCTATGAGGATCCGGGGTGTGTGGAGCCGGAGGTATTCGACCTTGTATGAGGAAGAGGATTATTTGCAGCTGTCCGGCATTCAGCATTTTGCCTTCTGCAGGAGGCAGTGGGCTTTGGCCTATATAGAACAGCAGTGGATGGAGAATGTGAGGACCGTGGAAGGGAAGCTTCTGCATCAAAAGGCCCATGATGTAACGAGCAGGGAAAAGAGAGGAGAGCTGATCCTTTCACGGGCCATGCCGGTCCATTCCAGGCAGATGGGGATAAGCGGAGAATGCGATGTGGTGGAATTCCACCGTTGTGCGGACGGGATACCCCTGCAAGGCTGTAAGGGGAAATATTGTGTCGTACCTGTGGAATATAAGCGGGGATCCCCGAAAAAGAATCAGGCAGACAGGCTGCAGCTGGCGGCTCAGGCCATGTGCCTGGAAGAGATGTTGTGTTGTGAAATTCCCTATGGCTATCTTTTCTATGGAGAAACCCGTCACAGAGAAAAAGTGGAACTGGCCAAAGGGATACGTGATACCGTTAGGGATATGTTTGAAGAAATGCATGGCTATTTTTCCAGAAGATATACGCCAAAGGTAAAATGGAGTAAAAGCTGCAACGCCTGCTCCCTGCGGGATATCTGCCTGCCCGTTTTGGGAAAGGGGAAATCATCCCGCCGATATGTGGAGGAACACATGGACGGGATGGACTGACCGGCGAAAAAGGATGGTGTGCAGACCGGAGAGGAATATGAAAAGACTTCTAAATACGCTTTATGTGACGTCCCATAACCGTTATCTCTCCCTGGATGGAGAGAATGTGGTAATCCTGGAAAAGGAACAGGAGGTCGGGCGGATTCCGCTGCATAATCTGGAGGCGATCGTGACGTTCGGTTATACAGGGGCAAGTCCGGCGCTGATGGGCGCATGTGCCCAACGCGGCGTTGGTTTGACATTCCTGAGCGGAAACGGAAGATTTATTGCCAGAGTGACAGGGGAAGTCTACGGAAATGTGACGCTGCGCAAAGAGCAGTACCGGACGAGTGAAAAAAGTGCGGAAAGCCTCGACATCGCTAAAAACTTCATTGCCGGTAAGATATATAATTCCAAGTGGATTTTGGAGCGGATGGCGAGGGATTATCCCATGCGCTTGGATGCGGAAAAACTAAAAAGTAAATCCTCTTTTCTATCGAATACGCTCCACAACATCGAAGCGTGTGCGGATGCTGCTTCTTTAAGAGGATTGGAGGGAGAAGCGGCATCGGTCTATTTTTCCTGCTTTGATGACATGATTTTGCAGCAAAAGGAAACTTTCAAATTTTATGGGAGAAACAGAAGGCCGCCCATGGATGAGGTGAATGCAATGTTATCCTTTGCCTATACGCTGCTGGCCTCCATGTGCGCCAGCGCGCTGGAAACGGTAGGCCTGGATCCCTATGTGGGATTTTTCCATACGGATAGGCCAGGTCGAAAATCGCTGGCACTGGACATGATGGAAGAATTGCGGGGTGTAATGGGAGACCGGTTTGTCCTCACCCTGATTAATAGAAAGGAGATTCGCGCAAAGGGATTTCTTCGGAAAGAGGATGGGGCGGTTATTATGGAGGGTGAAGCGAGAAAAGCCTTTTTATCTGCATGGCAGGGGAGAAAACAGGAAATGATTACTCACCCCTTTTTGGGAGAAAAGGTGGAATGGGGCATGGTTCCCTATGTACAGGCGATGCTTTTGGCAAGATTTTTAAGAGGAGATTTAGACGGATATCCGCCGTTCTTCTGGAAATAAAAGGATGGACCCTAAGGAGGTGATTCCAATGCTGGTTTTGATCACCTATGATGTAAATACTCAGACAGCCGCCGGCCGCAGCCGATTGCGGAAGGTGGCGAAGCAATGCGTGAATTATGGTCAAAGGGTACAGAATTCCGTATTTGAATGCAATATGGATGCTGCAAAATGCCGCCAGGTGAAAGCGATTCTGGAGGATTTGATTGATAAGGATTCAGACAGCCTGCGATTCTATTATCTTGGGGACAATTATAAAAATAAAGTGGAGCATATTGGGGCAAAACCGGGATTCGATGTGACCGGAACTCTAATTTTCTAAGTAAAGTAGAGGTGCGGACTGGATGTGAACATGAAAGCCTTAGAAGGTTCGCACCTGCAAATGATTTTGCATTGTGCACAGATAAGCTATATTCTGATAAAACGCTCCGTTATAAAAAGTGGAATTGTCAAATTGTTACAAAATTTAAAACGGAAAGGATAGGGATGTAGGTTGTCTTTGCGGTCTTCCTCTGTGTAGAGGAAGTGGATTGAAATATGCTGCAGGATCCGGTTGAACCGCGGGTGAGGGTCTTCCTCTGTGTAGAGGAAGTGGATTGAAATGCCACTGGGAACGAAGGAAAAATGCGGGAGATGTCTTCCTCTGTGTAGAGGAAGTGGATTGAAATTCACAGGAAGAAGGCCATATTCATTGGCATAGGCCGTCTTCCTCTGTGTAGAGGAAGTGGATTGAAATATGCCAGGATTTCGGGGAATGTTGCAGGGGATTACGTCTTCCTCTGTGTAGAGGAAGTGGATTGAAATTTTGGAAAACGGAAACTAGACAGGGATGAGACGGTCTTCCTCTGTGTAGAGGAAGTGGATTGAAATACATACGTTGAGGACAGCCGGCTGAGGATGGGGGTCTTCCTCTGTGTAGAGGAAGTGGATTGAAATTTAAATGGAATGTTTCGAAAATCACCGATAATAGTCTTCCTCTGTGTAGAGGAAGTGGATTGAAATATTTTGACCGCCAAAAGAGCCATTGCGCCAAAATCGTCTTCCTCTGTGTAGAGGAAGTGGATTGAAATGTGATATATTTCGCTATATAGCTTGATGCACGGCTGTCTTCCTCTGTGTAGAGGAAGTGGATTGAAATAGGCCAATAACATCACCGTTTATCAGTCCAGAAGGTCTTCCTCTGTGTAGAGGAAGTGGATTGAAATAATTAGTCGTGGGCTGGCTTCTCTGAAAGAAGAAGTCTTCCTCTGTGTAGAGGAAGTGGATTGAAATTCCCCAGAATGGGGAGCCAAACGTGAAGCATGGGTCTTCCTCTGTGTAGAGGAAGTGGATTGAAATTGCTCCTGCTGCCATAACAAGCTTCGTCAGTCTGGTCTTCCTCTGTGTAGAGGAAGTGGATTGAAATAGAGATGCAGACAGAATTAGGGAAGGAAATAGAGGTCTTCCTCTGTGTAGAGGAAGTGGATTGAAATAGCAAGGGCAACGGGACTAAGTGAAGCTGCTATATCGTCTTCCTCTGTGTAGAGGAAGTGGATTGAAATTTTAATGTGACGGCGTATTAACCGGTTCGCATTGTCTTCCTCTGTGTAGAGGAAGTGGATTGAAATAAAATTCGGCAACCAGGATATAGACACGAAGAGGGTCTTCCTCTGTGTAGAGGAAGTGGATTGAAATATTCTTACTGTTACGCTTTGCAATCCGGCTGTTGCGTCTTCCTCTATGTAGAGGAAGTGGATTGAAATTTTGTAGAATGTAACATGCATGCCGGTCGGATAATCGGTCTTCCTCTGTGTAGAGGAAGTGGATTGAAATTCCTATGTGGTGGTGAAATTCCCGGGGAAGGAAGTCTTCCTCTGTGTAGAGGAAGTGGATTGAAATTCTATATGTCACGTCCGACCGGCTCCATCCCGGGTACGTCTTCCTCTGTGTAGAGGAAGTGGATTGAAATACCATCGCTTCGTCGCCAATCTGGGCGGAAATTTCGTCTTCCTCTGTGTAGAGGAAGTGGATTGAAATGTACGATTCGCTCCCTTGCTTATACTTGACCTTTGTCTTCCTCTATATAGAGAAAGTGGATTGAAATATCGTGGCTCTTGCCTTTTCACAGATGTTCAAACGTCTTCCTCTGCGTAGAGGAAGTGGATTGAAATGTGGTTGACTGTATACGTCAGAACACCACGAAGAGTCTTCCACTGTGAAGAGGAAATGGATTAAAACGTCGGAAAAGTTACCTATACAGGCGCTTGCACAAGCCTTTCTATATTTAATGCAGAAAAGGGATAAAAGATCTCGCCATGTCCTTCTGTGATTTTTTACCAGCAGATAGGAGGTGAGAAATGCATTTGTGAAAGGGGAGTACCTTGTATTCCATTTTGGCTCATTTGCTATCAGAATCATAAACGCAGACATGGAGCAAATGATTATAAAATAGAACAAAAGTCCATGCAGTATGATTCCACAACAAACTCAGAAATCGTTCGAAATTCTGGTTTACGTGTAGCATGCTTCCTGTTTTTCTAGCCTTTTTCTTCCGCATATGATAAATTAAAAAGTGTATAGGTTGAAAAATGTCTTTGCAGCCATTTTTCAACCGTGATTTATGCCTGCTAAGGCAGGCATGGAGGGTTAGTGGATATAGAGCAAGAAAGCGAGTTGAGATAATGGCTGAAGTACGAAGAGAAAATAGGGTAAAGAGGTCTGGCCTTATATTGCTTATGGCATTTTGCCTTACGGCTTGTGATACTGGGGCAGGGCAAGAGAAAGACACCGCTGTGATACATATCCAGCCGGAAACCCTGGACAGGATTGAAAACGGTGAGACCGCTGAAACTTCACAGGGGGTTCAGGCATATGGCGTTGGAGAGCCAGAAACGGAAACAGCATTGGGCGCTGAGGAAAAAGGGGTGCCTGCCGCTGAGGAAACTTCAAATTCTATCGAAGGCAATGCACCTTCCCTGGAACAGGCGGGTGAAAGGAATGGAATGCCCCAAATTTCCTATGAAATCCTGAGAAGTGCGCGGACGGATGATACAGGAGAAGAAGTTATCTTCGCAGAATATCCAAGGATTTCAGTGGCGGGGGACGATTATGAGGCTTTGTCTGCTGCGCTCGCTTCCATTAGCCAGGAATGGCAGGCGGGCAGTGAAGCGCTTCTGGAGAACGAAGAGGAACGGGCAAGGGAATACAGGGAATCCATTGATCCGTCCTTGCTTTTTTCCCGGGAGGTGGCAGTGGACATTACCAGATGCGATTCGGATATTGTGAGTATCGTTATTGGCTGTATGGAAGAGATAGGAGGCCCCCATCCCAATTATGCTACCTGCGCTTATAACCTGAATGCGAAAACTGGAGAACTGCTGCATCTGTCGGATGTGATGTCCGTTGATGAAATGCTTAAGGAAACCATCAGAATGCAGCTGTATGCAAACTATCCGGAACTAGAGTTTGATGATGCTTTGTTGCGGCAGGAGATTGCGGAAAATTTGGAAAATCAAACCGTGGATTGGTATTTTTGGGAGGGGCGGATAAGCATTGCATTCAGAGAGGGATCTTTCGGATTTGGGCATGCAGAGGGAAGTCTTGGCGTATTGCTTCCTCTCGGATAAAAACTTTGCCAAACATAGTCAAAATTGAGAAAGGGGAAAAACGGATATGAAAATATTGTTGATCGGAGGTACAGGGACGATCAGTATGGCCATTACACAAAAACTTCTGGAGAATGGTCATGAGGTGTATCTCGTAAATAGAGGAAACCGGAATGCCGGCCTGGCGGCGCAGCTTTCCGACGGATCATGGAACCGGCCAAAGGAAATCCGGGTAGATATTGCGGATGAGAACGAGGCAGCAAAACAATTGGACGGACTTGTATTTGATGCGGCGGCGGATTTTATCGCTTTTAAGAAAGGACAGCTGGAACGGGATTATCGATTGTTTCGGGGGAAAATAAAGCAATTTATATTCATCAGCTCTGCTGCGGCTTACCAAAAGCCTGTTTTGGACTACAGGATCACGGAGAGCACGCCGCAGGCGAATCCCTATTGGGCTTATGCCAGGGACAAGATCGCCTGCGAAGAATATCTGCGCGGATTGTATCAAGACGAGGGATTCCCAATAACGATCGTGCGTCCGAGCCATACCTTTGACGAGCGTTCTGTCCCTGTGGGGATACATGGCAAATGCGGGAGCTGGCAAGTTTTGAAACGTATGATGGAGGGAAAGCCAGTTATCATCCATGGGGACGGGACATCTCTGTGGACGATGACTCATAACAGCGATTTCGCAGCTGGTTTTATCGGGCTTCTTGGCAATTCCCATGCGCTGGGACAGGCAGTGCAGATCATGTCTCCTGAAAGTATGACATGGAATCAGATTTACGGGGTGATCGCGGACGAGCTGGGCGTGGCGTTGCACGCGGTTCATATTTCTTCAGAATTTCTGGCGGCCGCAGGCGGAAATCTGTATGATTTTACCGGTTCCCTGTTGGGAGACAAGGCGAATTCGGTGGTATTCGATGTGGAGAAATTAAGACGCTTAGTTCCGTCCTGGATGCCCCAGAAGACGATGGATGAGGGATTGCGCGAGACGGTGCGCCATGTGAAAAATACACCGGCGCTGCACCATGAGGATCCGGAATTTGACGCCTGGTGTGACAAGGTGATTGAGAAGAGAAAAGCCGTTCTTGACAGCCTGGGGAAGGCATGATACACTGAGTGCACCAATTACTGAACCAAAGAGATACAGATGTGGCATCCGGTTTTGCGCGCACTTCGCCGCGTAGGATCAGGAGGATGGGAGCCCGAATGGGTTTACCGCCGCAGATGAAAGTCTGCCGCCGAGATAGGCGGTGGATACGATATGAGAAAACGAAATCAGGTGACCTGTCTGCCAGCTTCTGGCAGGGGGGTCATTTTTGTATTTTAAGAAAAATAAAATTTTAATCTCTCTGATGGGTACGCGTGCCAAAGCGCATGGATAGGAACAAAGATCGAAGATTTAAATGGTTAGCCTCCTGATTAGAGTGCGCGTCTTGCACGAACGGCAGAAGGGGCGAAAAAATGCGCTTTTACGGGCAACGATCGCCTCCTTTCCTCGTTTTGAGTGCCCGGTCAATCGAGATGATGGGATCAAAAGAGAATAAAATGGGGCGGGAAGGACATAATTCCGCGGATTTCATTGGGGCCGTCCGTGACGGTAGATTGAGAGGAGAAATGGGAAAAAGAAAGTGTAAGAGGCGGATAAGAGGGGAACAATTTCCAGACAAAAGAGGGAAGTCCCTCCGGACTTCAGGGAACCTACAATTTTTTTCTGCCTTTTTGGGGATTTTGCTATGTATTGTGTCTGGGCTGTGCGGTGTGGGCATGCGAAGCCAGGCAAAGGAGCGCAGGGCGGAGTTGGTTGAGAATCGATATCTGCAATCATCTGCCCGGGAATTCGTCCTGCCGCATGACGGCTTTTCCGGAGAAGGAAGCCTCCAGAAGTTCCTGAATGGAGGGAAAAGGGAGGGAACATCCTTCAGGATTTTTCGCGGTATGGCAGAAGAGCGGGAATGGAGGGCAGAAGAATTCACGAGGGGAAAAGCGGTTTTTGTGCTGGAGGCATTCGACGACGGAGCGGGGCTCCCGGAAAGCCCCTATTCCTTTGACGGTGGAAAAACCTGGACGGCTGATTCGGAATACGAGGTGACGGAAAACGGCATATACGAAGCCCGGGCAAGAGATGCCCTGGGGAATATGACAAAAGTTAAAATTGTGGTGGATAAGATCGATAATGAGGCGCCGGAGGTGGATTTTGCCATGGAGCCGGATCCCTGGTATAAAGGAAAGGCAGTAGTAAAGGTTCTGGCAACGGATGTGGACGCAGGGCTGGCGGATCGGGCATACTCTTTTGATGGAGGGAAGACGTGGCAGTTCTATGGGCAGATTGTGGTAAAGGAACCGGGTGAAATCCGGGTTATGGTGCGTGACGCGGTGGGAAACGAGAGGGAGGCTTCTTATCTGGCGGTGAGAAGCCAGGGAGAAGGTGCAGGAGACCGGGAAAATGAGAGGGAAGCTGGAATGAAACCAGAAGGGGAAGCTGAAGAAAAGAGGGAGGGAAAAGAGGAAGAAGACATCATAGATCCTTTAGAAGAAGCTTTGGCGAAACGGAGTGTGGAGGATTCATCAAGGCACGGCGGATCGGAACCGAGCGGTAAAGAAGAAAAGGCTGCTTCGGATAAGGAAGGGAAACGAGATGGAACAGACAGCCT
The DNA here is from genome assembly GCA_947650005.1 of uncultured Lachnospiraceae bacterium. Lineage (GTDB taxonomy): Bacteria > Bacillota > Clostridia > Lachnospirales > Lachnospiraceae > Eisenbergiella. The sequence goes on from CANSTU010000005.1 coordinate 61,930, forward strand.
TCTGGAGGAAGGAACAGAGCAGGGGATGAAAGAAGGAGAAGCGGATGATCCGTATGGGCAGGAAGAAGTCTATGGATGGATACATCGCAATAAACTGGAAGAGTATCTATCCCATCCGGACGGGCTGGAGGCAGAACGGATGGCCTTGGGGATTTATCTGCTAGAAAAACTTTTACTGGGCAAATTTTTCCGCGCCACAATCGGAAGCCTCCTTCTGTCGATTACGGCCTTAGCGGCGCTCCTTTCTCTGGGAAGCGGTATTCTGTACCTTTTTTATATGAGAGTGCGAATTTATAACTTTGACGGCAGAGAAAAATATATCTATCTGGGAAGCGTGCTGCTGCGCGAGAATCCACAGCATTTGTATGTTCGGATTCCGGAGAGCATGTGGGAGGAGGCAGTGACGGATGAATATCGGCTTTGCCCGGCATGGCTTGCAGTTACGTTCCGGTGCGGCCAGGGCCTTTTGGTGGAAACAGTTCCGGACGGCCGCTGTGCTTCTGTGCAAATCTCCGGACGTATGGAGTGTAGCCTGAGAAAAACATGGACATAAAAGGAAGAATCTGTTACCATCTAGGGAGTAAAACCGATTAGGCGGGGATGGACATTTTAAGTTCGCGCCTTCCACGCAGATGGGAGCAAAAATGAAAGAGGAAATCCAAATAAGGGAATGGGAGAAACGGGTACGGCGTGTGGTTCCCTATACGCCCGGAGAACAGCCCAAGCGTCAGGATATAATTAAACTCAATACCAACGAATGCCCCTATCCGCCGTCGCCCCTGGTAAAGCGGCTGGCCGCGGAATACAGGACGGATCCGCTGCGTCTATATCCGGATCCGGATGCTTCTGAATTGGTACAGGAGATTGCCGGCTATCTGGGGGTGGGCGAGGAACAGGTTTTTGTGGGAGTGGGTTCGGATGACGTACTCGCCATGGCGTTTCTGGCGTTCTTTAATTCCACCAAGCCGATCCTGTTTCCGGATATCACGTATTCCTTCTATGATGTATGGGCAGAGCTGTTCCGGATTCCCTATCGCCGGCCGAAGCTTGACGGGACATTCCGGCTGGTGAAGGAAGATTACCTGGCAGAAAACGGGGGAATCGTGATTGCCAATCCAAACGCGCCTACGGGAGTGGAGGAGGAACCGGAACTGATAGAGGAGATCGTGGCCAGGAATCCGGACTCCCTGGTGATCATCGATGAAGCCTATGTGGATTTCGGCGCCAGAAGCGCGCTTCCCCTTGTGAACCGGTATGAAAATGTGCTGGTGGTACAGACCTTTTCCAAGTCCCGTGCCATGGCTGGCATGCGGATCGGTTTTGCCGTGGGCAGCAAGAAGGCGATCGGTTATCTGAAGGATGTGAAATTTTCCTTCAATTCCTATACCATGAATGCTCCTTCCATTGCCTGGGGGGCGGCAAGCATCCGGGATGAGGATTACTTTAGAGAAACGGTGGGCAGGATCGTTGCCACCAGGGAGCGGACGAAGAAGGAGCTGCTTAGACTGGGGTTTACTTTCCCGGATTCCAGAACCAACTTCATCTTTGCGTCCCATTCTTCGATCCCTGCCCGAGAGCTGTTTGAAGCGTTGAAGGAGGAAGGGATTTATGTCCGTTATTTTGATCGGCCCAGGATTGACAATTATGTGCGTATCACCATCGGTACGGACGAGCAGATGGATAGGATGATTTCATTCCTTGAGAGGTATATCGGTATAAAAAGGGACATGTAAATGTTGGGCTGTTTGGCCCTGATGGAGCGCCGCTATCGGTGTATGAATATTTAGAGAATCGGAGGTTTGTTTTTATGGATTCATTAGCGTTATGGTTTGCAGAAACTCTCGGGCAGTATGTCTCCGGGGAGGCGGTGATCTTCCTGATTTCCATGATCCCCATTTTGGAGCTGCGCGGCGGCCTGCTGGTCGCCTGGTCCATCGGCGTTCCTATTATGAAGGCGATCCCCATATGTATCGTGGGGAACATCATCCCTATTCCCTTTATCCTCCTGTTTATTAAAAAGATATTCAAGTGGATGAAGAGATTTTCCGTTTTTAAGGGGTTGGTGGGCAGGATGGAAGAGCGCGCCATGAAGAAAAGCGATTCGATTAAAAAGTATGAATTTGTGGGACTGATGCTGTTTGTGGGAGTCCCGCTGCCCGGTACGGGAGCCTGGACGGGTTCCCTGATTGCGGCGCTCCTGGATGTGGATCTGAAGAAGGCGGTGGTGGCGGAACTTCTGGGTATTGCGATCGCCACGTTTATCGTGTCCATTCTAAGCTACGGGCTTTTGGGGAGCATCGTAGGTTAATGTCAGTTGCCTCGCCTGGGTAAGGCTCTCCAGGAAAATCCGGGCGAAAAAGGAGGCCATCATGGAGGCATATACGCAGTTCGCACAGGTTTACGACAGATTTATGGACAATGTGCCGTATGGGGAATGGGCGGACTTTTATCTGAAAATACTGAAAGAGTCCGGGATCAGGGATGGCATCCTTCTGGATCTGGGATGCGGCACCGGCGTGGTGACGGAGCTGCTGGCAGGACAGGGATATGATATGATCGGCGTGGACAGCTCGGAGGAAATGCTTCGGGCTGCGATGGAAAAGAAGGAGCGGCGAAACGGTTCTGTGCCGGATATTCTCTACCTCGAGCAGGACATGCGGGAGTTTGAGCTATATGGAACCGTCCGCGGGATTCTCTGCGTGTGTGACAGCCTGAATTATTTGTTGGAAGAAAGGGAGATCCTGCAGACCTTTCGGCTGGTGGATAACTATTTGGATCCGGGCGGCCTGTTTCTATTCGATTTCAATACGCCGTATAAGTACGGGACGCTGATTGGTGAGGATACCATAGCGGAAAACCGGGAGGACTGCAGCTTTATCTGGGAAAACTATTACGATGAAGAACGGCAGATCAATGAATATGAGCTGACCGTTTTTATCAGGCAGCAGGAGAGCGGTTTGTTTTCCCGATTTACGGAATACCATTATCAAAAAGGCTACACCCTGCCTGTGATCCGTAACCTGGTGGAACAAAGCGGTTTGGAGTTTGTCATGGCGTTGGACGGAGATACCTTTACTGAGGTGGCGGAATCCAGCGGGCGGATATTCTGCGTCGCCAGGGAGTGCAAAAAAGAGAAAACGCAGTCAGGCTGACCCCAAAAACGGGGAAGGAATGAAAGTGGCTTGTTATCCATTTTCAACCCTGAATTTATACCCGCTAAAGCGGGCAGGAAGGTTAAACGAAATGGCGAATGATTATCTGGTAAGGGCCACGGCAGCAGGAGCGCAGATTCGCGCCTTTGCCGTTACGGCCCGGGAGACGGTGGAACAGGCGCGGAGGGCCCATGATACGAGCCCGGTGATGACCGCGGCGTTGGGGCGGCTGCTGGCAGCAGGCGCCATGATGGGAAGCATGATGAAGGCGGAGGGGGATCTTTTGACTCTCCAGATATGCGGGGACGGGCCGGCTGGAGGCCTGACCGTTACGGCGGACGGACAGGGGAGGGTAAAGGGATATGCGGTTCATCCGCAGGTGATCCTTCCGGCCAACAGCCAGGGGAAACTGGATGTGGGCGGCGCGCTGGGAGCCGGTACGCTGCGCGTGATCCGGGATTTGGGACTAAAGGAGCCCTATGTGGGGCAGACTGCATTACAGACGGGTGAGATTGCGGAGGATCTGACCTATTATTTCGCTGTTTCTGAACAGACACCCTCATGCGTGGGGCTCGGAGTGCTGATGGAAAAGGATAACCGGGTGAAGCAGGCGGGCGGTTTCCTCGTCCAGCTCATGCCCTTCGCGCAGGAAGAAGTGGTTGCAAGGCTGGAGGAAAATTTGGGGAAAGTCAGTTCGGTAACCTCTCTTCTGGATGAGGGTAAACTTCCGGAAGAGATTCTGGAAATCCTCCTGGACGGGTTGGAGATGTGCGGGCAGGATACGATGCCTGTGTCTTTTACCTGCAACTGCACAAAGGAGCGGGTGGAAAAGGCGCTAATCAGTATCGGGAGGAAAGAAATTGAAGAAATGATCGCAGAAGGGGAAACCATTGAAGTAAAATGCCACTTTTGCAACAGAGCCTATTCCTTCCCCGTGGAGGAACTGGAAGAGATTTTGACGAAATGCGGCAGATGATGGGCTGTGGCAGCGTATTGAGATAGAAAAGACGAAGGAGCGCAGGAAGGAGGTTCCCGGATGGAGCACGGATATATCAAGGTAGCGGCGCTGACCCCGCAAATCAGAGTCGCGGATACGGTTTATAATGGGGAGAAGATCAGGGAGAAGATGGATGAGGCGGCGGGCCAGGGGGCCAAAATCCTAGTTTTTCCCGAACTTGCCCTTACGGGATATACCTGTGAGGATCTCTTTTTGCAGGAAACCTTACTGGACGGGGCAAAGGAGGCCCTTCGGGGGATCACGGATCACAGCCGGGAAATGGACTGTCTGACGTTTGTGGGGCTTCCCCTTGAGAAGGACGGGAAGCTTTATAACGTGGCGGCAGCGGTTCAAGGGGGAAGAGTCCTAGCGTTCATCCCCAAAACGGTGATTCCCAATTACGGGGAATTTTATGAGGCTAGACATTTCGCATCGGGATATGGGAAAGAGGGGAGTGTGTTGTTCGATGGGAAGGAGATCCCCTTCGGCACGCGGATCCTTTTCCGGGTGGACGCGGTGGAAGGGTTGGCGGTGGCCTGTGAGATCTGTGAGGATGTGTGGGCCGCGCAGACGCCATCCACATCCCATGCGCTGGCCGGGGCAACCCTTATTGCGAACTTGTCCGCTTCCAATGAGACGGTGGGGAAGGATGCCTATAGGGCGGAACTGATCCGCTCTGTAAGCGCCAGACTGCTGGCAGGGTATGTCTATTCCAGCGCGGGTGAAGGGGAGTCCACGCAGGATCTGGTGTTTTCCGGCCATAATATGATCGCGGAGAACGGCACGATGCTGGCGCAGTCTGGACGTTTTCGAAATGAATCTGTCTACGGGGAGATCGATATTCACAGGCTGCGGCACGAACGGCGCAAAAATAATACCTTTTGTGTGAATCCGGAAGGATATCTGGAAATCCCTGTCCATATGCAGCGGCAGAAAACGTTTCTCACCCGGCAGTATGACTGCCTGCCGTTTGTTCCCGCCGACGAGGAGACCAGAAGACACCGCTGTAACGAGATTCTTTCCATCCAGGCCTGCGGCTTGAAGAAGAGGTTGGAGCACATCGGCTGTCAGGCAGCTGTGGTGGGAATTTCGGGCGGTCTGGACTCCACCTTGGCCCTGTTGGTCACGGTACGCTCATTCGATCTGCTGGGACTGCCCAGGAAAAAGATTCGTTGCGTAACCATGCCCTGTTTCGGAACCACGGACCGTACCTATGAAAACGCCTGCAGGCTGACGCGTACGCTGGGCGCAACGCTCCAGGAGGTGAATATCCGGGAGGCGGTGCGCCTCCATTTCCGGGATATCGGACAGGAAGAGGGACGGCATGACGTGACGTATGAGAACAGCCAGGCCAGGGAGCGGACGCAGATCCTGATGGATATAGCCAACCAGGTAAACGGTCTGGTGATCGGAACCGGCGATATGTCCGAACTGGCGTTGGGATGGGCCACCTATAACGGAGATCATATGTCCATGTATGGGGTCAATGGTGGCGTTCCCAAAACGCTGGTACGCCATCTGGTGGCGTTTTATGCGGATACCTGTGAAAACGATGAACTGCGGGACGTACTTCTGGACGTGCTGGATACGCCGGTGAGCCCGGAGCTGCTTCCTCCAGTGGACGGCAGGATCAGCCAGAGGACGGAGGAGCTGGTGGGGCCTTATGAACTCCACGATTTCTTCCTGTATTATATGCTGCGCTGCGGATTTGAGCCGGCAAAAATCTATCGGATTGCCCAGGCCTCCTTCCAGGAAAAATATGCGGAAGATGAGATAAAGAAATGGATGAAGAATTTCTACCGCAGATTTTTCCAACAGCAATTTAAGCGTTCCTGCCTACCGGATGGTCCTAAGGTGGGCAGCGTTGGGATATCGCCCAGAGGGGATCTGCGGATGCCGTCCGACGCCTGTGCCGCCTTGTGGCTTTCCCAGGTGGAGCGGCTATAAAGGGCAGGGCAACCGCAGGAGCATTCATCGTTGGGCGTACCTGGAAGGAACATGCCCAAAGAGGAGGAGCGTCCAGGGAGGGGCGCCTGTATCAGGTTTTGGGCAGCGACTTATAGACGATAAAAAGAAAGCGGCAGCGGAATCAGGGATTTTCCGCTGCCGCCGTTGTTTCGGGGCCTTCCGGGGAAGCGGCGCCCTCGGGAGAGGCTTCGCCATCCTGTGAAGAGGGTGGCCCGGAAGCGCCCTCCTGTGTGCTGCCCTCCTGCTCGGGCTGTGCGCCGTCCTGCACGGATGAATTTTCCAGGGGAACCAGATTGGTTTCGGTCTCCTGGGTCTGCGTTTCTTCTTTGGCTTCCGTTTCTGATTCCGTCTGTGTTTCCTTTTCCTGAGACAGGCGCGGTTTGCTGCGTCCCGTGCTGCCTGGATGTTTTTCGGCCGTGGCCAGGGCGGAAGAAATGGCCTCAAGAAGCACCTGGGCAGTATACTTATTGTCGTCGGAATAGGAGATGTCCTCCAGGGACTGTTTGGCGCAGATCTGGGAAGCCAGGTCATTCAGGGCAGGTTCCATCAGGGGATACATGGTGGTCACCGCTTCGTCCAGGTTCACAAGCCGTATGGAATTGATATTGTTGGCATCCACCACAACTTCCACGTCAACGGCGGAATTCCCGAGAATCAGGGAGGTGGTGTATTTGCCGGGCGTGTAAAGTCCGTCATCCTGGTTCGCACCTTCCGGTGCGCTGCTCTTTCCCGGTAGGAACATGATGAGGAGAAGGATCAGGAACAGGATTCCCAATACCGCAAAGATGCAGGTATATATCAATTCCTTTAAGTGCAGTACGACTATTTTGGTCTTGGAACTCATTTCGATATCCCCGTTTCCTAGTGTTTATACAGTTTACGCCCGGGGAGGGGGAATTATTACTGAAAGTGTACGCTCCCTTTTTCCCCATTATGAACTAAAAAAAGACATATGGGGAAGCCAAAGGATAACATTTTCTGCGCGCCTTGTCCGGAATAAAATAAAGAAAATCAACTCCGTGAACACAACGGGGTGTGGGAAAAAGAGGGAGGCTTTTCGATGAAAGATAGAAAAAAGGGTGCTTGGGATTCATTTACTTTTCCAGCATTTACGGTGATACCGGTTGTCTTATATACATTTTTCTATATTTTTTCCGTGGTTTCCGGGCTGTTTTACAGTCTGACGGACTGGAATGGGTTGAATCCGGATTATCAATTTGTGGGACTAGCCAACTATAGGGCATTATCGAAAAATATATTCATGTGGCGTTCCTTGAGAAGGACCCTGTATTATGCGCTTCTCTTGGTGGTGTGCACAACCTTGCTGTCCCTTCTCATAGCGTTGACGCTGAATTCCGTAAAACGGCTCAAGGTGCTGATCAAATCCGTTTTTTTCTTCCCGGCTATGCTGGGCTCGGTAGCCGTAGCTCTGATCTGGGATCAGATGTTCTATCAGCTGATTCCGGCGTTGGGCAGAATTTTGGGACTGAGCGTGCAGACGCCGCTGGCAAATACGCGGACGGCCATATACGGCGTGCTGTTTGTAAATGTCTGGCAGGCGGTGGCGATGCCGACGATCATTCTGTTGGCAGGGCTTCAGTCCATTCCGGAAGATTTGTATGAATCCGCGATGATCGACGGAGCGTCCCGTGGACAGAGTTTCCGTTTCATTACCTTGCCTTTCCTACTGCCCACGATGACGGTGAATATGGTTTTAAGCCTGAAAGCGGGCATTACGACCTTCGATTATGCGTTTGCTTTGACTGGAGGAGGTCCGAATCGTGCTACGGAATTCATCGGGCTGATGATCTACAATGACGGGTTTAAGGATTCCAATTTCGCTATGGCAAATGCGAAAGCCGTCATTCTGGCGCTGATCATAGCCGTCATTTCATTTCTGCAGATCAGACAGTCCCAGAAGCGGGAAATCAGTTAGGTATTGGATTTGTACGTGCGCCATGGCGCGAAGAGGGGAGCAAGGTTGAAAAAGAGCGTTTCAACCTCCATGTTTTGAGCGCGCGAAAGCGCGCAGATCGGAGCGGAAAATGAAAAGGGAAGGAATTCTTTGGAAAATTACAAAAACTCTGGTGGTAGCTGGGGGATGCCTGCTGATTTTAGGGCCTATCTGTATTATTTGCGTGAATACGATGAAAACAATGCAGGAGGCAGGGCGCAATTTCTTTGCGCTCCCGTCCAGGTTGAACTTTGATAACTATTTGGAGCTCTTCAGCCGGGCGGATTTTTGGAGCAGCTTGAAAAATTCCACAATTGTTACCACAACCAGTGTGGCATTGATCGTGATTGTGATTCCGGCGCTTTCCTATTCAGTGGCCAGGAATTTTCATAAAAGGTACTACAGGATCGTGTACTATTATATTCTTGTGGGGATTTTTATCCCGTTCCAAGTATTGATGCTTCCGATGGTAAAACAGATGACGCAGCTTAAGATGCTCAATCAGGGCGGCCTGATCCTCCTGCACCTCACTTTCAGCCTGCCTACCGGGTTGTTCCTGTTCGTGAACTACATTCGTTCCCTGCCGACAGAGGTGGAAGAGGCAGCCAGGGTGGACGGATGCAATATTTTACAGACCTATTTACGCATCGTGATCCACCTGATCAAGCCCATGGTGGCGACGATCATCGTTATGGATTCCCTGGGCTGCTGGAATAATTTCATGATGGCGCTTCTTATACTAAATAAAAATCATGATATGTGGACGCTTCCGCTCATGCAGTATAATTTCAAGGCGGAATTCAGCTTCAATTATACGATGGCCTTTACGGCGTATATTGTGTGCATGATTCCGATTATCCTTGTCTATGCACTGGGGCAGAAATACATTATAAAAGGACTTACAGCGGGTGCCGTGAAATCATAACGATTCGTGTAAAAAGGGGAGCAACAGCCCCTTTTTTGCATTCCGCCAGAAATGACGTTATCAAACGAATCCGCCTAAAAAAACGTAGGATTTTCCAAACGTGGCAAATCTGTTTTCTCGTCCTGAAAGAGAAGGGAGGGTGAGGGTATGAAAGTGTTGATTGCAGAGGATGAATATTGTTCCAGGCTGAATCTGGTCCGGCAGCTCGGGGAATGCCTTTCGCTGCAGCCGGGGGAAATTTTGGAAGCCAGGAACGGAAGGGAGGCGTGGGAAATTTTTCTGAACGAACGGCCGGAGCTAATCCTGACGGATATTCGGATGCCTGTACTGGACGGAATCAAGCTGGCTGAAATGATACATCAAAGCCGGATCCCGACAAGGCTGATCATTGTGAGCGGGTTTGCCGAGTTTGAATATGCACAGGCTGCCATGAAGTATGGGGCGGCAGGCTATCTACTCAAACCGATACAGGAAAAGGAACTGCTGGCTATGCTGAAGGAACAGGGGATGGCCGGGGCGGAGCCCATGCCGGCTTCCCGGGGCGGGCCCGCCTTCAGTATATCGGAACGGCTGAGGCAGCTTATCACTTCCACCGGGGAAAAATTCGGATGGGAGGGGGATCAGGTGTTGGAAGAAATGTTCGACAATTACAGTGAGATCCTAATCTGGGTGAATACGAGGGAGGGCGGAAGAGAGAATGTGGAGACGGCAAAAAGAGAGCTTTTGCGATTCCTTCGGATACAGAACGATGTTTTCTGCAAGGCTGCGGAGCTGAACGGGGAACTATGGGCTGTAGTGATGCGCTCCGAAAACAGAGAAGCTGCCGTACGGTTTGCAGCCCGTATTCTGGCACAGGATTACCCGGCAGTGGAGATGTGTTTAGGGATCAGCGGCCTGGGAGAGAGTCTGAGGGATATCCGTGAATATCACAAACAGGCGCTGTATGCATTGTCCGGCCGGCTCTTTTATCCGGGCCGGAAGGTCCTTCGTTTTGACGATCTGGCAGGACGGATGGTGTATAAGGGGATGGGCAATCCCCTGGAACTGAAACAGATCAAATGCTGTATCTATGAGGGGGATGCATCAAAGGCGCTCGCACTAATCCAAATGTCCTTTCGAGAAATGCTGAAGACAGAAAATCTGTCGGTATACAGCATATGGGATGCCCTGAAGATGGTAGAAATCATCCTGAACGAGGCGATTTTTCATTTTTATAGGGGCAAGGAAGGGATCAGGAACGAAGACTTGATTCTGGAAAATGCCCATTTTGAGTTGGTGCGCTATCCGGATGCCGAACATCTGCTGGAGGATATAGAGGAAAAAGTCATCCGGGTCTGCAGGCTTGCAGAAATCTCAGAGGAAAAAACGGTGGACAACACGGCACAGATGGTGATCGACTATATCCGGGAGAATTATAACAGCGATATTACGCTCAAGGATCTGGCAGAGAATGTTTTTTTCTTAAACAGCAGTTACTTGAGCCATCTGTTGAAGAGCAGGACGGGCAAAAACTATCTGACCTATTTAACCGAAATACGGATGGAAAAGGCAGCGGAGCTTCTGAAGCATTCCTCTCTGACGGTAACGGAAGTCGCGGGAATGTGCGGATATAATGACATATCCAAATTCATACAGGTTTTTAAAAAGTTTTATGGGAACACACCCGGAAAATACAGAGGGAAGGATGGCTAGGTTTTAGAATGGCTTGTGGCTATTTTAAAACGTGTTTTTCAATCGCTAAAGCGGGCAGAAAGGATAATTATGAAAGAAATCAGGAAAAGGGTCCAGGAATGGATAGCGGTGCACAGAGGATCTCTGGCGGAAGAGATCTGTGAGCTGGTGAGGATCAGAAGCGTGGCGGATAAGACGGCATCCGTTGGCCCCTATGGCCAGGGCTGCAGGGACGCGGTGGATAAATATATGGAAATCTGCCATCGGCACGGGTTGGAGGTAGAAAACCACGGATATCAGGTGGCGGAGGCCTATCATTCAGGATGGGGAGACAGACGGGAAAGGATTGGCCTGATGGGTCATTTAGATGTGGTGCCGGAGGGGAGCGGATGGAACTGGCCGCCCTATGAGGGGATTATAAAGGATGGCTGGATCCTGGGAAGGGGGGCGCAGGATAATAAAGGGCCATGTCTTGCAGCCCTTTATACACTGCTCTGCCTGCGGGATCTGGGAGTGGAGCTCAAGCATGACATCAGGGCGCTGGCAGGAACGAATGAGGAGAACGGGATGGAGGATGCGGATTATTATGCGTCTTGCTGCCAGACGCCGGATTTTACCTTGGTTGTGGACAGCCCATTTCCCATCTGCTATGGGGAACGGGGAATCCTGGAGGCATGGATGATAGCGGATGACGCCTTTTCCGGCCAGGTGTTGGATTTTTATGGCGGCCAGGTATCAAGCCAGGTTCCGGGGGAAGCGACATTAAAATTGGCAGACTGGGAAGAAACTCGGAAAAAACTGGAAGAAAGAGAAGGGATGAAGGAAGGATGCGGATGGGAAACGCAGGATGGGGCGATCGTTCTGCGCGCTGTAGGAAAGGGCGGTCATGTGGCGTTCCCGGAAAAAACGGAAAATGCAATTTTAGTCCTGTTGAATTTCGTCCTGGAACGGGGGTTGCTGTGTGAGGAGTCGGACAGGAGGATCCTGGAAGCCGTTTATCGTATGGCGCTTCGGACAGACGGGAGCGGGGCGGGCATAGCGTGTCAGGACGACGTGTCAGGCAGCCTGGTATGCGGGTGCGGCATCGTGAAGGTGGAGGATCACAAGGTTTGGTTCAATCTGAACGCCCGCTGTCCCGTCACTGCGGATGGGGAGGCATTATTGGAGCGTATGCGGGTGTGCGCAATGGAATCGGGCTTCCGGCTGGGGAATACGCGTCTGCTGCGGGCGAATTATTATCCGAAGGAAGAGCCGGTGATACAGGCCCTTGACCAGACCTTCCGAAAGGTGACCGGATTGGATTGGAAACCTCAGATTTTCCATGCGGGAACCCATGCGCGCAGGATGCCGAATGCGGTGGCATATGGGCCTGGCTGCCTGGACGGGACGGTATGCCCGCCGTCCCCCTGGCCGGCAGGGCACGGAGGAGCCCATCAGCCAAATGAAGCCCAGTCGATCGACTGTCTGTGTCTGGCCATCGAAATCTATGTGCTTGCGATATTGGAAATAGACGGGCTCGATTTGAAGGAGAAGAAAAGCAGATGAAACGGCGATATATTAGTTTTATGACGCAGATCTCTTTGATCTGTGTGGGGATTGTGTTGCTGCCCTTTATAGGGATTATGGCCTTTTTTGCCTTTGATATGGCCCGGAAGGCAGATGAGGAATACAGATTGCTTCTGGAAAGGGGAAATGCCGCCGTGGAGAGCGGCATTTCCTCCATTTTTCTGGAGGTGGAAAGGCTTTCTTATCTAAATGTGGTAAACGATAATCTTTCTGAATCCCTGCGCCGCAGGCACGAGGTATATGACCGAAGCTTTCTGGAGGATAACCGGATCGTGACCAATATTATCCGGGAAGCGGTTTTGCTGAATCCCAATATCTACAGCGTGGTGATGATCAACCAGGCGGGGAATGTATACGACAACAACTTCAATTCGTATTATTGGAGGGATCTTTATAAGGAGCTGCCTGCCTGGGGAGAAATTTCCAAGAGTTTGCCAGGTAAACGGTTTATCAGGATACAGTATGGGGAAAACGGCAGCCCGGAAGCGCTGCTGATGGTAAAACCCATGGTGGATATCGAAAGGAACGAAGAACTGGGAACGATCGGAATCATTGTGAGTTTCCGGTCAATCCGTTCCGTTCTCAACAATGTAGTGCAAAATCACGGTAATCTGATCGTATATAACGAGGAAGGGACGCCTGTTTATAGGTGTGCAGGGCCTGAGGCGGAGACTACAGATTGGAGCCAGACGGACGGAATCTGGAGAGCGCTTTCTCGCCGGGAGGAAGGAGGGGAGAAGAACGCATATGTGACGGATTTTACGGTCGATAGAAGCGCTTATATTGGGGGCGTACAGCATCTGGAACCTCTGGGGTGGACTGTGGTGAGCTATACGCAAAAGAAACATGTGCGAATGCTGTACCACCAAAATTTTGCCGTTCTTTTTGCAATTGCATTTTTAATGATCCTATTCGACCTTCTGGTGGCATTTATTTTTATACGGAGGTTAAACCGCTCCGTACATGGGTTATGCCAGGCAATGGAGAATTCCGGGGAAAAGGGGATCCCCGAAACGATCGCCCAAAAGAGAACAGGATTTAAGACGGAAATCGACATGCTGATTCACAGCTATAACCATGTGGTCCGGCGGCTCAAGGATTCCATGGAACGATCCCTCCAACTGCAGATGAACGAACAGCGGATGGAATTCAGGATGCTTCAGGCTCAGATCAATCCCCATTTTCTGTACAATACGTTCAACCTGGTCAGCTCCATAGCGGGGATGCATGGTGTTGACAGTATCTGCCGGATCATTGGCTGCATTTCAGAGATGTTCCGTTACAGCATACAAGAGGAGCTGATCGTCAAATTGGGGGATGAACTGAGGGAGGTCAACAACTATATGACGATTCAGACAATCCGGTTTCAGGATAGGATCTATGCGGACTTCGATGTGGAGCCGGAAACATTAGAAACGCCAGTTCCCATCTTTCTGTTGCAGCCCCTTGTGGAAAACGCGATCATCCATGGGCTGGAGCCCAAGGAGGGAAAAGGATGTATCAGTATAATCGCCTATAAGATGGAAAAAGAGGTGCAGTTGATCATCCGGGATAACGGGCTGGGAATTTCCGTTAAAAAACTTCAGGAGCTACGGAAAGCCATGGAGGGGGAGGCGATCGAGCCCATCATGGCGAAGGGCAGATCTTCCATCGGGATTACTAATGTGAACCAGCGGATCAGAGCCTATTATGGGGAGGGATATGGCATAAGGCTGGAGAGCAGGGTGGGGACGGGGACCTCCGTATACGTCAGGATTCCCGTGCATATCACTCATTTTCTATAAAAAGGACAAAAAGGGGCATATGTGGCAGACAATAAAACGCATATATTTTATCCCCCCGTATTCGGTATAATCAGATTATCGAAAAGAGATGCGAAACGGCTGATTTCAGGAGGAGGTAAGCTTGAAAATTTGTTTCAGGCTTCCTGGTTTGAGCGCCTGCAAAACGGGCAGATGGGAGGAAACCAATGAAGAGGAAATTACTGGCAGCGCTTCTGGTGTGCTGTATGGCGGGCAGCGCCCTTGTGGGATGTGCGGACAAAGGGGCCGCAGAGCAGGAGAGCGAAACACAGAAAGGCGTGCAAGAGGAAGATGCGGGCGATACGTCGGGCGGAGAAGAAACGTCGCCTGGTGAGGGGACGGCGGAAAACATCACGATCGAATTTTTCAGTCAGAAACAGGAAGAGGCTGCACAGATGGCCTATCGGAACGCGGCGGAGGATTTTCATAAAGAATATCCCAACATCACGGTGGAAATCAATACGGTTCCGGACAGCGAAAAGGTTTTGACGGCAAGGATGGCGGCAGGGGATACGCCGGTAGTATTCCATGATAAGCCTACATCGGCAGCTTTCTTCGAAAGAGCGGAAGCAGGATACTATCTGGATCTCACGGACGAAGAATTCGTGAAGAATGCCATCCCATCCCTGGTCGATTCAGTGAAGAGTGAGGACGGGCGTATCTATGCGATGCCGTATTCCCAGAACTTTATGGGCGTGTTCTACAACATGGATATCTTTGAGGAACACGCTCTGGAAGTGCCGACCACCTGGGACGAGTTCATGACACTGTGCCAGAAGCTTCAGGATGCAGGCATCCAGCCGCTGGAAGAAAGCTATAAGGATTCCGGTATGGCAGGCCATTACCGGGGCGGAGCCATGGCGGCCCTGTTCCCGGACGGAGCCTTGTGGCTGGCGGAATGTGCAGACGATCCGTCAAAGAAGCCGTCCGACAGTCCGGCCTACAGAACCTTTGCCGAGAAGGCCATCCAGATCATGGACTACTGCAACGAGGATGTGTTCGGCATCCCTCAGACCCAGGCTATGGAAAATTTCGCGAACGGACAGGCAGCTATGATGATTTACGGTTCGTACGGACGCGGGACATTCCTGGTGGCAAATCCGGATTTGAAACTGGGCGTGTTCCCCATCCCAGGCCTGACAGAGGATTCCGGACTCGTATATGCGGGAGTGGATGCAAGCTTCTGCGTGTCAGCCATGGCGTCGGCGGAGGAACAGGATGCCGGCCTGAAATGGCTGGAATTCTTGTCCCGTCCGGAAAATGCGCAGAAATGGTCCGATACGGAAGGCGCTCCTTCTGCCATCGATGGCGTACAATACGGCAGCGACGGAAGCCTTCCCCTGCTGAATCGGATTAAAGAAGGAAAGGTACGGGAATGGAAAGCCTATTACGATTCCAGATTCAGCGACACAGAGGCCTTCCAGGGGCTGCTGATGGATCGCGATGTGGAGCAGTTTTTGAAAAATGCGGACGAAGTCTGGGCAAATGCCCACGTATCAGGCTGACGTTTTGACTGAAAAAGGACGGCGCAGCCCCTTTGAAAATGCGGGCCGCTCCTCCCTGCCGGGGCGGCCCGCATTTTCCTGCAGACAAAGGAGTCGGAACGGTTGAAACACGATTGCCCTGAAGAGGACGGAATCAAGGATGGCATTTTGAAAGGAGCAAGGCATCGTACACGGTGCCTGGCTATATGAGGGAATACGGATGGAAGAAAGGCTGAAGAAATTGACGGAATCCCTCCCAGAGGGGATGGACGGCGCCCTGCTGCTGGCGTCGGTACACCGCAGATATTATCTGGGGATTGTGAGCAGCGCGGGAACTCTTCTGGTCACCCGGGAAAAGAGCTATTTTATCGTCGATTTCCGATATATAGAAATGGCGAAACAACGGATACAAGGAGCGGAAGTGCTTCTGCAAGAGGAGCTTGCAAAACAGCTGGAGGAATTGGCCGCCAGGCATGACTTGCATTGTATCGGTGTGGATATCGGCTATGTTACTTGTACCGTTTTCAGGGAATACCAGGAGATGTTGGGAGGGCGGCTGGCGGCTGACGACCGCTTAGAACATATCATCGCCGGACAGAGAGGAACCAAGAGTCGGGAAGAGCAGGAACGCATGAGGAAAGCTGGACAGATTGCAGAACGCATGTTTAACCGGATTGTGCCCTACATTCGTCCTGGGATCAGAAGCGATGAGGTACAAAGACGTCTGGGAATTCTCGCTTCGGAGGAAGGTTCGCAGAGAGGTTCCTTTGGATTCACGGTTTCGGCAGGCGATAACTGGATGGAAAGCGAAGAACTGCCCGACCACTTTCCGCTGGGAAAAGTGATCGACGAAGGGGATGTGGTCACGCTGAGAATTGCCACACAGTATCAGGGATACTGGGCGGACATGAGCAGAAGCCTCTGCATGGAGAAAGCAACTGGGGAACGGCGACAAAGCTGCGAACGGGCAGAAGAGGCCCAAAGGGTTCTGATGGATGCCTTAGAACCGGGGAAACGGTTTGATACTGCAATAGCGCGGGTTGAAGGCTGGCTGGCGGACGAAGGAATCCAGGCCATACCCGATTATGGATGGGGAGTGGGCCTTGAAATCAGGGAAGGCGTCAGGCTGGAGAGAGGCTGTCTCGAGGTGATCCGGGAAGGGATGGTTCTGAACGTGGGACTCCGGATGCGGGAACCGGGAGGCTCGAGCGTGACCGTGCGGGATATGACGGTTATTACGGATCAAGGAGCCAGGTTCCTGGTCAGGGGAAGCGTCCGGAAGGGATAGTTTGATAAATGTCTGTACAGCCATTTTGAACCATGAATTTATGCCTGCCAAAGCAGGCAGATAGGAGTTGGAACGATGGATGGAAGAATAAAACGGCTGATGCGGATGCTTCCCGAGGATGTGGACGCAGCCCTTATAAACGGCTATGGGATCAGACGTTATTATACGGGCAGAGCAATACCGGATGCTCTGCTGTTGGTTTCCGGAAAATCTGCGTGGATGCTGGCCTCTCCGACATATAGGAAGGAGGCGGTGGGCATTCCGGATGTGCGATACGTGGAAAGTTGGGATCCGTGGGTGGGACTTTCCGATCTTCTGGAGGCGGAAGGAATCCGGAGGCTTGCCGTACAGGCGGATCAGCTCACAGTGGCGGAATGGGGCAGGCTGAAGAAGGAAACGGTGTGTGAAGTGGTGGACGATGGACGCCTGGATGAACTCCTTTACCGGCTAAACTGCGTGAAATCTCAGGAAGAGGTAGAAGCGGTGGCAAGGGCGCAGGACATTGCGGACAGGATGTTCCTTGAGGTGTTGAACTATGTCCATGCGGGGATGAGCGATTGGGAAGTACAGAGGATCGTGGGCGTGCTGCTACGGGATTTTGGTTCGCAGTGGGACAACTATGATCATGTGATGGGAGTGGGGGTCAATACCTCTATGCCCCATGTGAGGCCGAACGGTACAATCATACAGCCCGGCGATTTCGTCATGCTTGACGTTGGCGGAATGGTGGACGGCTATGGCTCGGATATGACGAGGATGTTTGCCGTAGGATATGCGGACGAGCGGAAACGGGAAATATACGAGATTGTCCGCAGGGCCCAACAGGCCGGATGCGAAGCCATTGAAGTGGGAAAAACGTGCTGTGAAGTGGACAGGGCTGCCCGGGACGTGATTGAGAAGGCGGGCTATGGCCGGTATTATATGCATGGACTGGGCCATTCCATCGGAATTCCGGTGCCGCGCGGCCCCAGGTTCAATCAGACGGATACCACAGAGATTTTTGCAGGGCTGATCATGACGGTGGAGCCGGGAATCTATCTTCCTGGGGAATTCGGCGTACGGATCGAAGACATGCTGTATATTTCCGAGGAGGGCGTGCAAAATCTGACGCATAGTCCCCGGGAACTGATAGTGATTGAAACATAGCATTGAAACCGTCGCAGCACCCGCCCCGGTAGGATTCCTCCCGCAGAAGGAGCGTCCCAGGGGAGAGGGCATGGCTGCCGTCCCAGGTTCCCGCGCGCCATCGCGCTGGACATTCCGATGAGCCCTGTACGCTTCCCTCTCGGGCAATGGCCCTCCAGGGAAGCAGGTCTCATCTCCATGGCGCGAAATGCGCGCGGGAACCTGGGATGGCAGCCATGCCCTCTCCCCTGGGACGCTCCTTTTGCGGGAGGAATCCTACCGGGACGGGTGCTGCGACGGTTTCAATGATGCCTCTTGGAGTAAATATGTCCGGGATAAGCGTGGAAATTTGTTGACAAAGTCTGCCATAACCTGTTAGTATAAAAAACGGAACAAGGGTGTTCTTACTGGAGGTAAGAGCGCCTTTTTCTGTATGTTTCTATCATAGCTTTTTCCGAAAAAGTTCGCTGGGAGATGTAGTGCCTGGCGGCCGTTTTCGGACCGGTGAAGGCCACAGGGCCGCCGAAGCGTTCCTGCGTTTGCCGTATGGTGCGGGATGTTTCAGAAAGGAATGGTAACATGAGCGCTTATAGCAAAGAAGATATCCTGAAGTTGGTAAAAGAGGAGGATGTGGAATTCATCCGCCTGCAGTTTACAGATATGTTCGGAAATCTGAAAAATAGGGCCATCACCGCGAGCCAGCTGGAAAAGGCGCTGGAGAATCGTTGTACCTTTGACGGCTCATCCATAGAAGGGTTTTCGGGGATTGAGGAAGCGGATCTCTATTTGCATCCTGATATAGATACCATGGAAATTTTTCCCTGGAGGCCTCAGCAGGGAAAAGTAGCCCGGATGATCTGTGACGTATACCGGCCGAATGGGGAACCTTTTCCGGGGGATTCCAGGTATATCCTGAAGCGTACCCTAAAAAAGGCGGAAAAAATGGGGTATACCTTCCAGGTCGGGCCGGAATGCGAATTTTTCCTGTTCCATCTGGATGAAAACGCCATGCCAACCACTATCAGCCATGAACAAGCGGGATATTTGGATGTGGCGCCACTGGATCTGGGAGAAAACGCCAGGCGCGATATGGTTTTGACCTTAGAGGATATGGGATTCGTCGTGGAATCCTCCCATCATGAGACGGCTCCGGCCCAGCATGAAATAGACTTTGAGTATGCGGAGGCATTAAAGGCTGCGGACGATATCGTGACCTTTAAAATGACCGTAAAGGCCATTGCAAAAAGGCATGGGATGCATGCCACCTTTATGCCGAAACCACGGGCAGGGGTGAACGGGTCGGGTATGCATGTAAATATGTCTCTGTGCCGGGATGGGAAAAATATTTTCTGCGATCCGTCGGATGAACATGGCCTGAGCAGGGAAGCCTATTGTTTTATTGGAGGAATCCTGCAGCATATCCGTGCAATTACGGCGATCACCAATCCGCTGGTCAATTCCTATAAGAGGCTGATTCCCGGATATGAGGCGCCAGCCTATATTGCCTGGAGCACATCCAGCCGAAGCCCTCTGATCCGGATTCCTTCATCCAGGGGAGAGGAAACCAGGATTGAACTGCGCAGTCCGGATCCTGCGGCCAATCCCTATCTGTCCCTGGCGGTGTGTCTTCAGGCAGGGCTGGACGGCATCATAAACGGGACAAAACCGCCCAAGAGCGTGGATTGCAACATCCTGGCCTTGAATGAGGCGGAAAGGGGCCTTTTGGGAATAGAGAGGCTTCCCAGGAGCCTGCTTGAGGCCATTGTGCAGCTGGAACAGGATGCTCTGATCAGGGAGGCGCTGGGAGAGCATGTGTCAAACAGGTATATCGATGCCAAAAGGGAAGAATGGAACAGATACTGCGCGCAGATAACGGATTGGGAGATTAACGAATATTTATATCGTTTTTAAGGGCGTAAAAATTTGCGGCTTTGACTCTTCTGCTTAGAAGGAAGCGTAGGGGTGCAAAGGTGGGCGGTATGTTGGCATGGCATGAGGAGGTAGGCATGTGACAAATATCATTGTGGCCTTTCCCGGGACAGAGAATGCCAGAAATATAAAGAATATCCTAGTACGCAGCGGTTTTTCTGTGACGGCTGCCTGTACCACCGGCGCTCAGGTAATCGGTCTGGCCGAGGATTATACGGACGGCATCGTTGTCTGCGGCCATAGGCTGGTTGACATGCTCTATGAAGAACTGTTCGACTGTCTGCCTGAGGGGATGAGGATGCTGTTGTTGGCTGCTCCCCAGTATCTCGGCGAAAGGGATAGGGAAGGGATCGTCTGCCTGCCCATGCCGATGAAGGTGCATGAGCTGGTGAACACGGTTGGAATGCTTTGCCAGGAGATGGACAGATCCAGACGCAAGCGCAGGCAGACGCCCCGGGAGCGCGGGCCTCAGGAAGTGCGTCTGATCAAAGAGGCAAAGGAACTGCTGATGGAAAGAAACCACATGACAGAGACGGAGGCACACAGATACATACAGAAATGCAGTATGGACAGCGGTGCGAATATGGCGGAGACGGCCAGGATGGTTTTAATGATCAATGGCTATTGAGGATGCCGGGAAATTTTCAGATAGGAGAACGGGCATGTTGATACACTTTGTAAAAATGCATGGATGCGGAAACGATTACATCTATATAAACGGGTTTACGGAGAAAATCCCGGCGGAGGAGAAACCGGAATTCGTGCGTCGGATGAGCGACCGCCATTTCGGCATCGGAGGCGACGGAGTTATTTTCATCAATCCTGTGAATGGGCACCAGGCGGATTTTGAAATGGAGATGTATAATGCGGATGGAAGCCGGTCTCAGATGTGCGGCAACGGGATCCGATGCGTGGCTAAATTCGTCTACGATTATGGTTTAACGGATTCCACCCTAATCCGTATTATAAGCGGCGGTAAGGTTAAGACCCTGGAGCTTTCGGTGAAAGACGCAAAGGTGGAGCGTGTGCGGGTCAATATGGGCATGCCGATCTTCGATCCGGTACAGATTCCGGTGGTATGCGAAGGAGAGGAAGCGATTGCACAGCCCATTGAGGCAGCGGGAAAAACCTGGCTGATGAACTGCGTTTCCATGGGGAATCCCCATGCGGTGATATTTGTAGAAGATGTGGCCGGGATGGATCTTGAGAAAATCGGTCCGCTGTTTGAAAACCACGAAAGGTTTCCTCAGCGCGTGAATACGGAATTCGCCCGTGTGATCGACCGCCATAGGGTAGAGATGCGCGTTTGGGAACGGGGAAGCGGCGAAACGCTGGCCTGCGGCACCGGATGCTGCGCTACTCTGGCCGCTTGTGTGCGCAATGGTCTGACAGACCGGAAGGCGATTTTACAGGTATTGGGCGGAGAACTGGAAATCGAGTGGAAGGAAGAGACAGGGGAAATTTTCATGACCGGTCCGGCTGAAACCGTGTTTGAAGGCACGGTGGAATATCCGTAGATGGGATCACCTGATTTATGCACGTAAAAGCGGACAGATGGGATGTCCCTGATTCATACGCGCATGTAAAAGCGTGCAGATGGGATTACCCTGATTCATACGCGCGTAAAAGCGTGCAGATGGGATGTCCTTGACTCGTACGCGTGCAAAAGCGCGCAGACGGAAGCCATATATGTGCAGATGGGATATGAAGATAGGAGCGAGCTATGTTTAAGATAAACGATAATTATTTAAAACTGCCCGGAAGCTACCTCTTTTCGACCATTGGGAAGAAAGTGAACGCTTATGCGGCTGCCAATCCGGATCGGAAAATCATCCGTCTGGGAATTGGGGATGTGACCCAGCCTCTGCCGGCCGCGGTGGTGGAAGCGTTGCATAAGGCTGTGGATGAAATGGGAGATGCGGCGTCCTTCCGGGGTTATGCGCCGGACTTGGGCTATGAATTTTTGCGGAAGGCCATTGCGGAGAAGGATTTCGCGGCCAGAGGATGCGAGATCGATGCGGATGAGATTTTCATATCGGACGGTGCGAAGTCGGATTCTGCCAACATTCAGGAGATTTTCGGCCCGGATAACCGGATTGCGGTCTGCGATCCTGTGTATCCGGTCTATGTGGACTCCAATGTGATGGCCGGGCGGTGCGGGAATTATGATGAGAAAACACAGAGGTGGAGCGACGTCATCTATATGCCGTGCACGGCGGAAAACGATTTTGTTCCCGAACTGCCCCAACAGAGGCCGGATCTGATCTACTTGTGTTTTCCCAATAATCCCACCGGCGCTGCGGTGACGAAGGAACAGCTGCAGAGATGGGTGGATTATGCGAATGAACAAGGGGCAGTGATCCTCTTTGATGCGGCCTATGAAGCATATATTTCCGAAAAAGACATCCCTCACAGCATTTATGAGTGCGAGGGGGCCCGCACATGCGCCATTGAGCTGCGCTCCTTTTCCAAAAATGCGGGATTTACTGGCCTGCGGCTTAGTTATACAGTGATACCCAAAGCGCTAGAGGCTGGCGGGACGTCCCTCCATGCGCTCTGGGCCAGACGCCATGGGACGAAATACAACGGCGCGCCCTATATCGTCCAACGGGCTGGGGAGGCGGTGTATGCGCCCCGCGGACAGGAACAGATTCGGGAGATGGTGAATCGTTATATGAAAAATGCACACTATATCCGGGACGGCTTAAAGGACGCTGGATATGAGGCATCGGGCGGAATCAATTCCCCCTATATATGGATGAAGGCCCCGGACGGAATGACGAGCTGGGAATTTTTTGATTTTCTGTTGGAGCGGGCCAATGTAGTTGGAACTCCGGGCTCCGGGTTTGGTCCCAGCGGGGAGGGATATTTCCGTCTGACCGCATTTGGAACCTATGAAAATACGGCCGAAGCAATGGAGCGGATCCGAAGAATCTGACAGCGGCGTATTCAGGGAAGGACGTTGCGGGAGCGTTCTGTCTTGACTTACGACCCGGAAGGTATCCGGGCCGAGGAGCATCCTGGATCTTGGGCTGATCACATTGGACATTGGATAGGCGGCAATAGGAACCCATATTAATAAACGTATATTTATTTGTTGAAAAAGTACTTGCTTTTCAAAGGTTCCTGTGCTAAGATGTAAAACAAATTTGGAAAAGGCATGGAACGGGACTCTGATCAGGGGAAGCGACAGGAATGCGGCGTCACCGACTGAGAGCGCTGCTTGTGAAAGCTGGTTATGGGAACACCCGGGAGCTGATTGCCTGAAAGTCTGGCGAATGCCGGAGCGTAGGGTAGTACGTGAACACGCGTTAAGTGGAGGGAACAGCTGTAGGCCGTTTTGTATGAAGCGGCTGGTATAATGGCGGTTCCCGTGAGTGGATAAGGCGAAGAAGCATTTTGATGGAAGTGCCGTCTTGTCAATGCGGGTGGTACCGCGGATTATGTGATTGATCCGTCCCGGAGTGCGAAAGCACTCCGGGATTTTTTGCGTTTGGGGATGGCCTGCGGATCGCAGCAAAGGAAAGTCTTTCCCTGCCGCAATCGGAAAAACAAAAGTTCGCCCCGCAGGAGGAAATGGAAAGCATTTGCAGCGGTTTGATGGCCAGGCTGCTGCAGCCATTGAAAAAGGAGACCAAAGCCATGGAATTTTTAACGGGTGTACTTCAGAAGAAAACGTTGGAAATTACGGAATTGATGCAGCCGGGTATGGAAGGGCAGACAGTTTGGATTACCGGAGCGATCCATACCATCCGGGATATGGGAACCATTGCCTTTCTCATATTGAGAAAGCGGGACGGCCTGCTCCAGTGTGTGTATGAGGAAAAAGAAGCGGATTTTTCCCTGAAGGATTTGAAGGAAGCCGATACAATAGAGGCGATGGGTGTGCTCGCCGCTTCCGAACGAGCTCCGGGAGGGATAGAGATCAGGTTAAGGAGCGTGCGGATTCTTTCCGAGCCCGCGGAACCAATGCCGATCCCGGTTGCGAAGTCAAAGATGAACGTCAGTCTGGAAACCAGACTGGATCTGCGCGCCATTTCTTTAAGAAACGTGAGGGAACGGGCTAAATTTAGGATTCAGGAGGGGATTGTGAGAGGGTTCCGGCAGTTTCTCACACAACAGGGATTCACGGAAATCCATACGCCGAAAATCGGTTCCAAGGGAGCGGAGGGCGGCGCAAATATTTTTAAAATGGACTATTTCCATCGTCCCGCCGTACTGGCCCAGAGCCCACAGTTCTATAAGCAGATGATGGTGGGAGTATTCGACCGGGTATTTGAGACCGCGCCGGTTTTCCGGGCGGAGAAGCACAATACCAGGCGGCATCTGAATGAATATACTTCGCTGGATTTTGAGATGGGATATATCGGCGGATTTGAAGAGATAATGGCCATGGAAACTGGGGTTTTACAGTGTATTATGGCGATGCTTCAGGAAGAGTATGGAAGGGAATTGGCCCTTTTAGGTGTTACCTTGCCGGAGGTGGAAAGGATCCCGGCCGTCCGGTTTGGAGAAGCCAAACGGCTCGTTTCGGAAAAATACGGCCGCCCGATTCGAAATCCCTATGATTTGGAGCCAGAGGAAGAAAGCTTGATAGGGAGATATTTTCAGGAGGAATACGGTGCCGATTTCGTATTTGTTACCCATTATCCCAGCAGGAAACGGCCTTTTTATGCCATGGACGATCCGATGGATCCAACCTACACCTTAAGCTTTGACTGCCTCTTTCGGGGAATGGAGATCACTACGGGGGGACAGCGCATCCACGATTATCACAAGCTTTTGGAAAAAATAGAGAAACGAGGCATGACGACGGAGGGGATGGAACATTACCTGCTTGCGTTCAGACACGGCATGCCGCCCCACGGAGGCCTGGGAATCGGCCTGGAACGCCTTACCATGCAACTGACAGGCGAAGACAACGTTCGGGAAACCACCTTGTTCCCCCGCGATTTGAGCCGTTTGGAACCATGAGGATATAAAGACCTAAAAACGGCTCAAATCGCGATGAGATTATGAACCATTTGGAACCATGAGGATATAAAGACCTAGAAACGGAAATCGCGGTGAGATTATGAGCCGTTTGGAACCATGAGGATGCAAAGACCTAGAAACGGAAATCGCGGTGAGATTATGAGCCGTTTGGAACCATGAGG
>CANSTU010000006.1 GCA_947650005.1 uncultured Lachnospiraceae bacterium
AGCCCTGGACGCTTCCCTCTCGAGCAATGGCTCTCCAGGGAAGCAGGTCTCATCTACATGGTGCAAAATGCGCTCAAAATTAGGATACGGCTGTTGCATTGCTCCCGGGACGCCCCTCTGCGAAAGGACCCCCAACGCGGTGAGAGCAGCAGCCTCCCTCTGCGAAAAATGATCTGAGTTTCAAACTTAACTTGCCAAACGTCTTATTTTCTGTTATGGTATATGTAAACGTTTTCATATTTTAACGAAAATTTAGTATAAACAAGGGGGTAATCATATATGAGGACTTATACTACAGAAAATCTAGGGCGCGTCGTCATCATCCATCTCGGCAAGGGTGAACAAATTCTTGAAAGCGTGGAAGCGGAAATTTCCCGTCTACATATCAAAAACGGAATTCTTCTTTCTGCAATCGGCTCCCTGCGCAAAGCCTGCCTGCATTTTATCGCAAACACGGATGATCTTGCGGTCAATCAGTTTGCCACCATTGAGCGTCCCATTGAGCTATCTTCGGTCCAGGGGCTGATCATCGACGGTGTCCCTCATTTCCATCTTACGATCTCAGAGCCAAACGGTATGTACGCGGGCCATATGGAGCCGGGCTGCGAGGTACAGTATCTTGCGGAACTCGCTATTTTGGAATTAAAAGATCTGCCTTTAACCAGGAAATTGGATGAATTTGGGATTTCCTATATCGATACGATTTAAAATCGATACGATTTAAAATCGATACAATTTAAAAATCGATTCCTTTCAAAAATCGATAAGATTCAAAAATCAATATAATTTTATAAACCGATATAATTTTAAGAATCGAACGATTTAAAAACTGAGTTGATTTTAAATTGTTAAAGTTTAATTTTAGGTATGGATGAGTTTAATGGAGCTTATATAATAAATGCAATTTCAAAAGGAGAATTTTCTATGCCTCTCATGACCGGAGATGAATATCTTTGCAGTATTCAACGAAAAAAAATGCAGATTTACCTATTTGGCGAGAAAATAAGTAATCCGGTAGGTAATCCGATTTTGGCGCCTTCCCTGAATTCCGTTAAAATGACCTATGATCTGGCTTGGGAGGACGAATATCGCCCTCTTTTAACGGCTCGCTCTCATCTTACAGGCCGCCTCATCAATCGTTTTACCCATATCCACCAAAGCAGGGAAGATTTGATTGCCAAGGTAAAGATGCAGCGGCTTCTGGGCCAAAAGACGGCTTCCTGCTTTCAGCGCTGTGTGGGAATGGACGCAGTCAACGCCGTATTTTCGGTCACCTATGAGATAGATCGGAAATATAAAACTGCTTATCATTCCCGTTTTCTCCGATTTCTTCAGGAATGTCAGGAACAAGACCTGGTGATAGACGGGGCCATGACCGATCCGAAGGGTGACCGCCATCTTCCCGCAAACCGACAGACGAATCCCGAAGCTTATCTGCGCGTGGTCGAACGGCGCGCGGACGGTATTATCGTCTGCGGGGCAAAGTGCCATCAAACAGGAGCCTGCAACTCCCATGAGATCCTCGTCATGCCCACCGTTTCCTTAGGCGCGGGCTGTGAAGACTATGCTGT
Source organism: uncultured Lachnospiraceae bacterium (assembly GCA_947650005.1). GTDB lineage: Bacteria > Bacillota > Clostridia > Lachnospirales > Lachnospiraceae > Eisenbergiella. The sequence goes on from CANSTU010000006.1 coordinate 1,572, forward strand.
GTCATTTTCGGTTCCCACTGATGCGCCCGGCGTCCTTATGATCATTGGCAGGCAAAGCTGCGATACGCGCAAGAAGGAAGATGTTCCCATGGACACCGGGAATCCGGAGTTTGGCGGAGTAGAGGCTCTGGTCATTTTTGACCACGTATTTATTCCAAACGACCATATTTATATGAACGGAGAAGTGGAATTTTCGAGCGCCCTTGTGGAGAGGTTTGCAGGTTACCATCGCCAAAGCTATGGAGGATGCAAAACCGGCGTAGGAGATGTGCTGATCGGCGCTGCCGCCCTGGCCGCCGACCAAAACGGCACAGAAAAAGCCTCCCATATCAAAGACAAGCTTATCGAGATGACCCATTTAAATGAAACCATGTACTCCTGTGGTATCGCCTGTTCCTGCGAAGGCTGCCAGACAGCGGCGGGAAACTATTCCGTCGATCTACTGTTAGCCAATGTCTGCAAGCAGAACGTCACCCGTTTTCCCTTCGAGATGGCACGTCTTGCCCAGGATATCGCAGGCGGACTCATGGTTACCGCGCCTTCTCAAAAAGACCTGGAAAATCCGGATACCGCCGAATATATCCAGAAATATCTTGCCGGAGCGGACTGCGCTTCCTCCCAGGATCGCCTGAAACTGCTGCGCCTCATTGAAAATCTCACCCTGGGCACAGCAGCCGTCGGATATCTGACGGAATCCCTCCACGGAGCTGGAAGCCCGCAGGCCCAGCGGGTCGTAATCGGAAAACAAAGCGGTTTAGAGAGAAAAAAAGAACTGGCTAAGCAAATCGCCAGGCTGAATACGGATTCCTAACATGCCCTCTTCGGAAAAAAGCCAGCAGTCTGATATGTCCCTTGTCAAGTAGACAGGACGCATATCAGGCTGCCGGCTTTTTCCAACACCCATTTCATCGTTCTCTTTTTACAAAAGAGAAAAGATATGCTATCCTTCTATTAGGTTTTTCCATATTTACCCATCTAATATGGATCCGTTCAACCTGAAAGGGAGTATACAAATCAAATATGAAAAGAGGGGGAATCTATTCATGAAACTGAACACCAAACGAACTATACTGGTCGGCCTTGCTTTTCTCTCCATCAGCGCCTTCTGGCAGCTCTATGACAGCATCATCCCGCTGATTCTGAAGAATACCTTCCATATCAGTGATACCATATCGGGAGGGATCATGGCTATAGATAATGTGCTGGCCCTGTTCCTACTGCCCTTTTTCGGCAGCCTGTCCGATCGCGTGAATACAAGAATCGGAAAACGCATGCCCTTTATCCTATTCGGAACCGCCGTGGCGGTCGTTTCCATGCTCTTTCTTCCGTTTTCCGACAACCTGGGTTCTCTGGTTCTTTTCGTGATGGCCCTTTTCATCACCCTGCTGGCCATGGGAAGCTATCGTTCTCCTGCCGTTTCCCTCATGCCAGATGTGACGCCTGCTCCCCTGCGCTCCAAAGCCAATGCTATCATCAATCTCATGGGAGCCGTAGGAGGCGTCATCTCCCTGATCCTGATATCCGCCCTGATTCCGAAAACGGGAAAGCCCGATTACTTCCCCATTTTCTTTATTGTAGCCGCAGTTATGACAATTTCCGTATTACTCCTTTTCTGGAAAATCAAAGAAAACCCCCTGCGGATGGAACGGGAACGAATCGACCGTATGAGCGACGGTTCTCAGGATGTCCCGAAGGAGGAGGCTTCTGCCAAAGCTCCCATGGCCCCTGAAGTGAGAAGAAGCCTCATTCTGATTTTGATCTCCGTGTCCTGTTGGTTTATGGGATATAATGCGGTAACCACCGCCTTTTCCAAATATGCCCAGATCTATTGGGGGATACAGGGCGGAGGATTTGCCAACTGTCTGCTGGTGGCCACCGTCGCCGCCATCTGCTCCTATATCCCTGTGGGCGCCGCAGCCTCCCGCATCGGTCGGAAGAAAACCATTCTCGGGGGCGTGGTGCTTCTCGCCTCCATGTTTGCTTTAGGCGCTGCGGTCAAGGAATATCATATATGGATCAATGGCCTGTTCGCACTCGTAGGAGTGGCCTGGGCCGCCATCAATGTGAATTCCTACCCTATGGTAGTGGAGATGAGCAAAGGAGCGGACATCGGCAAATTCACTGGTTTCTATTACACTTTTTCCATGGCCGCCCAGATCATCACCCCGATTCTGTCCGGTTTTCTTTTGGAACATGTGGGATACTACACCCTATTCCCCTATGCCGCCCTGTTCGTATCCGCCGCCTTCTTTACCATGCTCTTCGTCAAACATGGGGACAGCAGGCCTCTTCCTAAAAAGAGCCGGCTGGAAGCCTTTGATGTGGACGACTGACTCCCTTGCCATGACCGGAATCTTGAACCGGAAGAAAAGCCGGAGGCTGTGACCATCCAAAACCGCAGTCTCCGGCCGCCAGGCCAAAATAATACATGAATAAGAAAAAGATAATACATTCTTATCTTTCAATTCTTATTGTAGTATGTAGCCAGAATTCAGATCCGATCATCCTTGGGAAGGGAGTATGAAGATCATTATGAGCAGACTGATACTGGATATGAACTGGCTTTTGGGAAAATTCCGCAAAATCTATTTTATGGCCCTGCCGGAGGATGAGACGGATTATGAGAAAAGCCGCCGGTACTATATCGTGGGGGATTCCGCTTCACAGACCGTCGGCCAGCTGGCAGGAGGGACTTTTCTCGTATCCCTCATGCTCTCTGTCGGCTTTTCCGATGCCCAGGCCGGTGTGCTCACTTCCATTGCCAGCCTAGCTGCCATCTTTCAGCTCTTTACCATGCGTAGGATCAATCATCTGAAGAAAAGGAAGCTCTTCGTCTGCCTCACAGTGTTTCAGAAGCTGTATCTGGCCCTGATCTTTTTTATTCCTCTGCTTCCCGCAGGGAACGGCCTGAAGCAGCTCCTTTTGGTGGCTGGCTATTTTTTTGCGCAAATATGCGCCCAAATAGGCACACCGGCGACCCAGGACTGGCTTGCAACCCTGGTCCCTGCGCGCCTTCGGGGCAGCTATTTTTCCAAAAAGGACTCCATCGCCGTCTTTATCACCGTCACGGTAATGCTGTTTGCCGGCATCCTCATGGACGCCACCGCAGGGCCGAAACAATATGTGGGATTCCTCATCAACGGGGGAATGATCCTATTCCTTGTTCTATTGAATTTCTGGGCATTCAGCTGTATGAAGGAACCCCGTATGGCCCAGTTGAATGCACAGGGTAAAGAAATACACGGAAAACTATGTAAAAAATATCAGACGCATGAATCTGTGAAAGAACGTGGCATTCTCCTAGCGGAAATGAAAGAAGCGTTTCGCAGTCCGGATTTCCGCATTGCTTTGACTGCCACCCTACTCTGGCAGACCTCCTTCTATTGCGCCGCTCCCTTTAATACCAGCTACCAACTGGCGGAATTGAGCTTGCCCTTTACCTTTATTATGATCATCGGCTTTTTGGGGAACCTGCTTCGCATAGCCATCACCCCTTTTATGGGAAGAATGGGAGATCGCTATGGCATGGCTTTTCTTTATAAATATACGCTGATAGGGATCCTGCTATATTACATATTCTTTGCCCTGGCAGTTCCCTCCAACGCCTATCCCATGGTCGTTATGGGTACGGTGTGCTCCGCACTGGGATGGAGTTTTGCTGGAATCGGCCTGTTTGGCGTACAGCTCGAACTTTTAGATGAAAAAAAGAGGGATCTTCAGCTCTCGATCCTCTCTTCCCTAAGCGGTATCTATGGATTTTTGGTTTCCTTCGTGGCCGGAAACCTTCTGGATTTCCTCCAGCAGGCAAATTTCACCCTGGCAGGACACAGCCTCTATGCCCAGCAATTTACTAATGTGTTAGGCGCTCTCTTCCTTGCCCTCCTGATCTTTTACCTGAAGGTCAAGGTACAGAAACGGGAGCAGCAGCTCGGCCAGTCTTGATTCCTGTGGTTCCCACAGACAGCAGAAACAAATGCGCCTTCCAAACCCGTTTCTTCGCTTGATGTGGGTTACTGCCAGAGAAAAGCGTCCATTTCTCCGTTTTCAAAGCAGACCGTATCCTCCGGCAGTTCCTGGTCACGGACCGGGAGGAAAACAGAGAGCTTTACTATCCGGTGCCCGCATTCTGGGCACCGGTAAGATATGGCGCCACAGGCATAGAATCCTGCAGGAATTTCCGCCTTACACGACACTTTCCGCATATTTTTAATGAAAAAGCCCGCGTCCTGGTGCGGCGCATAATGATCCACCGAAATCGGAAGCATATAAAGCTGGCGGCCGGTTTCTACCATCTGGCTCTGACATTTTCCACACCAATCATTATGAAATGCGGCCCGTATCTTCCGCAAGAATCCCATTCCAATCCCATGCCTTTCCAAAGAGGGTTATGCCCTGTTCTTCGCCTCCATCAGGATCTTTGCCATCATATCCGCCTTGGCAATCCCCTTGAGAATATAGTCGCTGTTCATGGCCCAGCGTTGATTGGATGTGAACGTGTATACCCGGATCGTCACGCCGTCAATGTTCATTAAGAAACTGACACAGCTGCTTCCCGCCATGAATCCTCTTCCCTTCTCTCCGTCATCCACCCAGGCCTGTTTCAAACGGCTGGCCGGCAGCACATATTTCTGGGTAGGGTTCCAGAAGAACAGCAGAGCGATTTTTCCGTTCTGAGCATCCACCACGACCATACTGCCTCTGCCATAAAAAGTATGGTTACGGACGAATCCCATTTGATCCAGTTCCTTTTCCAGCTCTTTCTGATTTTTCTTGAAAATCAGTTTTCCTCCGAAGATCCACCACATCAGGGTAAGAAAAGGCGGGAGCATGAGCAGAACAACGGCCATGTTTCCCTTTGGAAAGAACAGATAACTGAGCAGGAAGCATAACGCGCAAACAAGAATAGGTACAAAAATATAGCCTAACAGGTATGGTATGTTGATCTTTTTAATCTTAATCGTTTCCATAAGTATCGTCTCCTTCTTCCTTCCATGGATATTTCCCAGCATCGGCAGATTTTACTTCCACTCCGCCTCTTTTTTCTTTTTCGGAGGGAAGAAATAAGGAAAAATTCCCAGTTTTGAACCCAACATATGTAAAATAGGAAAACAGATGAAAACCGTTACCAGCTGTATGATAAGAGTCGGAATCTGCGTATAATCTTCCTCGCTGAGTTTTCCGCCATTCCCAAGCATATCCACATAGAAATCCGTTCTGCTTAAAGGTTCCTTATATTCAATCTGATTCAGAAAAGTTTCGTTTTCGGATAGATCTTCATATACCAAACGTCCTACCGGCAGAATATTATCTCCGGAGAAAATGTCGTCTCCCATCTGCTGTACCGCATCCTCATTCACACAGGCCGCCACCAGCTCTCCGGAAGGGAGCGTTACGGCGTGCATATACCAGCTGCCATAATACCCTGCGCCCCGGTTCCTGTATTCGATCCCGTCGGAAACGATTGTAAATGTTTCATGGGATTCCAAATCTGCCACACTCTGTGCCCGGAAAACGGATTCCCCTGCAGCCCCACCGATTTCTCCATCCGACACGGTATGCTCTTCCACATAATTTTCATATTGCGCCGGCATTAGTTTCTCCACTATCTTTACCGGAAGCAAGCTGATCAGATAAGCCAAAGCCAGGCATACCCAGATGTCAAATCGTAAACTTGTACGTCTCATATCTCCTCCAATCCGACGTGTTGATGCACGCACAAAATATGTCCGGCTTTTTGCCGGCACAAGATAAACTTTTAAAGCGTCGTTATTATACCACTTTCCATTTTTTCTGTCACTATCTTTTCCGGAAAATAGCATTGAATTGATGATGAACGTAACAGTTTAGTCAAGCCTAAATTCTTACTAATAAATCACAGCAGCACAGATGCCCCATGTTAGCTCAAGATTTAACGCATGAAAGGTCGGTATGCAAACGGACCGCGGAAATGTGGCCTCTCCTGTCAGATCAAAATACCCAGATGCTGTACCAGTATCTTTATTCCCATAAAAATCAGGATCATTCCTCCTGCCAATTCCGCCTTGGATTTGTACCTGGATCCGAAAACATTCCCGATTTTGACACCCAGGACCCCGAAGAAAAAGGTAATAAACCCGATGAAAACCACAGCAGGCACGATATCCACATTAAGAAAGGCAAAAGTCACACCAACTGCCAGGGCATCTATGCTTGTGGCCACAGCCAAGGGTATCATCGTTTTCCAGTCAAAAGCATCGTTGTGTTCTTTTTTATCTTCTTTTTCAAAGGATTCCTTGGCCATATTCCCTCCAATAAGTACGAGAAGGACGAAGGCGATCCAGTGGTCAATGTTGGTTATCATATCGCTGAAGCCTGTCCCCAAGAGATAACCAAGAAAAGGCATGGCCGCCTGAAATCCGCCGAAGTAGAGACCCGTCTTCATCGCATTCTTCCAATTCATTTTTTTCATGGAAAGGCCTTTGCAGATGGACACCGCAAAGGCATCCATGGATAATCCCACGGCGATCGCCAGAAGTTCCCAAATGCTCATATTCCCGATTCCTCCCGTATCTTATGATTTCTTACCAACATACAAAAAGACCTATCTGTCCCCCTGGACAGATAAGTCTCATCATTTAAAACAAAGCCAGATAAATAAATATCAGTATGTTGACTTCACTACACGTTTCCACGTGCTGACTACTCCCTTATCGTGGAACTTATCATATCATCCTGATAAAAAGATGTCAATCAAAAATTTCCAGGACAAACGCGTGTATGGCTCGGCAATGTAACAATTCAGATGAGTCCGCGCATTTACCGCACAGACCGTATAAAAATCTTACGGTTGTCATGTCTCCAGCCACCTGACAGAGATTTTCATGGCTGGCTGCGTAACCGTTCAGACTTCTGTGGACCGTCACAAGCTTATATGGAATACGGAAGGGAGATGGAATCGATTCCTGCCGCTCCGATGATGGACGTTACGCCTAGGCGAATATAGGAATAAAGTTCTTTCGTAATCGTCTCTTGGAGTTCTTCTTCCTGCATATCCGTCTCGTCACAGCCATATACGGCTTCCAAGGTATATCTGATCAGAAAGGACTTTTCCTGCGCATTCATTTCCGACTCCCGAAATACGAGCGTGGTAATGGTGCACACAAGGCAATCTCCTTCCTGGCTGAACCCTCGGTCAAACTGGATCTGGAGGGGTTCGTCATAGGGTGTCTTGGTGTTAATGATATTGATTTCCAAGGGGGTCAGCTTCTTTAGTACATGTCTAAATGCCTGCATGTTTCCTCTCATTCCGCCGCGCAAGCGGCATTTTAATCAACGAAAACTTTGGGTCACACAGTCTGTGATTGAAAATGTCAATTTTCAATCTTATTTCCTCCGTTTTTATTGTTGTAAAGTTCTGCCCTTCTTTCTGTATCCTAAGTATACTATGAAATGGCGCCTATTTCAAGCATAGCCGGAACAACAACACGACAAACGCACAAATAGCGTTACTTATCCCATTTTATCCGTAAAAAAGTTCCTTATCTCGTCCTGTGAGGCCTGTACGGAGCCTTGAATCATGGGATTCTTCCCTCCGCCCCTTCCGTTGAGAACCTTATTGAACTCTTTTCCCAGGGCAACCACATCCATCGTATTGCTGCACATCACATACTTATAGCCTTCTTCGTCACAACCGGAGAACACAGCGGCAAATTCCGTTTTTGCGCAAATCAGATCCGCCAGTCTGCGCACCTCCACCGAATTCAAATCCTCCTGGAACAGGATTTCCTTCCTGCTTCCTTCCTCAATCCCTTCCGTCATCTTCTCAAAGAGCTTCTGCTTCAATGCGATATTCGCATTTTTTAATGCCTGAATCTGTTCCTGTTGTTTTTCCACCCCATCTGCAATCATTTCAGGCGGAACCGAAAGCAAGGCTGATATTTCTTTCGCATTCCTGTGTTTCATGTCATAATCTTCCAAGGCCTTCCATCCGACTTCTAATGTGAGGCGAATACCTGATTTATAGTGCTCGTCGGATATGACCTTGATCGGCCCGATTTCCCCGGTACGATGTACGTGAGTACCGCAACAGGCACATACGTCCGCTCCCGGTACGGTAACGATACGAATATCTCCTTCAATCTCCTTTTTGCTCCGATATTCCAAAGATGCCAATTCCTGCCTGGAAGGGTATTCCGCCTTGATTTCCCTGTTGGAAAATACCACTTCATTCGCTTCCTTTTCTGCCTTTGCAATCTGCTCTTCCGTTAAAAGGCCGCTGAAATCCACCGTCACAAAATCTTTTCCCATGTGGAAGCCTATGTTATCGTAACCGAAGAGTCTATGGATGATGCCTGATAGAATATGCTCCCCTGAATGCTGCTGCATATGGAGAAAGCGGCGGTTCCATTCAACATTTCCGTGTACCCGGCTTCCTGCTTTTAAAGGTTTATCGCAGATATGAAGTACGTACTCCTTCTTATCTCTCACATCCAGAACTTCTACCCCGTCCAGCCAGCCTCTATCCGCAGGCTGTCCTCCTCCCTCAGGGAAAAAGGCCGTCCGATCCAGGACGATTTCATATCCCTTCTTTCCCTCCTCACAGCTCAATACCTCAGCATCAAAATCCTGCAAATAGGCATCCTTATTGTACAGTCTGTCCGTCATTTATAGTATCCTCTTCTTTCCTTAAATCTTCTCAATCCACCAGAACAATGCATCCAGCGTTTCACACTTCTTCCTTTCTTCCAGAAAACAGCCTGCCGTGTAAACGGAATGGCTATCCTTTCCGTCAGATACTGTATAGAATTTGGCAGGAATCCCAAGAGACGATGCATGAGCATAGAAAACGGCTGCATTTTGATAGCTCACCACCCCATCATGCCTCCCATGAATGATCAGCATAGGTACCTTCTGCCCTTGACGCAGCCATCAGCCCGCTTCTGCGGGCACTCAAATCAGGATCGTGGAGTCCTCGATTTCACGCCATATTCCTTCAAAAAACCGGCGGAAACCAGCCTTCTCTTCTCCAATCCCTGAGATTTCTTCCCTCTGTGTGAAATACGTTCCGGATTCCATATCCACAGAAATACAATCCAGAGGGAATCCCTCCTCTTTCTGCTCCACGGGCGCATCAACTAAATAGAATCTGCCTCCGCTGATATCCTCCCCATCGTATTCGTATCTCCTTCCCCCATCTAGGATCAGGCAGATCGCATTCTGATATCGGGCAATACATTTTCCTCCAAACCGCTTAGCTATTCCTGCGTAATATTCCGTCATCTCCGAATCCGTCATGCGCTTCCCATCCCTGTTACGCACATGGACACCGGGCTGTTCCTCTGCAGGCAACCCTTCAATGAACAATCCGCTGTCGCAGGAAAAGACGGGCTGTCGGAGAATATTAAAATAATACGCCGCCTTCTGTCTGGCGTTTTCCAATGGGAATTTTCCGCATTCCTCCGGTTCCTTTAGGCTCCTGCCCAATTCTGAGAGACTCACAAGCTCCATCTCCATGCCTTCCAAAAATTCTTTCATCATTCCGAATTTCCCCGGATTCCCGGTCGCATATACGATTTTCATTTTTGGCTCCCATCCGTGCGCCCTAACGTGCATACAAATCAAGGTGATCCCATTTATCCGCTTAAGTGGGCTCTCTAGTTCCCATCTGTGCACAAGATGCACCTTCTCATCCTATCAAGAAAGCCAGGCAGACTACTGCTCCCGCATCATACCTTCCATGCTCTGTAAGCATCCCCGTCTCTTTATCCCTTCGGAAAACGACCAAATTATCGCTGTCCTGATTCGCTGCGATCAACCATCTGCCGGAAGGAGATAATTGAAATCCCCTGGGGTTTTTTCCTCCAGAGGGCGCCCATTGTATCCCCTCCGGCATTCCGAATTGATCGATCCGGAAAACTCCGATACTGTTGTGTCCCCGATTTCCCACATAGAGGTGCCTTCTGTCCTTGGAGAGCAGGATGCCTCCCGGAAAATTCCCCTTTCCGTTCTCCCCCTCAGGCAGGCAGGATACAAAGCCTTTCAGTTCAGGTTCTTCCCCTTTCGCATCCAAAATTGCGATCTGATTAGAAAGTTCGCAGGATACATACACATATCCCTCTTTACCAAAAGCCAGGCTTCTCGGCCCGCTTCCAGCAGGCAGCTCCAGCCTGCAGCAGGTTATCGGCACAGTCCTCCCTTTCCCATCCAGTCCATATGAGGATATTTCGTCCATTCCCAAATCCGTGATCCATAATACACCTTCATAAACCGACGCACTGTGCACATGCGGTTTCTCCTGCCTTACCCTGTCAATTCCCTCCGGTCTGTCTTCCTTTTCCATTTTGTTGACGATATGCCAGTCCATCCCTTTCAGGCTTCCGTCTTCGTTCACGGCAAAGCTGCTCAGGCTTCCTCCATTATAATTCGCAGTGAAAACATGCCCTTCCCCATAGCTGACATGACACGGCGCCGCGCCCATAACCGGAAGGCGGTTTCTCAATACGAGTTTTCCTTCTTCATCCACCGCCAGGGAAGAAAGCGCTCCCCCTTTTGTCCCTTCATAATCATCCAATTCATTCACCGCATAAAGGGTCTTTTTGTCCGGTGAAAATGTAATCCAGGAAGCGTTTTCCACATCTGGATAGCTTTCCAGCGCCTCTAAAACCCCCTTCTCCTCATCAAACAGGAATACCCGAATCCCTTCCCCTCTTCCATGATAAATACTTCCATCTCCGGTAAGAATAGGGGAATTATAGCTTCCCGTATATAATTTCACTTTATTTAGAAAATCCATTTATATTCCTTTCTATGTACTTTTCCGTTATTTCTTTCCATACATGCCGCTCCAATGACGAGCCGAAACATAACTGCAAACGACACAGCAATATTTTTATTCCATCACCCGATATAGATAAGCGTTTCCTTTCTTCCCAACCCTTTCCACCACTCCTAAATAGTTCATAATATGAAGTACAATCTGCGCTAAAGACGGCCGGATGTGTACCTGAGATGCGAATTCCCGGAAAGTAAACGGTTCTTCTAATCCATAGGGAAGCAGCTGCAGATAATCCTGACGGCAATCAATACAGATTTCCTCCACAAGCTCCTTTGGAATCCTGTCATACCTGGACGATCCCTTTTTCCTATCCTGGCTCCAGCCGTTTAAAAGCCGGTACTCCTCCACATCCAAGAGCACCAGTTTCAATCGAAGATTTTCATTCGACAGAAAGTTTTTGATCTTATACAACTCCGGAAATGCCATATAAGCGCTTCCTCTCACCGGAGATTTCCTAGGAACGCTTAACTCCCCGCTCTCCTCATCAATCCAGACCAGCCATTTTATGTGAGGAATCGGATAGACCAGCGTTACGGGACAAAGCGGCAGGAATTTTTCAAGCTTTCCCCTCATTTTGTTAAAATTCCTCGTTTGTATTTCCACAATTTCACTGCCCGTATAGATATCCGCTACGCTTCCTTCAATCGGGATTTCATGCATTTTTTCATCTGGCGCATAATAATTCTTCAATATTGCATGAACCGTCTTTTCCGAAAGCGTCCCGATTCCATTCCTCTTATGCGACTTTCCAATCACCATATCCCTGGCCCGGATAAAACCTTCCCTATCCATTTTCTCTCGCTTTCTGCCAAAGGGTAGGACCTTTGCACGCATAAGTATAACACAACTCCCCCTTCTTAGCCATATGCCAAGCCAATATCCTACAACATATCCCTGTTTCCTGTTGCTGTTCCCGCCCCCAAGCGGATCCCATCCCGAGAGGAGGAGTCCGTGTCTAAAGCTTCCAGGGCGGCAGGCGGAAACGGCATACCACGGCCTTGGGGGGAGGGCAACAGGATATTTTCGGGCGCACTCATGCCGGACATTACGCCGAGCCCTGGACGCTTCCCAGTCGGGGTGCGTCCCTCCTGGGAAGCAGGTCTCGCCTCCATGGCATGAAAGGCGCCCGAAAATATCCTGTTGCCCTCCCCCCAAGGCCGTGGTATGCCGTTTCCGCCTGCCGCCCTGGAAGCTTTAGACACGGACTCCTCCTCTCGGGATGGGATCCGCTTGGGGGCGGGAGCAATAACTGTAACAGAAAATTTACACAAAATAAAGAAAAAAAGTTTGCCATTTCTGTTAAAAATGTTTATACTAGAATAAAAAGCATTGCTGTATCCAGACGGCGGAAAGGGAGTGTCCTATGAAAATGCTATTGGCAATCGTGCATAACGAAGATGCACCTTTACTCATTAACGAATTGAATGAAAGAAAATATTATGTGACTAAGCTCGCCACCACAGGTGGATTTCTGAAAAAAGGGAACACGACCCTCCTCCTCGGCCTGGACGACGATCAGGTGGAGGGCGTATGTGAAATCATTAAGCAGCATTCCGGAAGACGTCAGCAGATCATGTACACGCCTCCGGCGCCTTCCAACAGTAATGTATACAACTCCGTTTCTTCCGTTCCTGTGAATGTGGAGGTGGGAGGTTCTACGATCTTTATCCTTCCGGTGGAAGATTTTAGGAAGGTTTAAATCTTCCGTTTCCTGCTATATCAGATGTGGCATACAGAATGAAACCAATTCAAAAATATGGCTTCTGACATGACCAGTTTCATGTCAGAAGCCATATTTCTCTTAAAGCATATTTACATCTATATTATTCGTTCCCATACTGCGTCGCAAGCACCGCTTTTACCGTTTTCTCCAATACCGTCATATCTACCGGTTTGGCAACATGGGCGTTCATCCCTGCTTCCAGCGCATCCCGAATGTCCTCCGCAAAAGCATTTGCCGTCATGGCGATAATGGGAATCTTCAATGCCAGCGGATGATCGAGATCCCGGATCATCTGTGTTGCCTCATAACCGTTCATCACCGGCATCTGTACATCCATCAATACCAGTTGGTACTGCCCTGGAACGGATTTTTCAAAAGTCTCCACCAATACTTTTCCATTTTCACAGATATCGCAGGAAGCGCCCGCCATATCCAGAAGTTCGCTGAGTATCTCCGCGTTGATCTCATTGTCCTCCGCCACAAGAATATTCATCCCATGAAGAACGCTCTGTTCCCCAATCACTTCCTCCGTTTTCTGGTTTTCGCAGTTTATCACATGATCTATTTTTTGACGGAAACTGGTGAGGAAGAAGGGCTTCGGAAGAAAAGCGTCCACTCCTGCCGAAGTTGCCGCTTCCTCTATTTCCGGCCAATCATAGCTGGTCAGAACGAGAATCGGTATCTTTCTGGAAAAATCCCGACGGATAAGTCTTGCTGTTTCCACACCGTCTATACCCGGCATCTTCCAATCCAACAGGATGATGTCATAAAGCCGTCCCTCCTGTTCGGATCTTTTCACCATTTCAACAGCTGTATGTCCATCCAACGCATAGTCTACTTCAACCCCAGTTCCTTCCATGGTAATCTGAATATTCTGGCAAATCACCTCTTCATCATCCACCGTCAAAACCCTGGTAATGCCATGCTTCTGCCAGAAATTCTGATCCATGGCCTGTTCGCTGATTGAAAACTCTAGATCTATCGTAAAAGTAGATCCTTTTCCCTTTTCGCTTTCCACAAGGATACTCCCGCCCATCAGATCCAGCAGGTTTTTCGTTATGGCCATTCCGAGCCCCGTTCCCTGAATTTTATTGGTAACACTGTCTTCTTCCCTGGTAAAAGCATGAAAAATATTTTGAATATATTCCTGGCTCATGCCGTATCCATTATCTTCCACAATGAACCGATAATGAGCCAGCTGCTTCGTAAACTGCGGCAATTCCTGGACGGTCATAGTAACATGGCCTCCATCCGGTGTATATTTAAGGGCGTTTGAAAGCAGATTCAACAGGATCTGATTTAGACGGAGCTTATCCATTACTACCCGTTCGTGTTTGATATCCCTGCTGTATACCTCAAAAGTGTGTCCCTTTGATTTCATCTGGGGACGGATTATGGCATCAATGTTTTCCACGAGATCCACAATATTCTCATCGGATAGATTCAAGGTTGTTTTGCCTGCTTCAATCTTACTGATGTCCAAAATATCATTGATCAAGCCCAAAAGGTGCTGGCTGGAGGCCGTTATTTTCCTAGTGTATTCCCTAACCTTATCCGGATTATCCACATCCCTTGCCAGAAGGGCCGCAAATCCTACAATGGCATTCATAGGAGTACGGATATCATGGCTCATATTGGACAGAAAAGAACTCTTGGCCCGATTGGCCTCCTCCGCAATCTGAAAAGCCTGCTCAGCCGACTCCTTGGCTCTGGCAAGCATGGCATTCGTTTCCTCCAGCTGCTCGTTCATTTTCTCTTGGCGGCGCAGATTTTCCTGTTCCTGCAGGAACAATTGCTTGCTGCTGCGATGGCCCAAAATCGCTCCTACCATCAGAACCATCATTACCAAGAGGATTACGGAGAGTATCAACAACATTCCGATAATTGTTCTCACCATATCAACCGTCTTGGTAGCTACATGCTCTGCCGGTATGAGAAACAGCAGTAACGTATCGTACTCCGAGAGAGAAGTAAGACAATAATAGTATTCTTCCCCGTTATACTTGAAATTTGTGCTGATCGTTTTCTGGTCTTCTACAGCCGCCCTGATATCTGAAAACTCCTGGCCTTCCATTTGCTCCAGAACCTTGAGTACATTATAAGCCTGGATGCTATTCCCATTGAATGAATCGTCATGCATCCTCGTTCCATCGCTTTTTAGGATATAGGTCTCATTCTGACTGCCGTAAGCAGCGCTTTCATAATACTGACTTATCGAATGAACGTCCTTCAAAAGAATGATATGGGTAAAAATAGTTCCGGACGATTCCATCTGCATAGGCACATCCAGCTTATGCACGAAAACCCAATAGCTGCCCTCATAAATATAGCTGTCGGATATAAACGTATACCGCTCCTTCCCACCGGATATCCCGTCTATATCAGTCCAGACACCCCTTTTTCCGTTGGCATCATAGCAGTTTCCCTTACTGTCCAGCGCCATCAACACGGAACGATATCGATCCGTCTCCAAAAACTCCTCCAGATTATGGATGGAATCCATCAGCTGATCCTCTGTTTCAAATTGCTGTGCCTTTAGCATATTTACTGCGCTGGTCAAATAATTCCAATGAAAATCCAGAGCATTACTCAGATTCACCCGCACTTGAGACGTTATCTCATTGAGCTGTTTCGTACGCTCCACAAATATCTGCTCAGAAAGATATCCCATAAAACAGGCTCCGCCTGCCATCAGAAACACTACGAGGCAAACCGCTAGTACTGTTGGGAGCGCTATATGATGTTTCTTCCTTCTGTATTTCATTCTAACCCTCCATGCCTGCGAAAACAGGCATAAATTCATGATTGAAAAACTGCTGAACAGCCATTTTTAGTCTGACCCCCATGCCAGCTTTAGCAGGCATAAATTCACGGTTGAAAAAGGCTGCAAAGACATTTTTCATTCTAACCTCCCTATCCGCTTTAGCGGGCGTAAATCACGGTTGAAAAATGCTCAGACGCCATTTTTTACCTACTCCCATCTATTTCCATCCGGAGAAACCTTCCTTTGCTTCTCCAAATACTCATACAGGAACTTTTTAAGCGAACCCTCATATACTTGCGCGGAATAAACCTGCGCAGTTTCTTCCGTATATCCCTGCCCAAAAAATGCCACATGGTAAGATGTATCCTCCTTCAGTTCCATATCCCCCCTGGTCACCAACAGATAGGGAAACGGATCGCCGTCTCCAAAGGCATCGAAGCCCTTCTGAGCCAAATCTTTCACTTGAGCGCCAGTCATTGTCATAACCGCATACGATCCATCCGGCGCAGGACAGATGGTGTTAGCCATATCAACGTTAATCTTTCCTTCATAAAGTTTTCCTGTAACACCAGCTTTCAGCTCCACACCGCCTTCATGTACACCTCCAATGGGAACCAACACCGCATCCACATCCGCAGAGATTCCTAATACCTTTCCCAATAGCTTCGCCGTTTCTTCCAAACTGAAATTCGCCGTACTTTCACAGAAATACAGATCATCTGCGCGGTTTAAATAACTCCTCTGAAGCTCATCCATCCGGGCAATGCAGTCTGTCCCGTCCGTTCCATTCTCTCCCCGGATCCATTCCTTAAAGACCTGCCCCATATCGGACAGCACTCCTTCCCAGCCTGCATAAGTCATCTCAAATACCCTTCCTTCCTGTAGAGCCTTCCTGGCATCAAAAATCAGGGACTCTTCCGGAACTTCCATATGATTGAGAATGCTCATCACACAGGGAGTTTCCTCGCTGATAAACGTAGCCTGGCCTTCCGGAGAGTAAAGCAGGGACAGAAAACGGATCGCATCTTCCAATTTTCTCTCATTTCCAGGTTCTGTGAGTCGTTTGCTGATTCCGAAATAGCAGGACGGGTTATACATATAGATATTTTTGCTCCCATCTTGACTTATATAGGGCATCAATCCCAATTCATCTCCCGTTTCAGGCAGTTTTGTAATATTGATATCAAGAACCATGGTACAGAATACAGCCTTCCGGTTGCCCAGATAATCCAAAAATACATTCGGATTGTTCCGATCCTCCGGGTCGGTATAAAACATTCCAATATCCATATACCGCTGGACGTAATCCATCGTATTTTCCCATATTCCTTCCGCCGTAGCGTTTCCTGATAAGAAGTCCTGTTTCCAGTTGACTCCATCCGGCGTAGTCAGCCAGTCCGTCTTGGCAAGATTGAATACGGCGGAAAAGGTATTTCCGGTAAGCTGCGTACCGATTACACCAGGAATCATGCCTTCCTCCTCGATTTTACCGCATAGAATTTCTAGTTCATCAAAAGAAGTCGGCACTTCCCATCCTTTCTCCTCCATTAACGTTTTATTATAAAAAATACCATACATGACATAATTAACCGGCAAAAGATAGACGCCCCCATCAATCGACACCTGATCCAAAATTGATGTGGGCAACTCATTAATAAACGAATAACCGGATAGATCTACCAAACGTTCTTTTGCTAAATCCTCATCAAGAATCTGGGAAGTGGTAAAAATATCGGAAATGTCGTCAGCTTGCATTTGCGCCCAACTATAACCCGTGCGGTTACTCCCCGTATATGAAATCAGCTCCATTTCTATATCCGGATGAGTCTCCTTCAACAGATTCAGAAATTTATCGCACCCACTCCAGGTTATCCAGGTTAACGCATTCCTATCCGAATCATTATCTTTCACAGAATTGCTATTCACAGGGACACAGGCTGACAATGCCATAGTTATTACAACAGACAACGCAAACAAACGCCGTCTCATATTTAAAGATATCAAAAAAAACTTTCTTTTCATATTTATACCCATCTGCGCGCCTTGACGCGTATACAAATCAAAGAGATTGAAACAAAGTTTCAATCTTGTTCCCATCTGCATGCTTTAGCTTGCACTCAAATCAAAGAGATTGAAACGAAGTTTCAATCTTGTTCCCATCTGCATGCTTTGGCTTGCACTAAAATCAAGGAGGTTGAAGGCGTCCTTCCTTCAGCCTTGTCTTAAGATTACCTTCACATCCCTTCAAAATATATATATGTATTCACGAAAATAAGTTTAATATATTCAGCTCAGAAAAACAGCCATGAGTCATCCTGGATGTGGATTGCGATAGTTACTGAAAAGATAGGACAACAGCGTGAGAACCATTGCAGCTTATCTCCCGGCAGGGCTGCGCAGCGCCCTTCATACGGACGACGCTGACGTTAATCTATCATAGTCCGTTTCAATTCGTTCCACGATATTCTCCATCTTTTCCAACTCTTTCTCATAGTTCTCCCTAGTAATTCTGTAGTGGTCCTTTCCCATCTCCTCCACCATATAGTGGTTGATATCATCGGAAAAATGAACCGGATCCATGTAGAGATCCAGATTCAAAAGAATATCCTCCTCATTCTGAAAATAATACATCCTCACATTCCCATAGGATAGCAGCCTTTCCATGGAAGCCCTGGCCGCATACATGCTCTGTTCCAACATACCGCTTCTGGCCATGTTATCCCACCAGAGCATGGAATAGGGGGGATAGAAAAAATAAAAATTCGTTTCAGGATGGCCGGCAACCATCTTCTCCAAGATATCCACATTTTCGTCCACTAGGGCGCAGTATTCTTCCTGCCGTACAGGCTCTTCCACCTTCTTTGGCCGTTCATAATGGCTCAATGCTTCTTCCTTTGCAAACACCTTATACTGAGCCCAGCCATAGGACGTCCCTTCATCATAATCATCCAGAAAGGTTTCCGCCAGAAGATAAGGGATATCTTCAAAAATAACGTCCTTGTTGAGCAGATAATTCACATCGGTAAAGGGATTCCTGTCATACAGGTAAAGAGGCATGCTTTCGTCTGGAAATTCCGCATGCGGATCGCCGGAAAGGGCGAACAGATCCAGGCTGTAGAACACATTTCTGATCTCCCTTGCCCGGAAGGCCTCTTCCAAATAGTAGTCCAGCTGCGCCGTCGTTCCGGAACTTTTGATTGCCTTGACGCTCAGCGCGCCAAAGGTTTCGTCAAACCACCTGTTATTGAAATTTTCAGCGGTGGAGGAACCTGCAATCACACTGTCGTACCTGAAATTCCTTAACGTACCGATGCTTTGGTATTCTTTCTTGACCAATACCTTTTTCAGAGGCGCTATCGGCTCATGATAGTGGAAAAAGGGGTCGAACAGGATCACCAGGCCAGCTGCGGCTATGAAAAACGCAGCCGTCATTCCAAAAAATCTTTTTAAGAATTTCTCATACATGTCCCCATCTCTCCCATCGCTTTTTCATCCCGGTATTTACCTTGCCCGTCAAAAGCTAAAATATACGAATGTGCTCACCCCGGAAAGGGAAATCACGGACCAGGCAAACACCACTGCCAGCAGAAAAGTAAATCCCAGGCCGATCTGCTTTCTTTCCACCAGTTCATCCGTCCGTTTTCCCGCAATTACCGCAAAGCAAAAAGCCGCAATCAGCGCCATTACCGCCACCTGAACAGCTCCGACCAAACCGGGAGCCGCCATGGACAAGGCCTTGGTAATGAGATAGACTTCAGAAGGTTCCATGGACGCCGCCACCGCAGCCAGACTGCCGTTCAGCCCTCCGGCAAAGATTCTGGAAAGCAATTCAAAACCGTCCCCTATGCGCTCGGCCCGGAAAAATACGAATGCCATACATACATAGGCAAAGGTTCCGATCTGGCATAGCCTCCGATATCCTCCCCTTTTCTCCCCATCCTTTTTTCCGCTGGAACATATCACTCCAAGGCCATGGAGAAATCCCCAGAAGACAAAGGTCCAGTTAGCCCCGTGCCACAGGCCACTTACCAGGAATGTGACCATGGTATTGGCATAAGTTCTGCCCTTTCCCTTTCTGCTTCCTCCCAGTGGAAAATAGATGTATCTTTGAAGGAACCCGCTCAATGTCATATGCCAGCGTTTCCAGAAATCCTTCACTGATACAGCCCTATAAGGGGAATGAAAATTCGCCGGTATCTCTATCCGGAACATCTTCCCTACGCCGATAGCCATATCGGAATAACCACTGAAATCAAAGTATAGCTCTAACGTATAGAAAACGGCCACCGTCAGCGCGGAAAGGCTATCCAGAGAAGAAATATGGGCATAGCCATAGTTGACGGCCAGGGCAAGGGTGTCGGCCAGAAGCACCTTTTTTCCCAGCCCCAGCGTAAACAGCATCACCCCTTTTGCAAAACTTTCCCCATCGAAACGCCTTCTTGAAACATCTTGAAACTGCATCACCGTGGCGCCATGAAGCACAATGGGACCCGAAACCAGGGAAGGGAAGAAAGTCACAAAACTCAGATAATCCACAAGGCCCACATGTTCCAGTTCCCCCCTGCACCTGTCAATGAGAAAGGAAAGCTGCTGAAAGGTAAAAAAGCTGATTCCCAGGGGAAGCAGGATCTTTTTCATCTGAAAATCCGTAGAAAAGACTGCGTTCATATTTTCCAACATAAAATTGGTATACTTGAAAACGGCCAGCGCACCTACGTTTCCCAGACAGCCCACAGTAAGGAAGAATTTTCTCCTCCCCGGCAGATCCTTTTGGGCAAGCAGAAAGCTGAGGCCATAATTGAAAAGGCAGCTTCCCAGCATTACCCATAGAAAATCTACATTAAAATAGGCATAAAACCACAGGGACATCCCGATCAGATATCCCTGCGCCGCTTTCCTTAGTTTTAATTGATTGAATAAGTACCATCCCGCCAAAGCCAGCGGCAGGAACACAAATAGAAAGAAATACGAATGAAACAGCATAGCTTCCTCTTTATCTTGACCGGATGAATTCCCTTACCTCTTCCACTTCAGGCATGACGCGCAGTGCGCCCTTTCTGGTGGTGATAATGGATGCGGCTGCGTTGGCAAAGGTGAGCATTTCCCTCAGGCTGTCTTCATCCAGCTTATCCAATCCCTTTTCCAGCACATAGTGCAGACAGCAGCCCCCGAAGGTATCTCCGGCGCCTGTGGTCTCGATCGTATTGTCCTGGAGGAAGGAAGGAACCTCCACACGCAGATCCTTATAATAGGCGCGGCTTCCTTCCTTGCCCATGGAGAGCATGATCAACGGAATATCGTATTCTTCGCGCAGCTTTGCAATCCCCGCATCATAATCCTCCTCCCCAGTAAACCACTGGATTTCGTTATCGGATATTTTCAGGATGTCGCACTGCCCCAAACCGTATGCCACCTGCTCTTTGGCGTCATCCAGGGATTTCCAAAGGGGAGGACGCAGATTGGGATCAAAGGAAATCGCCGCACCGCTTTCCTTTGCCACACGGATTCCCTTTTTTGTGGCCTCCCGTACCCCCTCATGGGTCATGGAAAGCGTACCAAAATGGAATATCCTGGTATTTTGAATCATTTCTTCATCCACTTCTTCTTCTCTCAGAAGCATATCGGCTCCTGGATTCCTGAAAAAGGAGAAATCCCTGTCTCCATCCTCAAAGGTTTCCACAAAAGCCAGAGTCGTCCTGGCCTCCTCATCCACAATCAGGTTGGACGTATCGATTCCCACTTCTTCCAGAGTGGCCTTGAGCTTCAACCCGAAGATATCCTTACCCACCTTCCCGATAAAAGCCGTAGGATTCCCGCAACGATTCAGCATGGCCAGCACATTACAGGGAGCACCTCCGGGATTCGCTTCAAAAATCGTATTTCCCTGGGCGCTCTTTCCGTTATCCGTAAAATCGATTAATAATTCCCCAAGCGCGACCACATCGAATTTTTTTCCCATTTTCTTCATTCCTTTCCGCAGCTGTAGATTTTCTTCCCGTTTCGTCGGTTAAAAATCTACGTTTTCTAACTTCATTCCATTCTTTTCCGTAGCAGATTCTTTTTTCTATTTTAACAGTATCCGGCCAAAATTGAAACCTTAAATTTTTCTAAATACCGGCAAAAAGGAAGATATTTTCAAAGGACTATGCTATACTGAGTCCATCGGTACCGTAGAACTCGTTTTTATCGTAAGAAAGGGATGATCACATGGATATTACAGAAGGCATCAAAAAAGTATTTCTGGCAGGTGTAGGCGCTGTTGCCACCACAGGAGAAGCCGCTAAAAACCTGATCGATAATCTGGTGGAAAAGGGTGAACTCACTGTGGAACAGGGAAAGGCCCTCAATGAGGAGTTCAAGAAAGAGAGAAAAGAAAAGATCAACAAGCACGTGACCGTTAACGTGGTCAATGAATTCAAGGATGTTTTTGCAGCGGTGGATAAGATGTCCAAGGAAGAGCTGGAAGAGCTCAAGGCCAGGCTGGATATGGCCATGTCCTGCGAAGAGGACGAACCTGCTGAAGAGTCCTGTTCCTGTGAAGCAGAAAAAGAGACCTGCTGCGGATGCTGCGAAGAGAAGGAAGAGAATTAATTGATCTATATTTCAGGGGCTGCCTATGAATTTGGCCGCCCCTTTTTTCACAAAGAGTTCAGGATTTAATCGCGCCGATCATCACTCCTTTGACGAAATATTTCTGGAGAAAAGGATACACGCACATGATCGGAAGCATGGTTACCATCACTGCAGAGGCTTTGATTCCTTCGGAAAAGGACGGCCTTCCCACTTCTGCCGGTATGCTGTCCACAAAGGAAGCGGAGGACCACAGAATCTGCCTCAGTTCCAGCTGCATGGGCCACAGCTTTGCATTTCCTAGAAAAAGGCTGGAATGGAACCATTCATTCCAACGCCCCACCGCAAAGAAAAGCACCAGGGTGGCCAGGGCAGGCTTTACCAAAGGAAGGCTGATGCGCCAGAAAATCTGTAAGGGATTTGCTCCGTCCAGGGTGGCTGATTCCTCCAGATCTGGCGGGAGCTGTTCAAAAAATTACGAAGAATAATCAGATTAAAAAGAAAAAATATGTCAGACAGATTCCGATAAACTTTTTCATATGACTTCGGATAATGGGCTGGCTCTTCTGAATACCCATCAACGATTACAACAATTTTTCGGCCAGGGATACGGATTGCAGATAGAAAGCGATCCCGGAGTGGGAACCTGTATCAGAATCCGACTCCGGGACTAATCAGTTAATTTCCAGGAAACAATTGTCTAATCTATATTTAATCCACCCGATAGATATCCACATCCGCCTTTTTGGATGTCTCCACTGTAACCGTTCCGCCCTTCTTTCCTTTCTCAGTCTCAAAAACTGCGTAAATCAAGCCGTTTTGGGCGGTAACCTCAATGATCTCTCTATCCGCTATGATCGAAAAATCATTGGCCGACTGATCCAGCTCCACGGTATCGTTCCCCACGCTCAGTTTTCCGCAGGATGCCGTATAAACAACCGTAGTTCCACATAAATTCAGGGAAAAATCTCCCGGCTCTTCCATATGGATGCATACCTCAAGGGCCGATTCCTTCTGCATCATATGGAACACCTTTCCCTCTCCGCAAGAAGAGTGCACATTGACACGCGCCTTTAGAAATTCTTCCACATGCGAAAGACGAAGACGAAGCCCTTTCTTCGTTTCTGTCAGAGTCATCTTTTTGGGAAGTCCCATCCCGCTTCGGTACAGTTTTCCCTTATTTTCCGTACGAAGCCAAGGAATGGTGATCACATCTTTTGTTCCCCAAAAGGTCTGAGCAGCATAGGGGATGGACGTCTTATAGGCCTCATGCCTGATTCCATCGGTCTTGAATTCGTATCCATCAAAGTCTCCCAGATAATAGTAACCGTCTGCGCTCCAGAACACCCACTTGTCGCCGCCGCCCTCCACAGGTATCCTTCTCAGATCGGGACATTCAAATCCCTTATCAAGGGTAATCGTCTGGCTCTTCTTCCAGCTTTTCAGATCCTTGGAACGAAAGATACCAAAATCGTTTTTATCGAGATAGAGCACCATATAATAGGCTTTGCTCTCCTCATGCCAGTATACCTTTGGATCCCTGTTCTCTTCCACTATGTGCTTTATAATACAGCCTTCCAGCTTCTGAAGCGTCTTGCCTCCATCCGTACTGTAAGCAATTTTCTGTTTGAATTTTTTTCCGCGGCTCCATCCACTTCGGCCTCCGGAACAGGTATAAAAATAGAGCTGTGCATCCGTCGGCAATCCCAATAGCCCCTTTTCATTTATTATTCCGCATCCAGAATACATCGTTCCATCCTGGTCCGGATAAAGGGCCGTTTCCTTCTGCTCCCAATGAATCAGATCAGTGCTCACCGCATGCCCCCAGCACATATTTTCCCATTTGGTATCAAAGGGATTATACTGGAAAAACAGATGATAAACTCCGTTCTGATAAATCATCCCATTAGGGTCGTTCGTCCATCCCGTATTCGCTGTAAAATGGATCATCGGATGATCTTCCACAGTTTCCGGTATCCTGTCTGAAAGGCATATTTCCTCCAGAAAAGCCTTAGGCACCTCTCCTTCCACCATCATCTTCTTCCCCATGTATCTTTCCACCGGAATGGAAGCGAAGTAATGAAAAGCGTAATGTTCGGCCTTTTCATCATTCACTGGAATATTAAATTCATAAATCTTTTCATTTTCACAGGAAAAAGATACCGGGCGCACATCCTTTTCCACACACACCGGAATCAGCAGATACTTTTTGGTAATTAAAATCTGTTTTTCCATCTTTCCTCCCATCTGCCCGCCAAAGCGAACGCTCAAATCAATAGATTGAAAGTGCCTTCCTTTCAACCTTCCACCCATCTTCGTGCAAGGCACGCACTCAAATTTATAATCTATAACTGAGGGACGATCGTATCCATGCAGCAGTCCATCATCGACGAAGCGTCCCTGGATTCCGCCTGTACGGCGATCACCGCATTGTGATTTGGCAGGACAATGGCAAGCTGGCCATATTTCCCGTCCGCCCTGTATGAATCATAAGCGCCCCTCCAGAACAGATAACCATAGCCATACGACTGATTATCAATCTGAACGCTTGACGCCTCCTTGATATATTCCGCAGGGACGATCTGCCTTCCGTTCCAATTCCCTTCTTGCAAAAGAAGTTGGCCAAACTTCAGAAGCTCCGTCACGCACAAGAAAAGCCCGCCTGCCCCAAAGGTAAATCCATCCACATCCGTTTCCCATACCGTCCTTTTGATCCCCAACGGATCAAAAAGCCTTGGCATCAGATAATGAATCAGGTCACAGCCCGCCCTTCTCTGCACGAGAACCCCTGCCAGATAGGGCCCCACATTGCTATACAGGAACTTCGTTCCCGGTTCATTCACGATTGGAAGGCAAAGAGCGTATTTCACCCAGTTTCTTTCCTCCAAAAAGGTTCTCTGCTCTCCCATCAACTCGGACCTTTCCTGCCCAAGCCCCATGGTCAACAGATCCCTAACCGTCGCTTTTTGCAGAAATGCGGAAGGATTCTCCGGAATTTCCTCGCAAAATACATCACACAATTTTTCATCCAGGGATAAAAGACCTTCCTTCTGTGCGATTCCCACCGCAATACTGGTAAAGCTTTTACTGACAGAATATTGATTCCTACGTATCTCATCATCCCAATCCCGTTTCAGAATCAATTGTCCATCCTTCAATACCCGCAGATTCAGGATACGCATTTCCTCTGCTCTTTTTTCAATCGCTGAGATATCCATTTTTTCTCCCATCCGCCCGCTTTAGCGGGCTTTTAAATCAATGAGGTTGAAAGCGTCTTTCTTTCAACCTTGCTCCCCTAATCAAACAGACTGAGCTGGTTATATTCATACCCTCTTTTATACGCCCTAATGATACTTTTCATATCGTAGAGAATCCCGTATTTTTCGCATTCCTTCCTGAAACTATTCCATAATTCCTTTGTCCGCGGACTGCGGCATTCATATTGATTCCCATAAACTTTCCTATATTTTTCAACCAAGCCTTCTTCCGGAAAGGATTCCTTTAATTTTTCATAATACCAGACCCTTTGATTTTCCCTCAACGTCATCCCAAAGGCCGCATAGATAAATCTTGCCCCGGCCTCATGAGCCATCCTTACAATACTGATTACATTCTCTCGCGTATCCTCCAGGAAAGGCAGGATCGGCATCAACAAAATACCCGTAAAAATTCCCGCGTCACCCAGTCTCCCCACCGCCTCCAGCCTTTCGGAAGTTGGACACACATTTGGTTCTATCTTTCGGCACAGCGTATCGTCCGCTGCCGTTATCGTAACCTTGCATAATACAGGAGAATGTTCCCTTATCCCGTTCAGAACATCCATATCCCGTGTAATCAGGCTGCTCTTTGTAGCAATCGCCGCCCCAAATCCAAAAGCATCCACCAATTCCAAGGCATGCCTTGTCAGCCCCAGCTCTTTTTCAAAGGGATTATAGGGATCGCTCATGGAACCTGTCCCAACCACCCCCTTCTTCACCTTCCGCCGCAGATCATCCCGGATGATCTGCAGAGCGTCTTTCTTTGCCCTTACCCTGTCAAAATCTTCGATCCCATAACAGGAAGAACGACTGTCACAATAGATACATCCGTGGCAGCATCCCTTATAAATGTTCATATTATAATCCAATCCGAACCATTCTTGGGATTTTGTCTTTGTCACGATCGTCTTGGCAGGTATATATTCCACTTATGCCACTCCCACATAATCCATACAGAAAACCATCACATCTTCAAATGGGGTGAAATCCGCAGCCATAAAACCTGCCGCCAATAAAGCGGCGCAGGCTGCTAGAACACCGCCGCATAGCAGTGCCTTTCTTTGTTCCTTCTTTTCCATAGATAAATTCTCCTCCCGGCAAAGATCGGAAACCTTTGCCTCTTAATTCTCCTCAATTATCTTTATAATATGTTTTTTTGTATTTGTCCACTGTTTTATTTTTTATATATTGAAAAGGGATGGGGAAGGAGACGCTAGGAGAAAACTTCCCACAGTCCCCTCTGATCGCCTTTTTCGCCGCGCCTCGCGCAATAATTACCCGCGCATATCAACTTGTAATTCCATATGTCTGTGATATAATGGGCATTGATAAGAGAATCAATCTTCTTATCCAACAAACGACGGCCGACATCATAGATGTTGCCGCTATTCAAGAAATGAACACCGTCTACCGACGGCAGAAAGAGAGGGGACATGAAAAAAAAGCTCAGGAACAAAACATTATTTCTTACGGCTGCCATCCTGATCATGGCATTTGGCTGGAACATGACGATCTGCGCAAAACCGGTAACGATGCCTGACGGCACAGTTTTTGATGCGGAATTCTATGCACAGACCTATCCTGATGTGGCAGCGGTCTATGGAAATGATGTCACTTTGCTCTATCAGCATTATGTGTTATATGGAAAGGCGGAAGGCAGGATCGCTTCAGCACCTGAAATCCTTCAGGAAACTCCTTCCTTACCGGAACCGCCCGTTGCTGTACAGCAGCTGACCAATGCCTACAGGCAGGCAGGGGGACTTTCTGGCCTTTCCTGGGACGATACGCTGGCACAGGCCGCCTCTCTGAGGGCAACGGAAATTTACGTCCTGTTTTCCCATACCAGGCCTAACGGGGCCTCCTGTTTTTCAGCTCTTCCTTCCTCCTACAGCTATCGTATGTTAGGAGAAAATATAGCCGCCGGATACCGTTCTCCAGAACTTGTGACGGAAGGTTGGATGAACAGCGAAGGACATAGGGCAAATATCATGAACTCAGGGTTCTCTAAAATCGGCGTGGGATACTTTGTGGATGAAAACGGATATCCCTATTGGGTACAGCTTTTCGCGGGCTGAACGACATATTCATTCGATCATAAGAAAAGGTGAGGATTTTTCCATGGAATCATCCATAGACAAAAAAGTGAATTTCCATACCCATTGTTATCGATGTAGGCATGCTAAAGGCACTGTTTTTCAGTATGCCGAGGAAGCTATTGAAAAAGGCTTGGTTACCCTTGGGTTTTCGGATCATATTCCCTATCCCGATGATAGCTTCGACTTACGTATGCCATATGCGGATATTGAAGACTATATGAATGAGGTAACTGAGTTAAAAGAGGAACTGGAGGGAAAAATCCGTATTCTTCTCGGTTTCGAAGGGGAATATCTGCTCAGGTATACAAGCTATTATGAAAAGCTGCTCACGAACGGTCGATGCGACTATTTGATCCTTGGACAGCATCTTCTGGAGACAAAGGGAGGGGAATTATTCAATGTATATCAGATGAAGGATACTTCCCTCTACGAGGCTTATGCAGAAAATGTGGTTGAGTCCATGCGGACAGGTTATTTTCGATATGCGGCCCATCCGGATCTCATTTTTTTTAACGATCATCCCTGGGATGTCCATTGCGACAGGGCCTGCGATATTCTGATTGACGGCGCGGCGAAACATGGATTTGCCCTGGAATACAATGCAAACGGTCTCCGCCGGGGAGAAAAAGCCTATTCGGATGGAAAGAGATATCCCTATCCTCATAAGAATTTCTGGGACAGGGTGGCTGGAAGCGGTATCTCGGTCTATGTGGGCTCGGACTGCCACGAACCAGCGGTATTATATGATTCCTGTATGGATTTGGCTTATGAAAATCTGGCAGGCCGAAATATTCCAGTCTGTACAGATATCTAAAATGAAAAAGGTTTCGTCATCTTCACTTCCCTATATCGGTGAGGATGACGAAACCTTTTTTAGGAAAAGAAATCTTTCCTATACATGAATGAACAAAAAGCCTAAATTTCTTCCTCCACAGGATAGGTTACCTCTTCTTGCGGTTCCTCCTCCGGGATTTCTTCCATGGCATCATCCGGATTCTCAAATTCATGGCTTCCGTCCGAAACCTTCTCACGGACTTTTGCGATCTGGGCCACCTTCACGCCTTTATCCAAATTGATCATCTTCACGCCGGAAGTGATTCTTCCTAAGATGGAGATATCCTCCACACGAAGCTGGATGATAATTCCCTCCGTGGTAATCAGCATGATTTCCTGTTCATCTTTGGCGCCTTTCACACCCACCACATAGCCCGTCTTTTCCGTGATCTTATAGCATTTCACGCCTTTTCCGCCACGCTTCTGAACCGTAAATTCCTCCAGGTAAGTCCGTTTTCCCATGCCATTTTCAGATACGATAAGCAAAGAATCCCCTTGGTCGTTGAGCTGCATGCCAATAACTTCGTCTCCGTCGTCCAAGTTCATGCCGATTACGCCCATGGAAGCCCTTCCCGTGGCGCGCAAATCCGTCTCTTTGAAACGAATGCACATGCCATGCTTTGTCACCAGGAAGATTTCCGTATCTTGATCCGTGATCTTCACTTCGATCAGTTCATCATCCTCCCGGAGATTGATTGCAGCAAGCCCATTCTTGCGCACATTAGAATATTCCTCTAGAGCCGTTTTCTTGACGATACCATTTCTGGTCACCATGAAAAGATTTTTATGCTCTTCATAATCCTTAACAGGGATAATGGCCGATATCTTCTCCCCGGGCGCGAGCTGGAGCAGGTTGATAATCGCCATACCTCTGGCAGTTCTGCTGGCCTCCGGAATCTCGTAAGCCTTGAGACGATAGACCCTTCCATAATTGGTAAAAAACATCACATAATGATGGGTAGTGGTCATCAGAAGGTCCGCGATGAAATCATCTTCAATGGTCTGCATCCCCTTAATGCCCTTGCCGCCCCTGTTCTGTGATTTGAAATTGTCCACCGTCATCCGCTTTATATAGCCCATATTGGTCATGGCTATCACCGTGTTAGCCCTGGGAACCATGTCCTCCATGCTGATATCCATCTCGTCATATCCGATACAGCTTCTTCTCTCATCCCCATATTTCAGGGCCGTAATCATGATCTCTTCCCTAATCACACCCAGAAGCAGCTTTTCATCCCCGAGAATGGCCTTCAATTCCGCAATTTTTTCCATCAGCTCCCGGTGTTCATTTTCCAGCTTCTCCCTTTCCAGACCTGTGAGAGCCCGAAGACGCATGTCAACGATGGCCTGGGCCTGGGCCTCAGAAAATTCAAAACGCTGAATCAGGTTGTCCTTGGCCGCCTGGGTATTCTGACTGGAACGGATGATACGGATGACCTCATCGATAAAATCCAGGGCCTTTAACAATCCCTGTAAGATATGATCCCTTTCCTCCGCCTTGTTCAGATCATATTTTGTCCGGCGTGTCACCACATCTTCCTGGTGCCTGAGGTAAAGCTTCAACATATCCAGAAGATTCAACACCCTGGGCTGGTTATTGACCAGAGCCAGCATGATAACGCCGAAAGTGTCCTGAAGCTGGGTGTGCTTGTAGAGCTGATTTAAGATTACGTTGGCGTTGGCATCCCGGCGCAGTTCAATGACCACCCGGGTGCCTTCTCTGTTGGATTCGTCCCTCAGGTCAGTGATTCCGTCCACCTTCTTTTCCTTATGGAGTTCAGCGATCTTCTCAATGAGCTTCGCCTTATTCACCATATAGGGAAGTTCTGACACCACAATCTGACTCTTTCCATTGGACAGCGTTTCAATGTCCGTTACAGCCCGCACCCTGATCTTACCCCGACCGGTCCGATAGGCTTCCTCACATCCCCTCGTCCCAAGGATGATTCCTCCTGTGGGAAAATCAGGAGCCTTGACGAGGGATAGCACTTCTTCGATCTGTGTATCCCTCTCTTCGCTCACCCGGTTATCAATGATTTTCACCACGGCGTTCACCACTTCACGCAGGTTGTGTGGCGGGATATTGGTGGCCATTCCCACCGCAATGCCGGAAGTACCGTTTACGAGCAAGTTGGGATAACGGCTGGGAAGGACTGTCGGCTCCTTTTCCGTCTCATCGAAGTTGGGCACGAAATCCACGGTATCCTTGTTGATATCCGCCAGCATTTCCATGGAAATCTTCGACAGCCTTGCTTCCGTATACCGCATGGCCGCCGGGCCGTCCCCGTCTTCGGAACCAAAATTCCCATGGCCGTCCACCAGAGGATATCTTGTGGACCATTCTTGGGCCATATTCACCAGGGCGCCATAAATGGAACTGTCCCCATGGGGGTGATATTTACCCATGGTATCACCTACGATACGGGCACATTTCCTGTGGGGCTTATCTGGTCCGTTATTCAGCTCTATCATGGAATACAGGACACGCCTCTGAACCGGTTTCAAACCGTCCCTCACATCCGGAAGGGCACGGGAGGCGATAACGCTCATGGCATACTCAATATAGGAGTTTTCCATGGTTTCCTTGAGATCCACCTCGTGAATCTTATCAAAAATATTGTCTTCCATTTACCAATACTCCATTTCTTCAGGAACCGCAACGAAACAGATTAATTCCGTGACAGTCGCTTATATGATAAAACCTAGATGTCAAGATTCTTGGCGTATTTCGCGTTTTCCTCTATGAATTCTTTTCTCGGCTCCACCTTATCGCCCATAAGGGTTGTGAATGTGAGATCCACTTCTGATTCAGTCTCTTCGTTGATATTCACCCGAAGGAGGATACGGTTTTCTGGATCCATGGTGGTTTCCCAAAGCTGTTCGGCATCCATTTCTCCCAACCCTTTATAACGCTGTATCTTATTATTCTGATCCCTTCCCACCTCATTCAGGATACCGGCAAGCTCTTCGTCGCTGTAGGCATACCATACCTTCTTATTCTTTTCCAGCTTGAAAAGGGGAGGCTGGGCCATATACACATAACCCTGTTTGATCAGTTCCGGCATGAAGCGGTAAATAAAGGTGAGCAAAAGCGTGGAAATGTGAGCGCCATCCACGTCCGCATCCGTCATGATAATGATTTTATGATACCGCAGCCTGCTGATATCGAAATCCTCATGGATACCCGTACCGAAAGCGGTAATCATGGCTTTTATCTCCGCATTGGCGTATACCTTATCCAGCCTCGCCTTTTCCACATTCAGGATTTTGCCCCGAAGGGGAAGAATAGCCTGGGTGGAACGGCTTCTTGCCTTCTTGGCGGAGCCTCCTGCGCTGTCTCCCTCAACGATATAGATTTCACAGTTTTCCGGATTCTTGTCGGAACAGTCCGCCAGCTTGCCGGGAAGAGACATATTATCCAGAGCAGATTTGCGACGGGTTAGTTCCCTGGCCTTTCTAGCCGCTTCTCTTGCTCTCTGAGCCATAATGGATTTCTCACAGATGGTTTTGGCTACCATGGGATTCTGTTCCAGAAACCAGGTGAGCTGTTCGCTGACAATACTGTCCACAGCACCTCTCGCTTCCGAATTGCCCAGCTTTTGCTTCGTCTGTCCCTCAAACTGAGGATCTTCTATTTTAACGCTTACGATGGCCGTCATACCCTCACGGATATCCTCTCCCGTGAGATTTACATCGCTGTCCTTCAGTAGCTTGGTATTTCTGGCATAATCGTTAAATGTTTTGGTAATCGCATTCCGAAACCCCACCAGATGGGTTCCGCCCTCTGGCGTGTTGATGTTGTTGACGAAGGTATAGACGCTTTCCGTATAGGAGTCGTTGTGCTGCAACGCCACCTCCACATAGACATTATTCCTATTTCCCTCAAAATACATGATATTTTCATATAAGGGGGTCTTGCTCTTGTTTAAATAGGTGACGAACTCCTTGATCCCGCCTTCGTAATGGAAACTCTTTTCCACCGGCTCTTCTTCCCGCACATCCCTGAGAATGATTTTTAATCCTCTTGTAAGAAATGCCATTTCACGCAGACGCTGTTTTAAAATATCAAATTCGTATACAAGAGTTTCCTGAAAAATTTCTCCGTCCGGTTTAAACGAAACCTTGGATCCCGTCTCCTCCAGCGCACAAATGCCTACTTCCTTTAACGGA
Organism: uncultured Lachnospiraceae bacterium; assembly: GCA_947650005.1. Taxonomy (GTDB): domain Bacteria; phylum Bacillota; class Clostridia; order Lachnospirales; family Lachnospiraceae; genus Eisenbergiella. The sequence goes on from CANSTU010000006.1 coordinate 33,799, forward strand.
TACATGGGTTTGCCCCGTTCATACCTCTGACGGTAGATTTTCCCGTCTTGCCTGATTTCCACCTCCAGCCATTCGGAAAGGGCGTTCACCACAGAGGCGCCCACGCCATGCAACCCGCCGGATACCTTATAGCCCCCTCCGCCGAATTTTCCGCCCGCATGAAGGATGGTAAATACCACTTCCACCGCAGGAATACCCGCCTTGTGATTGATCCCAACAGGGATTCCCCTTCCGTTGTCCGTAACGGTGACGGAATTGTCCCTATTAATGACTACTTCTATCGTATCGCAGTAACCGGCCAGAGCTTCGTCCACCGAATTATCCACGATCTCATATACCAGATGATGCAGTCCTCGACTGGATGTCGAACCGATATACATTCCCGGTCTCTTGCGTACCGCTTCCAACCCCTCCAAAATCTGGATTTGGTCTGCTCCATATTCGTTATGGCTTTCCGTATTTTCAGTTCCCATAGAGTCCTCCATTGAAAGTTTTACATTCCGTCGTTTTGAAAATACAAGGTTAAAATCAAAAAGCTTATAGGACCACAACCAGTCCTATAAGTTTTTCAAACCTGTTTGCCCATTCTATAAAATTATACCATAAAAATGGCCTTTTCACAATAGAAAGAATCAAATTATTCATATATAAGTCAATCTATTTTTATTTTTCCGTCAACTATATTGAATATTTTGTTTATTTCAAAACGATTATTTACAAATTCATCCAAACCCGTGCAGGTGATGATAGTTTGGATATCTCCGATACTTCCAAGAAGGTAATTCTGCCTATTGCTGTCCAGTTCGGATAATACGTCATCCAACAGAAGAACCGGCGTATCCCCTGTCATTTTCTTCACCAGTTCTATTTCGGATAGCTTTAAGGAAAGAGCTGCCGTCCTCTGTTGTCCCTGGGATCCGAATTTACGGATATCGATTCCATTCGCCACAAAAGCGAAATCATCCCGATGGGGGCCTGTGGTGGTCTGCTTCATCCGGATATCCCGTTCCTGATTTTGAAGAAGCATCTGAGCAAAGCGCTCCTTTTCCACCTCTGGTTCATATACGACCTTCAAATCTTCCTTTCCTCCGGAAAGGCTCTCATGGATCCCTTTTATAATCCCGTTTAGCTGGTCTACAAAGGCATAACGTCTTTCTATAATATGGCCTCCAAAAGCCGCCAACTGAGTATCCCAGATATCCAGCGTACTCTTTAATTCCGGATTAAAAGAAATCTCCTTTAAAAGCTTGTTCCTTTGATTGACGATTTTATTGTAATTATTCAGGTGGTAGAGATACATGGGATCCAACTGGCATAATTCCATATCCACAAACCGCCTGCGCTCTGTGGGGCCATTTTTAATGATGGAAAGATCCTCCGGTGAAAAAAAGACCACATTCATGAGCCCTAGCAGCTGGGACGCCCGCTTCAGCCTGCTTCCATCAATGGCAATTCCCTTGGTCTTACTCTTACGCAGATGCATGTCGATCCGGATTTCGTCGCCCTTCTTATCCAGAATCGCCCTGATATGGGCCTCTTCCTCCGAAAAATTAACGATATCCCGATCCTTACTTCCCCTATGCGACCTGGTGGTGGCGCAAAGATAGATCGCTTCCAGAATATTTGTCTTCCCCTGTGCATTATCTCCGTAAAGGATATTCGTCCCCCGGTCAAAATCCATGTCCAGAAGGCCGTAATTACGGAAATTAGAAAGCTCCAGAGATTTGATTATCATTTTGAACCTTCCTTTGCCTCTATTTTCAGGATTTGCCCTTCATATTCCACCACATCCCCAGGGAGGAGCTTCTTCCCTCTCTGGGTTTCCACCTTCCCGTTTACCTTGACCTGGCCCTCTAAAACTGCATATTTGGCATCCACGCCTGATTCCACCAGGCCTGATGCTTTCAGGGCCTGGCCCAGTTTGATAAATTCATCTCTGATTTGATAGACTTCCATATTCCCTCTTCTTCTGCTGCTTCAGGCAGCTTTCACATCCAAAGTGTCTTTCGATAGGAGCTTTGTTCCCCGCGACAGTCGTCAAATGGACGTGCGAATATGTATGCTTGACTCTTTTTTATGAAACCGTGGTGAAATTCACAGGAAGGATGAGATAAATATAGTTGTTTTCTTCATCTCTGATGAAACAAGGGGCTTTGGGGTTCACCAGATAGATGCAGATTCTCTCCTCTTCAATGACACGCAGGGCGTCGATCAGGAATTTCGGGTTAAATCCGATCATCAGATCCTTCCCCACCTTGTCAATATCAATTTCCTCGTCCATGCTTCCCATGGCGGAGTTGATCTTCAGCTCCATTGTCCCATCGGTAATATTGATGATGATGGGCTTTTTATCTCCCTCTTTCACCAGAAGGGTAGCCCTGTCAATACAGTCCAGAAGCTCCTTTTTATTGATCGTGACCCTTGTCTCATAATCGCTGGATAGCATCTGGTCTATTTTAAAATATTCTCCCTCAATCAGCCTGGAAACCACGGTGGTCTGGTCAAATTCAAAAACGATATGCCTGGCCGTAAAGAAAATCGTCACGTCCTTATCCACATCCCCGCTGAGAATCTTGCTAATTTCATTCAGCGTTTTTCCCGGAACTACCACCTTCCGATAGGGATAGGAGTTTTTCAGGAGGATTCTGCGTATGGAGATCCGATGTCCGTCCAGGGAAGCCACCCGCATGGTATCCTCATTGATCTCAAACAGTTCCCCACTCATCAGTTTGTTGTTGTCGTTATCCGAGATCGAGAAGATGGTCTGCCTGATCACTTCCTTCAAGGTAAACTGGGAAAGGAGGATGGAATCGTTCCTCTCAATGTCTGGAAGGTAAGAGAAATCGTCTCCAGATTTTCCCACGATATTGAATTTCGCCTTTTCACAGGTGATGGAAGTTCTGAAATCATCATTCGTGGTAATCGTAATATCATTATCGGGAAGCTTTCTGACGATCTCAAGGAAAATTTTCGCATCCAGGGCAATGATGCCTCTTTCCACAATATTTCCCTCTATGACAGTTTCGATCCCCAATTCCATATCGTTCGCCGTGAGCCTGATTTCTCCTGAAGTGGAATCGATCAGGATACATTCCAAGATGGTCATGGTGGTTTTGCTGGGGACAGCCTTGGAAACAACCTGGAGCCCGGTGAGCAGTGCATTTTTGGAACAGATTAATTTCATAGGTGGTTACTCCCTTCTTTGTGTTCGCCTGCTTCGCAGCCTTTTTCGGACGCGCGCTGGTAATTAAGAGAAAAATGAATTTAATAATCTTAAGTAATAAGGGATGTAGATATGTGGATAACCTTCTTTTACCGAGGCTTTTTCAGGAAAAACGGATGGGACAGCCTGTCGAAAAGTATCGGAAAGGACTGAGGATAAAGAGGAGGTTATACACATATTTTTTTCTTTATGGTTTCAATGTTGCTCCTTAGTTCATCGTTGGTCTTTATTTCATCCATAATCTTATTAGATCCGTGGATAATTGTGGTATGATCCTTCTTACCAAGGAGCTTTGCTATGTTGATAAAGGATGTTTCAGTCAGATCGCGGCAGAGATACATAACGATATGACGGGGAAGGACGAATTCAGAATTCCTTTTTTTGGAGGTAATATCTTCCGGGGCGATGTTATAATGGTCAGCCACTGTGTTAATAATGAGCTGCGGAGTGATCACGTCGGGTTTATCCGGATTAATAATGTCCTTTAAAGCATCCTCTGCCAACTCCATAGTAATTTCTGGATGATTGTCAATCCGTGATTTGGCTATGACACGGTTAAAGGCGCCTTCCAATTCTCTGATGTTGGATTTTATGTTAGTCGCTATGTACTGGAAGATGGAATCGTCAATTTTCTTATCATAATTTTCCGCATTTCTACGAAGGATAGCCATTCTTGTTTCATAGTCAGGCGGCTGGATATCCGCAATCAATCCCCATTCAAACCTGGAACGGAAGCGCTCGTCCAGCGTCTCCATTTCCTTGGGTGGTTTGTCCGAGGAAAGTACAATCTGTTTTCCTGCGGAGTGGAGCACGTTGAAGGTATGGAAAAATTCCTCCTGTGTACTCTCTTTTCCTATTATAAATTGGATGTCGTCAATCATCAACACATCCACGGTACGATATTTGTCACGCAGTTTGGTCATGGCAGCCGCATTACCGCTCCGGATGGATTCGATCACTTCGTTGGTAAATGATTCCGAAGTGACATAGAGGACTTTCATCTCCGGACTTTTTTCCAGAGCAAAATGGCCGATGGAATGCATCAGGTGAGTTTTCCCCAGTCCCGCTCCCCCGTAGATATAGAGAGGATTGTAAGCCTGTCCAGGGGATTCCGCCACAGCTAAGCAAGCGGAATGGGCGAATTTATTGTTGCTTCCCACCACGAAGGTTTCAAAATTATATTTAGGATTCAGGTTTGCGCTTTCATATTTGAGATTAAAAATGGTATTGGCAGGGGTCTTCATGTTCCCTGGGGAAGGATCACCCTTATCAATATCCTTTTCTAATATGAAAGAAATATCATAATAGCTGTCAAACATTTCTGAAATGGTGACACGAAAAAAATCTTTATATTTAGAAGAAATATAATTCAGCGCATGGGATTGATTGGAAGGAATCAGGATGGTTACCATGTGATCCTGCACATCATAGAATTCCAGGGGTTCTACCCATGTATGGAAAGAAACATCGGAAAGGTCATATTCCATTCGTATGGTTTCTTTGACCTCATTCCATTTTTCTTCAAGAAGCTGCATACTTGGCTCCCCTCTGCGCATTTTGGCGCGATTGTAGCTTAACAGAAACTTTGCGTTGATCCGTCGATACGTTGCGTATGTCTATCTTACTCTAAAAAAACTGAAATTTCAAATGGTAATTCGCAACATCAGGATATCCACAAATTATCCATAATCCTGTGGAAAACTAAAACCGTACAAAGAGGATATGGATAGAATGTGGATAAGTGGAAAAAAGGTATCAACAGAGTAAAATCCCTTAAATATTGGGGTTTATGTTTCTTCTTAAGTTCAAATGGAGGATAAAAAAGCAATGTTATCCACAAGTTATGCACATTTTGTGGATAACGCTGTTTGCAGTGGAAAAGTAATTTCAGGCTTTGTGTATGAAATTTAGAGGTCAAGATATGGTGTTCGTAAGGAAAAGGAGAGGACAAGATGTTGTATTAGTGAAAACAACGATTTTTTCAGGGTTTTTTTATCGCTTTTTTACCGGTAAAATTGAGTTGTTTTGCTTGACTTGCCGGATTTCTTCCTATATAATTTGTAATGATATTTTCTGACACTACATCAGAATCCGTTATGAAGGAGGTGCATCGATAATGAAAATGACATTTCAGCCTAAGAATAGGCAGAGAAATAAAGTCCATGGTTTCAGAGCCAGAATGAGCTCCAAGGGAGGAAGAAAGGTTCTGGCAGCGAGAAGGGCAAAAGGAAGAAAGAGATTATCCGCATAGGCCGCAATATTGTGGCCTTTTTCTCTTTTTTAGGTATTATATGATTTTTTCAGAAAGTTTAAAGAAAAACGAAGATTTCCGGACTGTTTACCGCTGCGGCAGATCCTATGCCAATCGTTTATTGGTTATGTATGTGTTGGAAAATGAAAGCGATAGAAACAGGCTGGGAATTTCCGTGAGCAAAAAAGTTGGAAACAGCGTTGTGAGGCATCGCATCACAAGGCTGGTGCGCGAAGGCTACCGGCTGCATGAAAAGGAATTCAATAGTGGTTTGGATATCGTGGCCGTGGCCAGAGCGGGTGCCGCTTCGGCTTCCTACAGGGAAGTGGAGAGCGCGCTTTTGCATCTTTGTAAGCTCCATAAAATAAGGAGCGGAATCGAATCTTAATCAAAGAAGAGTTTTCCATGAAAAATATTTTCATTGCATTGATCAAGGGATACAGAAAATATATATCACCCATGAAAAGCACAAAATGCCCTTATACTCCCACCTGCAGCGAATATGGCCTGGAAGCGGTGGAGAAGTACGGGGCGGTCAAGGGTGGGTTCCTTGCGTTGTGGAGGATCCTGCGGTGTAACCCGTTTTCCAGGGGAGGATATGATCCGGTGCCTTAAGCGCCGGCTGAAGGAGGATTTTAATTTTGTCGGGAATTATGTTGACCAAAAGCGCCACACCTATTATCGGCTGGGTGGCCACCCTTCTCGGTTTGATCATGGAAGGGATCTTTAATCTGCTGAATATGATCGGGATTCCCAATATCGGTTTTGCCATCATTATATTCACGATCGTTGTCTATATGCTGATGCTTCCTCTGACCATCAAGCAGCAGAAGTTTTCCAAATTGAGTAATAAGATGAATCCGGAACTTCAGGCTATACAGAAGAAGTACAATGGGAAAAAAGATAACGATTCTATGATGGCCATGCAGAATGAGACCCAGGCCGTATACGCGAAGTATGGCGTTTCTCCCATGGGAAGCTGCGTGCAGATGTTGATTCAGCTGCCCATTATCTATGCCCTGTATAAGGTAATCTATGCGATTCCAGCATATATCGGGCAGGTGAAGGGCGCGTTCTTTCCCCTGGTGGACAAGCTGATCGCGGAGACGGGAAGCGCTGAATTTATCCAGGGATTCCGGAATGCGGCTATGTATGCCAAACAGTTTACCAATGAACTGTTTATGGCCGGAGATAAGGCTTATTTACAGAATACTTATATCGATGTGTTAAATAAGGCATCCACTCCTGAATGGGAGAGCCTGGCTGAGAAATTTCCGTCCCTTGCGGCGGATATTGCCGCAACAACCGAGAAACTTGCGGAATACAACAATTTTCTTGGAATGAATATCGGGGATTCCCCCTCTTATTTCCTTTCCAATGCAATGGCTGACAAGAATGTATTGATGATCATTGGAGCTCTTTCCATTCCGGTACTGGCTGCGGTGACGCAGTGGTTGAATGTGAAGCTGATGCCTCAGGCGGAATCGACCAATGACCAGCAGAACAGTATGATGCAGTCCATGAAGATGATGAATACCGTGATGCCTTTGATGTCCGCTGTATTCTGTTTTTCCCTTCCAGCAGGTGTCGGCCTCTACTGGGTGGCCAGTGCGGTTGTGAGAAGTATCCAACAGGTGGCTGTGAATAAGCACATCGATAAGATGGATTTTGACGAGCTCATCGAGAGGAATAAGGATAAAGCGAAAGAAAAGCAGGAAAAGCGGATCAAACAGATGGAAAAGGCCGGAATAGACCCGAAGACCATCAGTCAATATGCTGCAATGAATACCAGGAAGGTAGGCAGCTTATCTTCTTCTTCCAAATCTTCCATGACACAAGAAGAGAAGGATGCGGCCATGAAGAAGGCCACGGAAATGTACGCAAGTAAGACGCCTAAGCCTGGAAGCATTACGGCAAAGGCGAATATGGTGAAATATTATAACGAGAATAAAAAATAAGGGAGAAAAGAAGTTGGGGATTTGAGCGCCCGCTAAAGCGGGAAGATGGGAGTGAATATGGAATTCGTTGAATTTTCTGCCAAAACAGTGGATGATGCCATCACAGCGGCATGTCAGAAATTTCTTGTACCCAGCAATAAGTTAGAATACGAAGTGATCGATGAGGGTTCCACAGGATTTTTAGGATTCAATGCGAAGCCGGCCAGAATCAAGGCCAAGGTCAAGGGCAGTGTGGAAGATACGGCTAAGGAATTTCTGGAAGATGTGTTTGCTGCCATGAAGATGACGGTGGTAACGGATGTAAAATTCGATGAAACGGAAGGTTTTCTGGATATCGACCTGAGTGGGGATGATATGGGCGTGCTGATCGGTAAGCGGGGGCAGACCCTGGATTCTCTGCAGTATCTGGTTTCACTGGTGGTGAATAAGGAAGCGGAAGAATATGTCCGCGTCAAGGTGGATACGGAGAACTATAGAAAGAGAAGAAAAGAAACGCTGGAAAATCTGGCAAAGAATATTGCCTATAAGGTGAAGAGGACCAAACGCAGCGTTTCTTTGGAGCCTATGAATCCCTATGAAAGAAGGATTATTCATTCGGCCCTTCAGAATGATAAGTATGTGACGACCCATAGTGAAGGAGATGAACCTTATCGCCATGTGGTAGTTACATTGAAGAAGTAAAAGGGAATCAATAATAGCAGATACGATATCATATTTGCTGATTAGCAAACAGGAATCTCCGGTTTATGATGTTTGGAGGATTGGATTGATGAAACAGACTGAAACAATAGCCGCGATTGCGACGGGATTGTCTGATTCAGGGATTGGAATGATCCGCATTAGCGGGGATGATGCGATTGCAGTAGGAAACAGAGTTTTCAGGTCTAAGAATGGCTGCCATAATCTGTATGATTATGGCAGCCATACCATTCATTATGGGTATGTGGTGGATGGAGAGAAAACGCTGGATGAAGTGATGATTTCCGTAATGAAAGCTCCTAACAGTTATACGAGGGAGGATACGGTGGAAATCAACTGCCATGGCGGAATCTTGATTACCATGAAGATTTTAGAAACGGTACTGAAATCTGGGGCCAGGCCTGCAGAACCAGGTGAATTTACCAAGAGAGCTTTTCTGAACGGAAGGATTGATCTCACAGAAGCGGAAGCTGTAATGGATTTGATCCAATCGCGGAATGAATATGCCCTGAAGGCTTCCATGAACCAGTTGAAAGGTTCTGTTTCCAATCCCATTCGCCGTATACGGGAAGAGATCCTTCATGAAATCGCGTTTATTGAATCGGCTTTGGATGATCCAGAACATATCAGTACGGACGGATATCCTGAGGGACTTGTTCTTAAGGTGGAAGACTGGACGAAGAAATGTGACGGACTCATTGCCACGGCGGACAATGGAATCCTCTTAAAGGAGGGGATCCGTACGGTGATCCTTGGGAAACCAAACGTGGGGAAATCTTCCCTGCTCAATCTTTTAGTGGGAGAGGAGAAAGCGATCGTTACGGAGATTCCAGGTACCACCCGGGATATTCTGGAAGAATATATTCGGTTGGATGGAATCAGCCTTCATGTGATCGATACAGCGGGAATTCGTTTCACCCAGGATGTGGTGGAGAAAATAGGGGTAGATCGGGCCGTACAGATGGCGGACCAGGCGGATCTGATCCTTTATGTGGCAGATTCCTCCGTCCCTCTGGATGAGGATGATGAACGTGTTTTTTCCCTTTTCGGTGAAAAAAAGGGGATTGTCTTATTAAATAAGTCGGATCTGGAAAGCGTGGTAACGGAAGAAATGCTGCGGAAGCGGATCCCTTCTTCTTTCCCGGTAATCCATACCTCCATGAAAGAGGAAAGAGGGATGGAAGAACTGAGTGCGCGGGTACGCGATTTGTTCTATTCCGGGCAAATTGAAATCAATGAGGAAACGGTCATTACAAATATTAGGCATAAACAGGCATTGGTTGAGGCCCGAGATAGCCTTTACTTGGTAAAGCGAAGCTTAGAACAAGAGCTTCCGGAGGATTTTTATTCCATTGATCTGATGAACGCCTATGCAGCTCTGGGAAGTATTCTAGGGGAAGAGGTGGGAGAGGATCTTATCGATGAAATATTCAGTAAATTCTGTATGGGAAAGTAGAAAATACCATGAAAATGGAACAAATGTCTTTATTTGACGACAATAGAATCACCTATGATCCTTTGGCCAGCAGGCTTCGCCCGTCTGGTTTAGAAGAATTTGTGGGTCAAAAGCATCTGATCGGTGATGGAAAGGTATTACGCCGGCTCATAGATCAGGATATGGTAACTTCCATGATTTTCTGGGGGCCGCCTGGAGTGGGAAAGACGACCCTGGCGCGGATTATTGCCAATCGGACAAAAGCGGAGTTCATCGATTTCAGCGCTGTGACCAGTGGTATCAGGGAGATCAAGGAAGTCATGAATCAAGCGGAAGTTGCCAGGCTGGAAGGGCGGAAGACCATTGTTTTTGTGGATGAGATTCATCGGTTTAACAAGGCGCAGCAGGATGCTTTTCTTCCTTTTGTGGAAAAGGGAAGTATCATTCTCATAGGAGCCACCACGGAAAATCCCTCTTTTGAGATCAATGCAGCTCTTCTTTCCAGGTGTAAAGTCTTTGTTCTGCAGGCCCTTTCTATCGAAGATGTGAAGGAACTGATTCATCATGCCCTCATAAAGCCTTCCGGTTTTGGCAATCAAAAGATTATTATGGAAGACTGGATGGTGGAGGAGATTGCCGTATTTTCTAACGGGGATGCCAGAACAGCGTTAAATACTTTGGAAATGACCGTACTGAACGGGGAACTGAAGTCTGACGGAACGACGGTTATAACAAAGGAAATTTTGGGGCAGTGTACCAGTAGGAAGTCCCTTTTGTATGATAAGAAGGGAGAGGAACATTATAATCTGATATCGGCCCTCCATAAATCCATGCGAAATACGGATCCGGACGCTGCCGTATATTGGCTTGCCCGTATGTTGGAGGCAGGGGAAGATCCCCTTTATGTGGCGAGAAGGCTGATCCGTTTTGCCAGTGAGGATGTTGGGGTGGCTGACAGTAACGCGTTATGTGTCGCTGTGGCGGCTTATCAGGCCTGTCATTTTAACGGAATGCCTGAATGTAATGTGAATTTGACCCATGCGGTGGTCTATCTGTCCATGGCTCCTAAGTCCAACGCATTATATAAAGCCTATGAGGACTGTAAGGTGGATGCGGAAAGGATGCTGGCAGAACCTGTCCCTTTGCAGATCAGGAATGCGCCGACCAGACTTATGGAAGAACTACATTATGGGGAAGGGTATATTTATGCCCACAATACGGAGGAGAAGGTGGTCGCCATGCGATGCCTTCCGGATTCTCTTCAGGGAAAAAGATATTATATTCCCACAGAAGAAGGAAAAGAAGCCGAAATAAAGGAAAAGTTGGATCGTATCCTTGCGTGGAAGGAGAGATAACTGTCTAGGCGTGTATGGATATTCGCTGCATACGAATATAGAGCTTGGCGGTTGTCATGTATGTAATCTGTCAGTACAGGAATAGGGAGTAGAGTAAAAAATCTCTGTGTAGGCATTTTCTACTATGATTTTTTTCGCATTGTCGCACAGGACTTGGCATGAAAGGATTGAAATGGCAGAAATTAGGGAAAGAGTAGATGTGTGTGTAATAGGGGCTGGACATGCGGGATGCGAGGCGGCGTTGTCCTGTGCCAGGCTTGGATTGGAGACCGTCATTTTTACAGTAAGCGTGGATAGCATTGCTTTGATGCCCTGTAATCCAAATATCGGAGGCTCTTCCAAAGGTCACTTGGTTCGTGAGGTTGATGCTCTTGGAGGGGAAATGGGGAAGAACATAGATAAGACGTTCATCCAGTCTAAGATGTTGAACAGATCAAAGGGACCTGCGGTTCATTCCCTTAGGGCGCAAGCGGATAAGGCAGAATATACCTGGCAGATGAGGAGGACGCTGGAATGTCAGGAGCATCTAACGATTAAACAGGCGGAAGTATGCCGCCTTCTGACGGAAGAGGGAGAAAAGGGAAAAAGAATTACCGGTGTCCGTATTTTTACCGGGGCCGTATATGAATGTAAAGCAGTTATTTTGTGTACAGGTACCTATCTCAACGCGCGCTGTCTCTGTGGGGATGCTATTACCCAGACCGGGCCCAATGGACTGCAGGCTGCTACTCATTTGACGGACTCGTTGAAGGAAAACGGCATTCGCATGAAGCGGTTTAAAACGGGAACTCCGGCCAGAATGGATGGAAGGAGCATTGATTTTTCCAAAATGGAAGAGCAGAGAGGGGACGATAGGATTGTCCCGTTTTCTTTCTCAACGAATCCGGAGGAAATTCAAAAGGAACAAGTTTCCTGCTGGCTGACCTATACCAATGAGAAAACCCATGAGATCATTCGGGCCAATCTGGATCGTTCTCCCATATATGCTGGAATCATTGAAGGTATGGGGCCTAGATATTGCCCTTCCATAGAGGATAAGGTGGTAAAGTTTGCTGACAAAGAAAGGCATCAGGTATTCCTGGAGCCGGAGGGGATCCATACGACGGAAATGTATGTGGGCGGTATGTCGTCTTCCTTACCGGAGGATGTCCAGCTTGCCATGTATCGGACCGTTCCAGGAATGGAACATTGTAAGATTGTGCGGAATGCCTATGCTATTGAGTATGATTGTATTGATGCCAGGCAGCTCTATCCTACCTTGGAGTTCAGGGAAATTTCAGGGTTGTACAGTGCAGGTCAGTTGAATGGGAGCAGCGGTTATGAGGAGGCAGCGGCACAGGGATTGATCGCGGGATTGAATGCATCTCTTTCTATTCAGAAGAAGGAACAGATTATATTGGACCGTTCCCAAGCATATATTGGTGTTCTGATCGATGATCTTGTGACCAAAGATAACAGAGAGCCTTATCGAATGATGACTTCCCGGGCAGAATACAGGCTGCTTTTGAGGCAGGATAATGCTGATTTGCGCCTGAGGGAAATTGGGTATCGGGCCGGTTTGGTGAGTGATCAGGATTACGAGAAGACTACAGAGAAACGAAAATTGATCCAAGAAGAAATGGATCGGCTAAAGAGGACGATGGTTGGCGCTTCGGAGAATATACAGAATTTTCTGAAAATAAATGGAAGTTCTTCTTTGAAAACAGCGGCTAGCCTCTCTGAGTTGTTGTGTCGGCCTGAATTGGATTATTTTACACTTTCTGAAATCGATCCGGAGAGAAAGCCCCTTCCCGCGGATGTGATCGAACAGGTTGAAATTGAATTGAAATACGAAGGATATATTTCCAGACAGATGCGCCAGGTCGAACAGTTTCGAAAAATGGAATCTCGGAAAATTCCTTCCTGGGTGGATTATGAACAGGTACCGAGCCTGCGACTGGAAGCAAGACAGAAGCTGATTGCATATAGACCCGTTTCATTGGGACAAGCTTCTAGGATTTCCGGTGTTTCTCCTGCGGATGTTTCGGTACTTTTGGTTTATTTGGAAAATCATAGCAGGAATAAGGAAATAAAGTGAACTCTTTGTTTTTATAATCTTGATTGATACAGGTATCCGCTAAAGTAGGCATAGGGGGTTAGTATACAATGAGGGGATATGATTTGGAGCAGTTTGAAAGAAATCTGGGTCTGCTGGGATGTACGTTATCTTCCAGGCAACTTGACCAGTTTCTTGATTATTATGAAATTCTTTTGGAGCGGAATCAAGTGATGAATTTGACTGCCATTACGGAATTTCATGAGGTTTTAGAAAAACATTTTGTGGATAGCTTAAGTCTGGTAAAATTGCTTCCGGATCTTTCTTTGTCCGATTTTTCATTGATTGATGTGGGAACAGGGGCTGGATTTCCGGGAATCCCTCTTAAAATCGTTTTTCCAAATCTAAGAGTGACTTTACTCGATTCTTTGAATAAACGGGTCAAATTTTTAAATGAGGTGATCGAAAAACTTTCTCTGAAGGATATATATGCGGTACATGGAAGGGCGGAGGATTTTGCCAGAAAATCGGAATATAGAGATCATTTTGATTTTTGTGTCTCTAGGGCAGTTTCGAACCTTTCCACATTGTCAGAATATTGTCTTCCTTTTGTAAAAATTGGCGGATTATTTGTTTCCTATAAATCCGAAAGGATACAGGAAGAAGCGAAAAATGCAAGGTATGCTTTTCAGTTATTGGGAGGAGAAGAAGAGGAGTGGCTATCCTTTCTTCTGCCGGGAAGCGAAATGTCCAGAACTCTTCTGCCTGTACGGAAAAAGGCTCCTACGCCGAAAAAGTATCCCAGAAAGGCAGGACTTCCGGCAAAGGAGCCATTATGATAAATAACTATATTTGAGTCAAGGCAAAAGAATTACTCCACAGGTTTGAAGATTAGAAAAGAATTTCAAGTTGTTCCAATACTGTTTTGGGATTCTCTAAATGAGGAAGCTGTTTGGTATTGTCAATGGAAAACTTTTCAATGGATGCGTTATAGGCAATATAAGTATCAACAGTAATATTGATATCCTCTTTTTCTTTTCCATACAGGATAAAGATGCTATGATTAATTTGTTTTAATGCGTGAATGATATTTGCATTCATGAATCTGCCCGCATAGCTGGAAAAAGAATACTTGGAATTATAATCCGGAATATGGGCTGATTCATTATATGCTTCAATGAGATACTCTCTTATAATGGACTGATCGAAATAATAATCTTTGGAAAAGATTTTACGGAAGCTTTCTTTTGAAGTCAGTAAATTATAAAAGTATGTGCCAAAAACGGGAATGTCAATGAAAAATTTGAACAGTCTCGTTTTTTTATTAGGAATTTGATTCATTTTTTCCAGGCTTTGCGGATTGATCAATCCTATTTTATCTATCATTATTCCGTCGTTATGAGCTGCCATTATAGCAATGGAAGCAGAATCTCCTGAGGCAATAATACTGGTTTTCCTGCCAATTACATTTTTGATAAAATCCAGGACTGATTGGACGTACAAATAGTTGGTATATGTGATATTGGGGTGATCTGATAAACCATATCCCAAAAGATCAATCGCATACACTTCATGGTGTTCTGACAGTTTATTTATTATTCGGAAAAATTCATAATTACTGCTTCCCACGGTTAAATTATGGAGAAGAAGGATAGGGGAACCATAACCTTTTTTAATATATCTGATTTTTCCAAATCTCCATTCGTAGTGTTTATTGTTTGGATTGGAAAGAATATTTTTAACGGTGCTAATGGAATAATGGGTTTTATTAAGGGCGTGGATTACTAATGTGGTCAATCCAGCTAACGCGGTAATTGATGCAATTTTCTTTTTCATTGGTTGGAACCTCCTTTGATTTTTTGGAAGTATAGATATTATACGGCATCGAGACATATGTTACAAGGGGCCTTACATAATTATTTTAAAATGTTTCACGTGAAACGTTTAAGAGTTCCAATAGAATTTTAACTTTTCATCCAAACGGTAAAAAATTGAATGAAGTCTCTTGTTTGATTGAATAGGAGTAAAAAGGATCTGCCTTAAAAATTCAATAAGCGTGCACAAAAAGTAAATGGATAAAATAGTCCCAATACATGCAAGAGGAAGATACCATTTGTTTAATAAGGAAGCTCCATCTATAAGGGTCCAGAGTGTTTCACGAATATAAAGATGATCATGGATGAGATAGACACCAAATGAGGATGAGGCTATAACAAGAATATAATGTGCAGCCTTTTCTTTTTTTATATCTAGATTCAAAAAAGCGATAAATAAAAGCACAGATGCAATTGTAACGATAATGGAACTATAGGAATAAAAAACACTATATCCCCACATGAGATCATCGAATATACTTATTTTACCCAATGGTGTTATCAAAATAAATTCAATCAGAAACCGGCTCAACGGAATGAGAAGTGTAGCTAAAACAGCATAAAGGATTTTCCTTCTGAAGGTACCGTCAGGTTTGTAATAAAGTTTTAAATATGCACCAAAGAGATAGACAGTGAGAAACCAGCTAATACTTACACCTCCAGCTGTATTTAGGGCGGAGGAAAAGTAAATAATGTTTGGCCATACAGAAACTAAAACAAAACAGATTAAAATAGTGCATTCTAATTGACGTTTTGTCAAGGAACGGATTAATTTATTCATAATGGGAGATAAAACGTACATTCCAATGTACATAGACACAAACCAATAAAAGTCGGAAGAAATAGGGAGAATGGAAAAAACCATATTTTTTAATTCATGGTCCACGTCTCCAAATATCCAAAAAAGAATGGTTATTCCAAAAGAATAAAAAAAGACCTGTCCTGCTATTTTGGCAATTCTCCACGTCGTAAATTTGGTGTCAATTAAAAAATAGCTGCTGATTAGTAAATAGATATTTATACTTGTAAAAGAAATTCCAAATAAAATCCATACAAAATAGTAGGAGAGAGTACCTTCCTTTGCAAAGATAATCATATTTCCGTGATTCAGCAAATGTGCCGTTACGATCATAAGCATAGATATAATTCGTAATAATTCTAAGTTGGCCATTCTTTCTTTTTTCATATTTTCTCTCATTCCGCCGCATAAGCGGCATTTTAATCAGCAGAAACTTTTGATATCTAGTATCACAAGATTTAAGATTAAAAATGTCAATTTTCAATCTTAGTCCTATGCATATTGTAAGTAGCGCTTGCGAGACTGCCACCAATAGAGAGTTTGAAATGTAGTATCAAACTTAGCTCCTTGCTCACTTTAGAGTTCTTATTAAAAGAAATTTTTAAGCTTGTTGTTTTTCTTTAGATTCGGTTTGAATCGCCATATTTTATCTCATAAGATACTTTGCTAATAATTCTATTATTTGTGATAAGGGGTTTGTTTATGAATCCTAAATTTATAGGGGGTTCAAATATCCATTTATTTCATCTGGATTACGGAAGTATATTCATAATAATATCAGATTCATTTGTTTTAGTCAAAATGAATTGGCGTAGGATTTAAAAGATGATGATATATAAATGTTTCACGTGAAACAAATTAAATTTGTTATAGAATAAATAAAGGAAAAGTGTTATAATCGGTTAAGTACTACAGGGACAGAAGAGAAAGGAAATGGTGCATGGGTAGAATTATAGCAATTGCTAATCAGAAAGGTGGTGTGGGGAAAACCACAACAGCAATTAATCTGTCTGCCGCGTTGGCTTCACAGAATAAAAAGGTTTTGGTAATAGATACGGACCCCCAGGGAAATACCACAAGCGGGTTTAATGTGGAAAAGAATAGTCTGGAAAATACGATCTATGAATTGATTTTGGGTGAATGTAGTATTCAGGACTGTCTGGTTAAAGAAGTAGTACCTGGCGTTACCGTTCTTCCATCCAATGTCAATTTGGCTGCTGCTGAAATAGAATTAATTGGAGTGGAGAAAAAGGAATTTATTTTAAAAAACGAAGTGGATTGGATTAGGGATCAGTATGACTATATTATTATTGATTGTCCTCCCTCCCTTAACATGTTGACTGTAAACGCGATGACCACAGCCAATACAGTGCTTGTCCCTATTCAATGTGAATATTATGCTTTGGAAGGTCTCAGTCAATTAATCCATACCGTAAATTTGGTTCGGGAAAGATTGAATCCTGAACTAGAGATAGAGGGGATTTTATTTACCATGTATGACTCCAGAACCAATCTTTCCATGCAGGTTGTAGAGAACGTGAAAGAAAATCTGGATCAAAGAATTTTTAAAACGGTAATTCCCAGAAATATAAGGCTGGCAGAAGCGCCCAGTTATGGACTTCCTATTACATTATATGATCCGAAGTCTACGGGAGCGGAAAGCTATATAGCCCTGGCAAAAGAAGTGATTAGAAGAAAGGACACGTAAGGAATGGCGGCAAGAGGATTGGGGAAAGGACTGGATTCTCTGATTCCCAATACAGTGGGAGAATCTAAAGATAAGAAAGATCAAAAGGAAAACAACAAGCCGGAAACCATGGTGAAAATCACGATGGTGGAGCCAAACAGAGAACAGCCTAGAAAAAATTTTGGGGAAGACGCGTTGATGGAACTGGCAGAATCCATCAAACAATTTGGCTTACTCCAGCCAATCCTGGTACAAAATAAAGATACCCATTACGAAATTATTGCAGGGGAAAGAAGATGGCGAGCAGCAAAATTGGCTGGCTTAAAGGAAGTCCCTGTAATTATAAAAAACCTGACGGATCAGGAAGTGGTGGAAATCTCTCTAATTGAAAATATTCAAAGGGAAGATCTCAATCCTATCGAGGAAGCGCAGGCATATAAAAGGCTTTTGACAGAATTTAATTTAAAACAGGATGAAGTGGCAGAAAGGGTATCCAAAAGCCGAACTGCTGTTACTAATTCTATGCGTCTATTAAAACTTTGTGATGAAGTCCAACAGATGCTGATTAATGAAATGTTGAGTACGGGCCACGCAAGAGCTCTACTGGTCATAGAGGATCCAGAAGAACAGTATAGTATTGCTCAAAGAGTGTTTGATGAAAAGATGAGTGTACGGGATGTGGAAAAGTTAGTGAAAAATATCCATAAACCGGAAAAACCAAAGAAAAAAGAAAATAAATCCTTGGAGGCAATTTATAAAAGTATTGAAAATAAATTAAAGGAATCTCTTGGAACAAAGGTTTCTATTTCATCAAAAGAGAACGGATCCGGAAAAATAGAAATAGAATTTTACAATCACGAAGATTTGGACAGGCTAATGGAATGTCTGACCAAAGCATAGAAACGAATGAAAAGGAGTGAGTTATGTCAAGCAATTTACTGGAGAGCATCGGGCTTGGTTGGCTGGATTTGGCGTATGTTTTAATAGGAATGATTGCTTTCCTAATCCTTTTCTTGATCCTCATTATCGTGCAGTTTTCTAAGATAGGAAAGTTGCAAAAGAAGTATGAAAGGTTCATGAGAGGAAAAGATGCCGGCAGCATGGAAGAAGATATTGTCGAGTTATTCAAAGATAATGATTTTATCAAGACACAGGAAGAACAGAATAGAATAGAAATTAAGGCATTAAAGAAGAGGATGGAGTATTGTTATCAAAAAGTGGGTATTGTTAAATATGATGCTTTCCAACAGATGGGAGGACAATTGAGTTTTTGTATCGTGCTTTTGGATGCAAAAAATAATGGTTTTATTTTAAATTCGGTACATAGCACCGAAGGTTGCTATACATATACAAAAGAGATCCAAAAAGGGGAGTGCAACCTGACTTTAGGAGCGGAAGAAAAGAAAGCATTGGATCAGGCCTTGGGCCTTTAAAAAGAAAGGAGTCTTGAAATGATCGATATCAAATTTTTAAGGGAGAATCCTGAAGTAGTAAAGGAAAATATCAAAAAGAAATTCCAGGACGGAAAACTGCCTCTTGTGGATGAAGTGATTGAACTAGATAGGGAGAGCAGAAAAACCCAGCAGGAAGCGGATGATCTTCGAGCCAACAGGAATAAAATATCCAAAGAGATCGGCGCACTGATGAAACAGGGTAAGAAAGAAGAAGCTGAGCAAAAGAAGGCGGAGGTGGCCGCAGGAGCAAAGCGCTTGGCTGAGCTGGAAGAGAAAGAAACACAGCTCCAGGAAAAGATTTTAAAAAATATGATGGTAATTCCCAACATTATAGACCCTTCTGTTCCGATCGGAAGGGATGACAGTGAAAATGTGGAGATCACAAGATATGGAGAACCGGTAGTACCTGATTTTGAAATTCCTTATCATGCTCAGATTATGGAAAGTTTCAATGGGCTCGACCTTGACAGTGCCAGAAAGGTTGCCGGAAACGGATTTTATTATTTGATGGGAGATATTGCCCGCCTACATTCAGCAGTGATTTCCTATGCTAGAGATTTCATGATAAACAGAGGATTTACCTATTGCGTACCTCCTTTCATGATTCGGAGCAATGTGGTAACCGGTGTAATGAGCTTTGCCGAAATGGATGCGATGATGTACAAAATTGAAGGAGAGGATCTATACCTGATCGGAACCAGTGAACATTCCATGATTGGGAAGTTTATTGATACCATCATTCCGGAAGAGGAGCTGCCCAAAACATTGACCAGCTATTCTCCCTGCTTCCGTAAAGAAAAGGGTGCGCATGGCTTGGAGGAAAGGGGCGTTTACCGGATTCATCAGTTTGAAAAACAGGAAATGATTGTGGTATGTAAACCCGAAGATTCGCCTAAGTGGTTCGATAAACTCTGGCAGAATACGGTGGATTTGTTCCGTTCTATGGATATTCCAGTTCGCACTTTGGAGTGCTGCTCTGGAGATCTGGCGGATTTGAAGGTGAAGTCTATCGATGTGGAAGCATGGTCGCCCAGACAGAGAAAATATTTTGAGGTGGGAAGCTGTTCTAATTTAGGCGATGCTCAGGCGAGAAGATTAAAAATACGTGTCAATGGAGAAAACGGAAAATACTTTGCGCATACATTAAATAATACGGTTGTTGCACCTCCGAGAATGTTGATTGCATTTTTGGAAAATAATTTGCAGGCAGATGGATCTGTAAGAATCCCTGAGGTACTCAGACCCTATATGGGAGGAATGACAGAAATCAGATAGAGACCTGCTTTCCCGACAGGGAGAAAGAGGTGAGATTCTTGCATAAATATTTGAGAGCAGTTGGATTCAGCGAATACACGACTACCGGAAAGATACAAGAGTTGATTAAAGAAACGGTAGTCCATTCAGATAGTAGAAATTATGCGAACAATGGTGATGAAGATGTGGTGATAGCAGAATTTTGCAAGGATTTCGCAGAGAACATGGGGATTTCCGTATGTGGGGAATTTGATGATAAGGATAATTTTATTTTCTATTATTATTATCCATACCTAAAGGGAACATGCGTTAGTTCCATGGAAGATGTGAGCATAGAACGGCATGCGGCCAATGAGTCTTATGCCGGTGTATGTGATGATGTGAAAGTAGGCGTTACGCTGATTTTCTACCTTCAGAATATGATTACCTATATTAAGTATAGGAATTCAGACCGGTTCCCCATTCGGGGAACCAGCCTGACTCTGTCAGCTTTGTCCTGTCAGGCTTCTGTGATGATGCCAATTAGAAAGAGTGAAAAACAGAAAAAGAAGAGCAGACAGTCTTCCATCAACAGAAATCAGCTGATTGAGGCAGCGAGGAAAGGGGACGAAGAAGCCATTGAAAGCTTGACATTGGAGGATATGGATACCTATACCGCAATTTCTCAGAGAATTCAGAAGGAAGACGTATTTAGCCTTGTGGATACCTACTTCATGCCATATGGTGTGGAATGCGATCAGTATTCCATTTTAGGGGAAATTACGGACTGCCATATGGTGCAAAACAAGCTTACGGGAGAAGATGTATGGCTGATAACCGTGGATTGTAATGAATTAAACTTTGATGTGTGTATTAATTCGAAGGATCTGTACGGGGAACCCATGGTGGGAAGAAGGATGAAAGGGGTTATCTGGTTGCAGGGGAAGGTGAATTATCCTTTTTAGATTGAGAAATGAGCTTTTTGGAATAAATCTATATAAACGTTATATCGTATATAAAAATATTATAATTGATATTACAAAAGGTATGGACAATCTATACAAAATAAGGTATTATAATGGAGTATCTAATATGGGATTATCTCTATAGATAGTAATAATCCCTGAATATTGGCAGTACGTTTCCGTAGCTCAGATGGATAGAGCGACCGCCTCCTAAGCGGTAGGTCGGGTGTTCGAGTCACCTCGGGAACGCTGGGAACACAGCCGAAAGCCTTGATTTTAGCGGGTTTTCGGCTTTTTTCATTGCATTTTGATGTATAATCAGGTAGAATTCTTGACGAAAAGATAACGTATATCGCTGAAAAGCTGAAAAACCCCAAAGCTGCCAGTGACCTGTTGGATAAATTTCAGACAGTACTTTTTACTATCATGTATGGCAGCATTTTTTGATGGCATGATTGCATTTTTACTATCATAAGTGCCATCACTTTTTGTTATCATGGTGGCAGTATTTGCAGGCATAATCCGAGTGTCTATAGGAGAGATTCCTTTCTCTTAAAGCCCTCGGCGTTTGAGAGCGAAATACACCCATTGCACAAACTGCGTTTATGCAATGGGGATTTCGCCCTTGCAGGGGGCTAAGCGCTGGTGGCGCTTGTTTAGCTCCGACCGAAGCAGAGCGTAGAGCAAAAGTCACACTATCATGGATTCATGGCACATATTTAAAAGAGCTTGGCTTTTGGAGGAATATATCATGGAAAAACTTCAAATATTACTTTTTGATTTAGATGGCACTTTGTTAAGAAATGATAAAACTTTGTCTGAATATACACTGGAAACATTATCCAAATGTAAAGAATGCGGGTATATAATCGGTATTTCAACATCAAGGGGCGAACAAAATTGTTTGAGCTTTTTAAGAGAATTGAAGCCGGATATTCTTATTTCCAGCGGTGGGGCTTTGGTACGGGTAAACGGAAAAGTTATCATTTCTTCTTCTTTTTCAGTAACAGAGACAAAGGGCTTTATTGAATCCGCAAGAAAAATATGCGGTATGGATTGCGAAATTACGGTTGATACATTAGACGCACATTATTGGAATTATAAAACGAATCCAAAAGAGCAGGACCAAAGTTGGGGAGACAGCATATATACGGACTTTACAGATTTTAACCACGAAGCTTTGAAGATATGTGTTGAGATACACCAGCCCGGCTTGGCGCAAAGATTATGTGAACATTTTTCAGGACTTGACAGCCAGCATTTTTCGGATGGCGATTGGTATAAGTTTACAAAAAGCGGAATTACAAAGGAAAAAGCAATATTGGCAATATGTGAAGCGTACCATGCAGATGTAGCGGAAATTGTTGCTTTTGGAGATGATTATGCAGATATAGGTATGTTAAAGATATGCGGTATCGGCGTGGCAATGGGAAATGCAGTACAAGAGGTCAAAGACATTGCCGATGATATCACACTTTCAAACGAGGAGGATGGCGTAGCCGCTTATTTGAAAAAATGGATAATTTAAGGTATGTATATGAACAGACTCGATATATGCTTAAACAAAAAATAAAGGAATTGTTCGCAAATGATTGTTCAGGACATGATTATTGGCATAGCGTAAGAGTTTTAAATAATGCGGAGAAAATTGCAACGAATACATAGTGATGGTTGCTGCATTGCTGCACGATGTAGATGACGGCAAGATATTTGAAACAGCGGATTATGAAAATGCACGACGTATTATGTCAGATTGCCATCTTACGGAGAATACGGCAGCTAATGTAATTGATATTATCAGGGAGATTTCATTCAAAGGCACAGAAACAACTTCTCCGAAGTCAATAGAAGGGAAAATTGTACAGGATGCAGATCAATTGGATGCAATGGGGGCGATAGGAATTGCGAGAGCATTTGCTTATGGCGGAAATTATAATGGGGCGATTTACATTCCAGACTGCCAACCCAATATAAATATGGACGAAACTGAGTATCGGAATAATAAAGGCACAACAATAAATCATTTCTATGAAAAACTTCTTTTGATTAAAGATATGATGAATACAGATTGTGCAAAATCCATTGCCCAGAAATGGGATGGATATATGCGTGAGTTTCTGAAAGAATTTTATGATGAATGGAATGAACAATAGGAAAGGATGACATAAATGATTAGAGAAATAGTGAAAAACGATTTAGATGGGTTATTGAGGTTGTATATGCAGCTACATGATAACCCCATGCCGGAAAAAACGAATGCGCTTTTGCAGATTTGGGATGCTGTTTTTCAGGATAAAAACCATCATGTGATTGTTGCTGAAGAAAATGGGGAAATTGTATCTTCCTGTGTCTGCGTCATCATTCCCAACCTGACACACGACCAACAGCCATATGCTTTTATTGAAAATGTGATAACAGATGAACAGTTCAGAAAAAGAGGACTGGCAACGCAATGCTTGAATTTTGCAAAAGAGATTGCACTAAAAGAAAACTACTATAAAATGATGCTGCTCACAGGCTCTAAGAAAGAAAGTACATTAGACTTTTACAGAAAGGCAGGGTATAACAGTGAAGACAAAACAGCGTTTATCCAATGGATCTAGCCTGGCGGAGGAAACTCTTGGTTTATATTCCGCAATGCAGGATTTAAACAGGGCGACCATGAAATATATTGCCGGCATGATGAAAGTCGGAATGAACCTGCGGGATATCAAAACATTGTGTGAAAATTATTTGTTAGAAAATGGAGCAGATTCATTTTGGTATTGGGACATTGGCGCATTTATTTTTTCCGAAGATGAAACGGTGAAGTGATTTAATTCCCCCGAATTCGGGGGAATTAAAATTACCACAGTTCAAGACTGTCTTCCGCATCCACCTACATCTGTATGTTTCCTTCAAGGTACAATCTTGCATATTCAAGTGGTTCATCTATTGCCAGAACATTTAAAGCACATTCAGAGCAGGGAGTGGTTTTTAACCCTTCTTCTGCCTTGTTGCAGTCTATTCGTAAAAAGTAACCCGCATAGGTGTATATGTCAATGCTGTTATGGTAGATATTGTATGTTGCATAAATCATATTCATTTTATCTGTTCTCTTTTCATTGATTTTTTGAAAGCATTTCAATTAGTTTACCAATTCCCGTATATTATGTGTTATAATGTTTTATGTGATTTTGTTTCCCTCATTTTTTCCCTTATCAGGATTCATAATGCCTTGTGGGAAGATATAACATGAGGGAAACTGTAAGGGAAAGCTCACCTACGATAAACTTAGTGTTTTCAAGGGTTAGCGGAGATTTTAATAACAAAATATAATAGCTAATGTTTCCCTTAAAAATCATCAAATCACAATCAGCATTTGCCCGCTTTCGATGGGTAAGACAAACCATAAGGAGGGAATATTATAAGCGAACTGGTTAAATTTTCTAACAGAGAAGAATTTCGTGAATGGCTCTGTACGCATTGTCTGTCAAATGATGGTATTTGGCTTTTGTTCGGCAAGGCCGGTGGGTCAAAAACTATAAAGGCGGGAGAAGCCTTGGAAGAAGCTCTCTGCTTTGGCTGGATTGATGGACAGATGGAAAAGATTGATGATAAGACTTATAAGAAGTATTTCTCTCTGCGCAGAGAGAATAGCAAATGGTCAGAAAAGAATAAGGCATTGGTGAAAAGCCTTGACGAACAAGGGCTTATGACTGAGTTTGGCAGGAAGAAAATAGATGAGGCCAAAAAGAACGGCCAGTGGGATGCTCCAAACCCTCTGGCAATCATTACAGAGGAACAGATTGCCTGCCTATCTGCACTATTGGAAGGGTACGAACCTGCCTATACAAATTTTCAATCCATGTCCCCATCCGTAAAAAAAACTTATACACGAGCATATCTTGATGCAAAGACAGACGCTGGACGGGAAAAGCGAATTGCTTGGATGGTGGATAGACTCAATAAAAATCTAAAACCCATGTAATCAATTTGAAAGGAGTATTATCATGGAAGAGTTAAAAACTATTATGGAGAAGTTTGCTGCGTCTGGCTGGGATTTAATATCTGTCCCGGCACAACAGTGGCTGGACGGAAAATCGGATAAAGACGCCTTAGTATCAGCAATCAAACAAGCAGATGAAGAATGCGGGAGTTGCGGTTGCGAGTTAGACCCATTGTATAAAAGGGCTCTGGAATTGATCTAACAGCGCTATCAATTCTGGTTTTTAGAATGGCAGACAGTAAAAAATGAAGAATAGCCGTACATACGAAAACGGTACATCAAGACAGGAAATCCCCAAAAGGCTTCCTGTTTTTTGTACCCGTTTTTGA
Organism: uncultured Lachnospiraceae bacterium; assembly: GCA_947650005.1. GTDB lineage: Bacteria > Bacillota > Clostridia > Lachnospirales > Lachnospiraceae > Eisenbergiella. The sequence goes on from CANSTU010000006.1 coordinate 59,084, forward strand.
TGTTGTTTGTGCTGTATTACACAAACCAATGCCCTTTTACTGCCAAATATAAAGGATTATAGACGGCTCATTGGGGGTGGCGACATTCATACAGTTTGTTATGGGAGATAGCCCGTAAATGGGGATTTTAAAATATAATTTTTTCTGTCACACAGAGGAAATAGTATTGTCTAATTAAATATACGGAGAAGATTCGGCCAGGGAGTGCCGCTGAGTCTATTGCCGGGAACAGTGTGTTCCCCGAAGGTTCTTCGTATCAAATAACATTGCACTTCAGAAAAGAGGAACGATGAATCCATCTACAAATGAAGAGTTACTGGATCTGATCAAAAAAGCCACAGCAGGGGATAAGCCGTCGCTGGAGACCGTGATGCTCAGTGTACAGGATCTGGTATTTAATCTGTCCCTTCGTATGTTGGGGACCTTCCCGGACGCAGAGGATGCGTCCCAGGATATTCTTCTAAAGGTCATGACACATCTATCATCCTTTCGAGGGGAAAGCTCCTTTTCCACTTGGGTATTCCGCATTGCAGTGAACCATCTGAAGGATTACAAAAAGCATATGTTTGCCCAGTTCCCCTTAAGCTTTGAATTCTATGGGGATGATATCCAAAATGCCAAGACCGAAGATGTGCCGGATATGACTCAAAATGTGGAGAAGGCGATTCTTGCAGAAGAACTGAAACTATCCTGCACCAATGTGATGCTTCAGTGCCTGGATACCGAGAGTAGGTGCATATTCATCCTGGGGACCATGTTTCAGGTGGACAGCAGGATTGCCGGTGATATCCTGGGAATCACTCCGGAGGCCTACCGCCAGCGTCTGTCGAGAGTACGCAAAAAGATGGCGGATTTCCTGACGGAATACTGTGGCGAATATGGAAAGGGGAAATGCCGTTGCACGGACAGAGTGAATTATGCCATTCAGAGCCATCGGATACATCCCACCCAGCTCTACTTCCAAACGGCGGCTCCTGCCCAGGTGACGTTGGATGTGAAAAAGGCCATGGAGGAGATTGATGATCTGTCCCAGGAGTTTTCTTTTTGTAAGACGTTTCAGCCTCCGGAAAACCTGAAACGGTTTATAGAAGAATTTTTAAATGGGCCTTCTTTTTCCGTTGTCGGGAACAACTAGAAAGGAAAAAGTATAAAATTTTTTGGCGCCATCATTGCAAGGTAATTTTTCATCGTGCTGCCGTATAGGATGCGGCATGAAAGGATTTATATGAATACGCAGTTAATTTTGAACTACCTGAATAAATTAAGTGAGAATAATAACCGGGAATGGTATCATGCCCATAAGGAAGAATATAAAGAGGCAAACGCTCAATTTGAGGCATTGGTACAGGAACTGATTCTACGGATTGGAAAATTTGATAGCAATATTCTACCCAGGGAAGCAAAAGACTTAACCTTTAAGTTGGTGAGGGATACCCGGTTCAGCCATGACAAATCTCCCTATCATCCAGCATTCAGGGCGCATATCGGCCCGGAGGGGAAACTTCCTGTGCCGGTTGGTTATTATTTAATGATCAAACCGGGCGGACAATCCTTTCTTGGCGGAGGGCTTTTTGCAGATATGTTTAAAGATGCCACTTCTATGATTCGGGAACACATTGTGGAAAATGGCGAAGAATGGGAGAAGATCCTTCATGCGCCGGATTTTCAGAAGGCGTTTACCGTTCAGGGAACGGCTCTGAAAAATGTGCCTGCCGGCTATGATAGGGAACATCCACAGGCGGAATATCTGAAGTTTAAAAGCTGGTATCTGGAATATCCGCTCCGGGATGACATAGTCGCTGACGATAAACTGTTTCTAGCAGAGGCAGTAAGGCTGTACCAGATCATGAAGCCCTTTCATGATTTTTTGAACCGGGCTCTGGAAGGTTTTCACATGCCTACGAGATAAGGATAATTTGGACATCTTTGCGGCTTGAAATGATTTTTAGAGGTTCTTTAGAAATAATTCTGGTAAAATCGAGAAAAATCAGCAGTAGCTTTGAATAAACAGCTGATTGAGATTTTATACAGGAGGAGAACGACATGAAAAACAAAGCAGGAAAGATGATTATGTTGACCGGAATGCTGTGCATTTTAGGTCTCGGGGTATGTGCCTGCGGTGAGGTAGGGAAGACGCCGAATGCCGAAGAGAGACAGGATATTTGGAGCGAGCCGATTCCAAAGGAGGATCAGGATTCGGTTCCGGAACCGGCGGTGGATCAAGAAGGAGAGGGTATCGAAAACGGATTGGAAAGTCCTGAAACATCGACGGGCTCTCAAGATAATGAGAACAGCGGGAAAAATCCGGACAGCACACAGCCTATCACACAAAACACATCAACGGAATGGGTTGACAGCGCTCCCGTCCTGGAAGGAAATATTAAGGAACTTGGAGACGGGCAGTTTACAGTGATAGAGGCTGTGATAGATAAGTCAGACAACGGCGGGGATATTATGGTACTGCCTGGAGAAGGAGGAGATGACTCCGAGTTTAACAAGATTTCTGTTACATATGATGTCACCAGTCTCTTTATGATAAAAATAATCTATGATGGAGGCTCCAGAACCGAAATGTCGGCAGCAACGGCAGCAGATTTGGCGTCTGGCCAGCTGGTGAATATATGGGGAAGCTCTTCAAACGGCGTACTGAAAGCGACCCAGATCTGTATAATAAAAGTTGTATAACTAATTTACTACCCTCTTTTGATAAGGAATAATCCAGTAAGAGAGCCATGTTGGGATATTTTCTTGATCAGGAGAGGGTTATTGGTTGGAAAATGTCTGTGTAGCCATTTTTCAACCATGAATTTATGCCTGCTGAAGCATGAAAGGATTTTTAGAAAGCATATTTTATATCAGAGGGCTATTGAATTCGTTGCGCGTATCTACAGAACATTATCAGGGAATTATACAATCGTTATTACATATATAAGGTTAAAAATGTAAAAAAATATGATAAAAAGAATATAAGATTATGTAATTATGATATATACTTAGACTTGATTTTATTGCGATTCCGTTTTAGAATAAACATTATGGGGAATTGGGAGAATCCAAAAATAAATAAGGAGGCTGTTGTATGCGTAAACGTATTTTAGTAGTAGATGATGATGAAATGAATTTGAAAAGAACGAGGATGATCCTAGAGAAACATTATAATGTACTTCTTGCAGAATCAGGGAGAGAAGCGCTTGATAAAATCAAGAGTGAAAAGATCGATCTGATCCTCCTCGATATAGCAATGCCGATCATGGACGGCATCGAAACTTTTCGGCGTATGAAGGATTCTTCTGTAGAAACTCCCGTTATTTTTCTGACAGCCTCCGGATATGAGGATGATGTACGGACTGCAATTAGCCTGGGAGCCGTTAATTATCTGAAGAAACCGTTTTTCCCGGATGAACTGTTGAAGCGGGTTGCATTGGGGCTTGAAAAGAAATGAGAGCAAAAGGACAGACCAGTATACATCTTCTTCTGGCCAGTATTGTTACCACGTTTGGAGTAATGCTGATCCTGATTATCATGTCTATGTCATGGGAACTGTGGATGATCCCGGTCATTTTGATTGGTAATACCCTCGTGTGGTGCCTTCATATCGGAAGGGCTGGTTCGGATATATTTTATGAAAACCTGTGCTCCGGATTGCTGATGGTTGGCTTCTTTTTCTTCGGCGTACACGAGATCACCCTTTTTGATATACCTGCTATAGCATGTATGATGCTGCTTATTTTTTCCATGTTTGATAAAAAGAGACTGTTATATATGACAGTCTCTCTGTATGTGCTGATTCTGCTGTATCATAGCTTTGTCCTACATACGATCAATCATGATATGAGCACGCAGGATATCATACGTCTGGGATTTGGGTCCACCGTAGTGGCAGGTTCGATGGCGATCGCAAGATACCGGATCAAGAGGAGGCAGGAGACGCGGATCAAGCATGAGAGCACTCTCGCGCAGTTGGAGAAGGCGGGACAGCAAAATGCGGAATTTCTGTCCAATGTGTCTCATGAACTTCGTACGCCGATTAATATGGTACTCGGGATCAGCGAGGTCATATTGGAAAAGGACATATCTCCGGAAATTCGGAAGGATATGCGGTCGATCAAGATGGCGGGTAAGCGCCTGTCCAACCAGATCAATAATATGCTTGACTATACGGAGATTATGGAGGGTACATTAACCCCGGCAAAAGAATCCTATATGATCACATCGGTACTCAATGATATTATTACGATGACGGCCATGCAGAGCAGCAAACATCAATTGGAGATGGTGTTTGACCTGGATCCGAAGACGCCTGCGGTTTTAATCGGAGATGCGGAAAAGATTTCCCATGTCCTTAAAATCCTCCTGGAGAATTCCATCAAATTTACGGAAGAAGGAGGAATCAATATTTGTATAGGATTCCGGCAGGAAACCTACGGAATCAATCTGCTCATAGATATTTATGATACAGGGATCGGTATGACGGATTCTCAGATGAAACAGATGTGCGACGATTTTTATCAGGCGGATACCGGGAGCAGCCGTTTTGCAGGAGGGTTGGGATTGGGCCTTCCTATTGCCCGAGGGCTGCTGCATGCTATGGGCGGGTTTATTCATTTTGACAGTAAAGAGCAGCAGGGCCTGCAGGCCCATATCACCATTCCTCAGGGAGTGGAGAATGATATGCCTTCCATGATGATTTCCGATCCGGAACGGTTGTGCATTGCCTGCTATTTCCGTCCCGAGAAATACAGCAGCGATGAGGTCAGAAGTTATTATGACAAGATGATCTTACATATGGTAGAAGGGCTTAGCATAGAGGGATATCAGGCTCATAATTTTGAAGGACTGCTCAAGTTGCAAAGCAGCCATGCGCTGACCCATGTGTTTATCGCCCAGGCAGAGTATGAAGAAAATCGCCATTATTATGAAGAACTGACTGAAAAGCTTCAAGTGGTGGTCATTGCGGAGCGAGAGTTTATGCCGGAGTATGGCAGCAGACTTTTAGTAATACATAAGCCATTCTTTGCTCTTTCCGTAGTGAATCTGCTGAATGGCGAAGTAAAGGCAAATGGATTTGGAGAAGCACAGGCGGCTGGCCGTAAGCCGTTTTTATGCGAAGGAGTACGCGTCTTGGCTGTGGACGACGAAGAGATGAATCTTGTGGTGGCTAAAGGAGTCCTGGGCAGCTATGGGATCCAGGTGGATACCTGCTTAAGCGGAAGGGAAGCGGTAGAACGATGTGCATCCACTTCCTATGATATCGTTTTCCTTGATCATATGATGCCGGGTTTTGATGGTGTAGAGACGTTAAAACAGATCCGTGAGATGAAAAACGGAATGTATCAGGAACTGCCGGTGATCGCTTTGACCGCAAACACCATTAGCGGAGCGAGAGAGATGTTCCGGAACGAGGGATTCACGGAATTCATACCGAAACCTATTGATCGTGCCGTCCTTGAAAGAGTACTTCGTAAAGTGTTGCCAATGCGCTGTATCCAGTATGGCCACATGTCCGCGGCTTCAGAGGATCTGCCTAAAGGCGCCTTATCTCCTTCCGGATTCCCGCAGAGGGGAGCGAAGAAAAAGAATGCTGCTTTGGATCCGGATACAGATGTGTATAAAGATGCTATGCTGGAGGATATGATTCCGGAGAGGAATGGCCTGGAGGAGCGGATTTCAATAGAGAGCCTGCAGGAATCAGATATTCAACAAGAGAGCATTTCAGAGGAGAGTCCACAAGAAACGAGTGTTATGAAAGAGGACAATTCAAAAGAAAGTCCACAGAATGCAAGCGTTCCCGAAGAAGATATTTTAGAAGGAAGCCCTCAGAAACCGGATGTTTCAGAAGATTCCATGCGGGAAAGTGATGGAGAAGAAGAGATTTTAATAGAAAATAGCATTTCGGAAGAGGTGGTACCAGAGGAGTTGATTCCTCAGGAGGAACATTTTGAAATGCCAGAGCAGATTATGCAGGAGGAGACCGTTTGGGAGGATCCTCTTCCAGAGGAGACGATTCCTGTAAGCGGCTCCACAGTATCTTTTTCCAATCTTAGACGGATTGGAATCAACGTACAACTGGGTTTGGACTACTGTTGCGGGGAAGAGGAGTTTTACCTGGAAATGCTTCGAATGTTCTGTGAGCAGGCTGTGGATAAGAGAGCAGAGATCGTTTTTCTGTATGAGTCTGCCAACTGGACGGATTATACGGTCAAGGTTCATGCATTAAAAAGCACATCCTTGACCATTGGGGCTGAAAGACTCGCAGAACAGGCGAAAATGCTGGAACAGGCCGGGAAGAAGGGAAATATAGAATATGTCCGGCATGGTCATCCCATTTTGCTGCGCATGTATGACGAGGTCTGTGAGACGATTACCGGATTATAGTTGAGAAACAGGAGGAACCACGGTGTTGAAAAAGTGGTTTGAAACAATCTACGACCATAGGATTAGTTTGAAAGAACGTATGTTTCGTGTGGTCACAGGCATAAGTATGATTGCTTTAATCATCATACTGCCTATGGGAAGAAGCTTTATGAATCTGTTGATCCTGGCAGCAAGTCTTCTTTGTATGGCAGTGGTCACGAAGATCAGCATTCGAAAGGAATGCATTAATACGGGAGCCACGATCATAACAGTACTTCTTCTTCTGCTTTTCCCAATAAGCTTTTTTACAGCAGGTGGGTTTTATAGCGGAATGCCTGAGTGGTTTGTGCTCTGCTTTGTGTATATTAGTATTACCCTTGAAGGCAGGCGAAAGGGTGTGTTTTTCTTGCTCTGCACGGCGGAGATACTCTTATGTTATTATATAGCCCTCTATTATCCGAAATTCGTCGCAGGGAATACGCGGGTTCATTCATTCTTTGATTCTGCTACTTCCGTTATTTTGGTAGGTATATTGACCAGCGTATTGCTAATGTTTCTAAACAGGCTTTATGAGGAAGAAAACGAGCTTTCGAGGCAGCAGAAAAAGGAGATAGAGGAGCTAAACAAGGCGGAGAATCATTTTTTTTCCAGCATGAGCCATGAGATTCGTACGCCTATTAATACGATCATCGGATTAAATGAGATCATCCTTCGGGGAGATATTCCAGAGGATGTTGCAGAGAATGCGAGGAATATCCAGGGCGCCAGCAAAATGCTGCTCACGCTCATTAACGATATTTTGGATCTGTCCAAGATCAAATCGGGTAAAATGGAGATCATAAATGTTTCCTATGAGACAGGTGCGCTTTTATCGGAAATCGTCAATATGATCTGGATCAAAGCAAAGGAAAAGGGGTTGGAGTTCCGGCTCCATGTGGATTCCTCTATTCCCAGCATGCTCTGCGGCGACGAGGTCCGTATCAAGCAGATTTTAATTAATCTGTTGAATAATGCTGTAAAATATACGAGCGAGGGATCTGTTACGCTTTCCATCCGTTGTGAACGTCTGACGGTGAACAGAGTACGGGTCTGGTATTCCATAGAGGATACGGGCCAGGGCGTAAAGAAGGAAAACATCCCTTATATTTTCAACGCATTTAAAAGGGTTAATGAGGAAAAGAACCGTCATATTGAAGGCACCGGTCTGGGGCTTAGCATTGTTCATCAGCTGGTAGAGCTGATGGGCGGGGAAATCAGCGTCAACAGCGTCTATACTAAGGGATCGACCTTTCTTGTCATGCTGGAGCAAGACATTATAGATGAGAAAGAACTAGGAACATTTACGCTGGCTTCCCGCGTGAGAAGCCACAATGGAGAGCAGTACAGGCAGAGTTTTGAAGCATCGGAGGCGCATGTACTCGTTGTGGATGATAACGATATGAATCTGATGGTAGTGCGGAAGCTGCTTTCGGCGACAAAGATTCAAATCGACACGGCATTGAGCGCCGCCCAATGTCTGAAACTGACACAGGATCAACATTATGATGTGATCCTGATGGATCACTTGATGCCAGAGATGGATGGGATCCAATGCCTTCATGCACTGCGTACACAGCCAGGTGGATTGTGCCAGGATGTACCTGTGATCGCATTGACTGCCAATGCAGGAAGCGATAATCAGCTTCTTTACCGAAAAGAAGGCTTCAGCGGATACCTGGCAAAACCGGTCAGTGGCGCTCTTCTGGAAGCGGCTGTCCTGAGTGTTCTGCCAAAGGAACTGGTAAGGCTGTGCGAGGAAGCCGGTCAATCAGAGATTGGAAAGGATGTTCTGATCTTTGAACAGGCACAAAGGCACTCTCTGATGATTACAACGGACAGCGTGTGTGATCTTCCTGAATCTTTAAAGAAGGAATTTGGCATCTGTATATGCCCTTATTATGTCTGCACAAGCCAGGGACGGTTTCTGGATGAACTGGAACTGAAAGCAGATGAACTTCTTTCGCATATAGCCCTGGGAGAAGACGGCTTCTCCCAGGCTCCGGATGTCGAGGACTATGAAAGATTTTTTGCCCAGAGGCTGACGGAAGCCCAGAACATAATCCACATCACGATGGCAAAACATGTCAGCCAGGGATACTATAATGCCCTTGAAGCAGCTAAGTCCTTTGAAAACGTCACGGTGTTGGATTCCGGGCATCTATCTAGCAGTATGGGCCTGGTGGTATTATTTGCCGCCTCTATGGCAGAAAGCCACATCACAAAGACGGAGATTGTGAAAGCGGTGAAAAGGCTGAGACGTCATATATCATCTGCTTTTATCATTGACAGTACGCATATGATGTGTCAGGCAGGACGGATACCCAAGCGTATACAGATTCTCTGCGATGCGCTGCTGCTGCATCCGATCATTATGCTTAGAAACAGCAGAATGGTGGTAGGAGGCATGGAGATGGGAGATTTTGCACATGTTGCGAAGCGCTATGTGCGTAAGATGCTCATGAATGCAAGGAATATAGACAGACGGATCCTGTTCATTACATATTCTGGAATGGATGCGAAAAGCCTTCAGTACATTCAAGAACTGGTGCGGCAATACTGCCCTTTTGAGCGCGTCTATTTGCAAAAAGCGTCATCCGCCATTGCCAGCAACTGCGGTCCAAGCTCCTTTGGTTTGCTGTATATGAGAAAAAATGAGGCTGTTCTTTCTCTTTCAGAAGCTTCGAGGCCGGAAATGTCGAATGGAACTTAAATGATATGAAGCATAAAAAAAAGGTCATTGGATGGCTGTTAATACTTCTGCTGTCCCTCTCGGCTTGTACGGATCATCTGTCCCAGACGGCGTCATCGCTGGAAAAAGACGTACAGAATGGGAATGTGCCGTTGCCCAATGAGGAGGAAGGCCCCAATTTTCAATATGAGAATATTCCTCCCTATGAGGGGAAGGAGAGCGTAACGGTCAACGGCGGCATTCCTTTTTTCACGTCCGATGAACTTACGAAGAAGGCCTTTGAAGAATACAGCGACCTGGATGAACTGGGCCGGTGTCAGACGGCTTTTGCCAATGTATGTCGCGAAACTATGCCCACGCAGGAACGGGAAAGCATCGGCAATGTAAAACCTACCGGCTGGCATACGGTGAAATATGACGTGATTGCGGACAGATATCTCTATAACCGCTGCCATCTGATCGGATATCAGCTTACGGGAGAGAACGACAACGAGAAGAATTTGATCACAGGCACGCGGTATTTGAATGTGGAAGGGATGCTTCCGTGGGAAAATCTGGTGGCGGACTATGTGGAAGAAACGGGAAATCACGTCCTCTACCGCGTTACTCCCTATTTTATAGGCGATAATCTGCTGGCATCCGGTGTCCTGTTGGAGGCTTATTCTGTGGAAGATGACGGGGCGGGAGTCTGCTTTTGCATATACGGTTATAATGTACAGCCGGGCGTGCTCATCGACTACGCCACAGGGGAAAGCCGTCTAGATGAATCCTGGCCTGCGACGGAGAGCCCGGGGATGGATGAATATGATTATGTTCTGAACATCAATACGAAGAAATTCCATTTTCCTTCCTGTACCAGTGTCCGGGATATGAAAGATGAAAATAAGGAATACTTCAGTGGAGATCGTAAGAACCTTATACAGGACGGTTATAGCCCCTGCAGCCGATGTAAACCGTGAATGGATAAGATAAGAAAAGCAGCGAAGAGAGAAAGACTTTTCAAATCTTTCAATCTCCCTTAATTAAAATGCCGCTTGCACGGCGGAATGAGAGGAGAAATGAAATCCTGATGGATTGAATGAATAAACCGTCCGGCCAAGTCTGTATTGTGACATGCAGGCTCGGCCGGACGGTTATTCTATTTCTTCCTTTATAATAGATCCGGTAGGATCCAGGCGGAGGCATACGGGATAGGTATCCAGCCCAAAGGCCCTGGATACCAGCTTATGGGGATCCGCCCATATAGCAGCATCAGGATCATCCTGCGGGGAGTCTTCCAGGCCTTCCATAAGATAGAGATATTCCCCATATGTAGCTTGCATCTGTTCTGACGCCCTTCGGCAAGCCCCGCATCTATCAATGCCGACCAGGACGGGAAGATCGCCGGAAAGCCGCGTCAGATTTTCCGATTTTGCTTTGGTTTCGGGGAGAAGAGATACAACATGTGCCATTTCTTTAGTCTGATCGATGATCGTATCGGTTTCGTCCACCAGATAATACGTTGGCACCCAATCGGTGAACTTATACAATCCCTTAGCGGAATAGGATGCTTCGGAAGGAATGTTTAATTCATCCAGGTCTTTCTGGGGGACTTCATCGTCCCAGATAAAAGCGACACGGAACTGGTTTGAGTCAAACAGCGCATAAAGGAGCCGATAAGAGGGAAATTCCCGAAGACAGTCAGAACAACCGGCCATGACAAATACGAAAAGCGTGGGAGTGTCTGAGATCTCGGATATATCCAATCCCTCACCGTATGAATCATATACTTCATAGCCTTGCAACCTGTCTCCTACGGCAAAATGCAGCTGTTCTATTCCGTTTTCCTTTCTGGGTACCGGCCGTCTGGCCCATATTGCTGTTGCGGCCAGAATCAGGATTCCCAAGACAGTGAACAGGAGATAGATTTTTTTCCGTATGCTAATGGCATATCCCCCCTCTTTTGGCCTTCGACGGATGAATCCCGGATAGGATAACAACTGCCGAAGGCTCCTTTAATATGGATTTATCTGTTTTATCCTGCCTTATATTCTTTGTGCTTCATACACAGAGAGCGATGTTCACCTTCCAGCGTGACCATTTCCGGCGTGTTTTGATAACATTGATCAGTAGCATAAGGGCATCTGCGCGCAAATTTGCACCCAATTTTGCTGAGAACCTTTTTCTCTGCATCCGCCATATGCATTCTGTCCTTTGCCGTCCATTTATCGCCAACCTTTGGAATGGAATCCAGCAACAGTTGTGTATAGGGATGACCCGGCTTCTCCAGGACGTCCTGTGCCTTTCCGAACTCGATCATACTGCCTTTATACATGGTAGCGATATAGTCGCTTACATAATAAGCGGTGGACAGATCATGGGTGATATAGACAAAGCTGACCCCTGCTTCCTCCTTGAGGAAGCGGAAAATGTTGACGATATTCATCCGCAGGGATGCATCGATCATTGCCACAGGCTCGTCGGCCACAATGATTTTGGGTTTTGTGATCAGAGCCCGGGCAATGGAAATCCGTTGCAGTTCGCCGCCGGAGAACTGGTTGGGATATTTATTTTTCACCTGATCATAGTTCAATCCTACGCGTTTGAGCGTTTCTGTAATCAACGCAGCAGCCTCTTCCTTATCCTTTGCCATCCCGAGATTCAATGCTGTCTCAAACAGATAACTTTCCACCGTCTGCTTTGCGCTGAACGCAGTGAAAGGATTCTGAAAGATGGGCTGTACCAGGCGGTAGAATTCTTTTTTGTGTTTCATATGGTAATGGATGCTTTTTCCGTCTATGGTGATCTCGCCGGCGGAAGTTTCAAGCAGGCCCAAGATCATCCTGGCCAAGGTCGTCTTTCCGCTTCCGGATTCCCCAACCACGCTCATGATCCATGCCCGGTCGGAGGGCATCTTGATGGAAACATCGTCCACAGCCTTGATCTTATTGCCAAAAATCATGCCGCCGATGCGGAATACCCGATCCAGATTTTTAATCTCCAAAATATGATTATCCATTTTTCCTCTCATTCTGCCGTCTTAAGCGGCTCTCCTATTCAAGAGAACTTTGTGCTGCAGCTGTACGCGGCACAGATGATCCCTGTAAAGAGTTGTCCTATTTTTCCACATTCTGGCCAAGCAGAAGGCAGGCGGCAAAATGCTGCTCTCCAACTTGGATGGTTTCCGGCTGGATTTTCCGGCATTCGTCAGTCGCATATTTGCAGCGCATGGCAAAACGGCAGCCGGCGGGCGGATTCTTTAAACTGGGCGGCGTCCCGGGAATTCCTTCCTTTTGGCTGTTGTCGCCGACTCTGGGAAGCGCGCCAATCAACATCTGTGTATAGGGATGTTTGGGATGATTGAAAATCTCATCGGTAGGGCCGATCTCGATCATCTGGCCTGCATACATGATTCCCATGCGGTTTGTCACCTGATAATGTACGCCCATGTCATGGGAGACGATTACCATGGAATTCTTCATCCTTTTCTGTACGTCCATTAGCATGGTAAGGATATCCTTCTGTACCACCACATCCAGCGCCGTGGTAGGTTCGTCAGCCAGGACTACGCTGGGATTTAAAAAGGTGGCCAGAGCGATGAGGACGCGTTGCCTCATGCCGCCGGAAAGCTGGTGAGGATATGCATTGAGCACATCTGGAGACAATTCCAGCTCCTCTAAATATTCCACTATTTTTTCGCGCAGCTCCTTTTTTTTCATCTTTTCATGGTAACCGCGGCTTACCGCGTCAAAAAACTGCGGTTCCACTTTGGCCACGGGGTTCAATACATGCATGGCCCCCTGGGGGACATAAGAAATTTCCTTCCACCAGTATTCTTTCAGCCGGCCGGTTTCTACGAACTCCGTTTCGGAATTCCCCTTATATAGGCGGACGGTACCACTGCTCACCTCTAAGGGATAATCCAGCAGATCGTACATCACCTTGAGCAAGGTGGATTTTCCACATCCGGATTCTCCTGCAATGCCGAAAATCTCGTTATTTTCTATCCTGAAGTTTACATTGTCCACGGCGTTGACAAAACTGGTGAGCATGTTGTACCGTGCGCTGACAGATCTTAGTTCCAACATCTATTTGCCCCTCCTTAACGCTGAATATTGCTGTTGTCCCGTCATGAACAGGAACAGGCCGATAAAGATCAGGCAGATGGACACTACCGGCGCGCCGATCCAGAGCCATCTTCCGGCCAGCATCGCCTGATGCTGATTAGCCCAGTAGATCATAGTTCCCAGGGTAGTGTTGCTGTTGCTGGACATGCCGATGACTGCAAGGCCAGATTCCGCGGCGATCGCCACCAGGATCGTGTTGATAAAGTTACCGATGGACCAGTCCTTTACAAAGGGAAAGATCTCCTTTGTCAGAATCCGAAGCGTACTTTCTCCGGAAAATCTTGCAGTGCTGATAAAGTCGCTTTCCCGAAGGGTGAGGGCCATAGAACGGACTTGGCGGGCCGGCCAGGGCCAGTTGAAAACCACCAGTACGCCGCCGATCAATAACAGAGAGGCACTGCCTTTCGTGAGGCTGCCCAACAGGATTAAAATAGGCAGAGAGGGGATTACGATGAAGGTATCGGCCAGCATCATCACGATACGATCCATTGCACCTCCCTTTAAACCTGCCATCAGGCCCATCAGAACGCCGATGAACGTTGCAAGAGAAGCGACAAACAAGCCGATCAGAAACGAATTCTGGATGGACCGGCACAGAAGCCAGAAGGTATCCTGTCCCAAACCGTTTGTTCCGAGAAAATGTTCCATACTTGGTTTCAGATTCTTGGGAAAGACATTCCATTCTGTCACATTGCCGGTATGAAAGATCGGAAATACAAATCCCAGAATCATAAAGACCAGCAGAATAGCCAGACCGAGTTTTAGGCGAAAATTCCAATGTTTCATTCTGCTATCCCCCTTAGTTGTATCTGATGCGGGGATCGATGAACGGGTAAATGAGATCGACCACCAGCGTTGCCGTGGCCACCGCAAAGATCGATACCGTGATAGATCCCATGATCATGTTGTAGTCTGCCTGGAGGATTCCCCTGTAAATGAGAGATCCAATCCCCGGATAGTTAAAGAGAATTTCTGTGACGAGCGCACCATTAAAGATCGTGCCAATCTGCAGCGCCAGCTGTGTGATCTGGGGCAGCATCGTATTAGGCAGGATATAATGGGTGATAACTTTCCGCTCTTTGAGGCCCTTCATCCTTGCAAAGGCAACAAAATCCTCTTCATTGGTATTGCGGGACAAAGTCGTCATGGAGATAACCCACCAGCCGGTCCCTGTTAGGATGAGGGAAGCGGCCGGTAAAATGGAATTCCAGAGAATGGTCTTGAGATTTGCCCAGCTGAACCCGGATACGCTGAAATTGGCGCTCAACGGAAAAATAGGTATGATATAAGCGAACAGCATGATCAGCGTCAGTGCAAAGATATAATAGGGAATAGGATAGATACAGATGGCAACCCCTTCCAGTATCTTGGAATAGGCCTTATCCTTCTTGATTCCAGCCAGCATACCGATCGCATTACCCACGATCCAGGCAATGACTGTGGATATCCCGAGCAAGCCCATGGTCCATGGTAAGGATGTGGCAATCAGGCTCTTTACGGGAATCGGATACATGGAGAGGGATGGGCCGAAATCCTGCGTGAAAACCACTCTCTTCATATAACCGGTATATTGCTCCATCAATGAGCCGCCCAGGCCGAAATTCTCATTCAATACCTGGCGCATGGCATCAATTGCGGCGGGCTCCATGGAATTGGATTTGCTTATCATCTGGCCCAACATAGCCTCTACAGGATCAGAGGGCATAAATCTGGGAATGAAAAATACGGCAGTCATTCCCAGCGCAATGACGAATAGATAGGTAACCAGACGGGAGCCCAAAAACTTTAAAAATTTCATAGACGTCCTCCAAATATATTTCCCAATGTTTTCCATCTAGAAAGGCGATCCGCCAGAGTATTCGCCCTGGCGGATCATCATCTTAGTTACCTGTGGGCTGGAAGTGGGGGGTGTAATATTTAAACTGAGACCACCACCACCAAGGACCTTCAAACTGATTTTCGGAAGTCTGGAACCCTGTCCAATAATGGGTTGTAACAGGTACAAACTTGGAAGTGCCGAACATGGGGATAAACGGCTGTTCATCCACAAAAATCTTACAAATCTCCGTGATATCCTCGATGACCTTGGGATCATCATAAGGAAGCGTTGCCAGTTCATTGAGGAGTTCGGTCACCTTATCGTTACCTTCGCCGCCCCAGCGATACCGGTTTCCGGGAGCCTGTTCACCCGTGGGTACGATATATTTGCTGTTCCAGTGTTCCATATTGGAAGAGGTATCGGGCAGGATACCGCATGCGGGCCAATAGGATGCGGCTCCGAAATTACCGGTTGCCTCGTTGTTCCAGAACGTGGCGGAATCCTGCTGTACCACGGTAGCCTTGATGCCGAACTTGTTCCAGGAATCCGCTACTGCGAACGCCAGACGCATGGACTGGATTTCAAAATCAGCGGGAGCGAGAATGGGCATTTCCCAAACACTTCCATCCGGCAGATGCCAGGTGTCACCTTCTTTGGTGAATCCTTCCTGTTCCAGGAGCTTTGCAGCTTCTTCCACGTCATATTTCCACCAGCCTACGCCGAATACATCGATAATTTCCTGTTCGCCTTCAGGGAGATCTTCCACGCCCTGTTGTTTCAGGATTTCCACGATATCCCGGGCATAACTGTCGTCAAAGGGCTTATATCCGTCTTCCAATTCATAGCTCTTGAGCCATTCCACCATGGGTTTATGGTAGGTTTCCAGCAGAACGTCAGTAGGAGGCACCTGAAGAGGAGAAACACGAAGCATTCCGTTAAATGTACCCAAGGATACGCTCTTGATATCGGTGGCAAGTGCAAGCGCCCAGCGGACGTTTTTATTTCCATAGATCGGATCGGAGCAGTTGAAACCGATACCCCGCTCACAGGGATCGTTCGTATCCGCATACGGGAATCCAGAGTACCAGGCCATACTTTCAGGATTTTTGCTCCTCAGGATATCCCAGGATTCGGGCGTGATGTCCTGCAGCACATCCATTTCGTTGGAAATGGCAGCCATAATACGTTTTTCTTCTGCGCCATAGCTCTTAAAGAGGATGTACTGCGGTCCAGGCTCGCCTACGGTCTGGCCTACCGCCGTATTTTCCCAGTCAGCCCGTTTTTCGTACAGGAACCAATAACCCTGGGGATCCCTGTCCTTGAGCGTATAGGGGCCGCTGCTGACCGGATCGGAGAATGTAAATGTGGCCGGGTCTTCACCGTTCCAGATATGCTCCGGTACGATTCTCATGCTGTTTCCCCATACGGTAACGCCAAACTTCTGTTCCAGCTTGGCTTCCGGGCCATGGGTAACGATTTCCACGGTAAGGTCATCCAGCGCCTGGCAGGATTTCACGGTTTCGCGAACCACTGCGCCATAAGCCAGTTCCTGGCTTTCCAGCAGCATATTAAAGGTATATGCCACATCATGGGCATCCAGGGCTTCTCCGTCGGACCATTTGAGATTTTCTTTCATTTTAAACGTATAGGTATTTTCTTTTCCTTCAACGGCTTCGGGCATCGTTGCGGCCAGGTCAGGATACTGTTCGCCCTTGACCGTGTCGATCTCCCAAAGATTGCTATAAATCAGCTGATGAACGCCTACGTCCATGGCAACACAGCCCGGCATGAAAGGATTCATGATATTCGGGTTTGCCTGTCGGCCGCTGAGCATATCTACCACCAAAGTCTGATTTCTCGGTGTACCCACATCCGTCATGCTGCCGTCTCCTACGGCGGCAGGGTCTGCCGGTTGGGGGGCTTCCGCGGCTGGCGTTTCGGAAGCGCTTTCCGGCGTACTGCTTTCCGCGGTGGGAGCAGTGGGAGTGGTACTGCATCCGGCCAGGGCGCCCGTTATGCAGATTGTGAGTAGAACGGAGAGGAGTTTCTTATGAAGACCTTTTCCTCTCGGTGACCAAATGTGATCGTTTCTTTTTTTCATACCATACCTCCATGTTCTTTTGTTTATTTAAAGCAATAGGTATTGTGGGCGTAGCCTGCTTCCAGATAGGTATCCAGGAATAGAGAAATCTCATCATACCCTTCCAGAGATCTGTTCCCAATGAAGATGGCCGGAACAGACATCGTATCTGCATCCGTACCATACATTCTGCAATAGGCTTGGAATATCTCAAGATTTCCCTGTTCTTCTATATCCATGGTCAGCAGTCTGACGTGCCCATACCTCTGAAAAAGCCTATCCAGATATTCCTGTGTATTCTCGCAGGATCCACAGGATTTCATCTTAAAATATACCACGATGTCCGATTCAGACTTTTCCAGCAGGATTTCCTTTTCGTGCAGGGCAGAAGTACCCGGGGCTACTTTTCCGCTGTATTCCAAAAGGATAGGGGCAAAATCTTTTTTGATTTGTTCCCAGCCATATAGGGCGGTGTCGTTCAGGAAAAGTACAGGGTATTCCATACTTCCCGAATCATGCTCAAACAGGCGGTCGGAAAACAGTTTCCTCGGTTCGTCAAAGAGAAGGTTGTATACCTTCACAGTACATTCCCCTTCTATCCCCAGCCGTGCCAGTTCGGAAGAAAGATATGCCTCCAGCTCCAACACCACCTTACAGGGTTTGCAGGGATTGTCCTGTGTGAAACATCCTCCGCAGGAATCATAAACATAGCCTTCGATTCTTATTGGCAGCGAGGCGCAATCGGCATTTGACAGCATCAGCAATCCGAGGCCTGTTAGCAGCAGGATAATCCATGCTATCCGGTTTTTGTTTCCGAGCTCACGACTTTTCATCATCCCGAAGATTTCCTAATGTACCGCCCGGATGCCACTTTACGTACTGGATTGGATCCAGGTTGCGGTGTGCCTGAAGGATCAGACTCAGCCTTTGGATCACGAAATTCTCTGCTAGGATAGAGGCCCGAGGAGCGCGGTTCAGGGGATCCCCCTCTTCCTTTACTCCCGCAGAGAGATGCACTTCGGCCTGCTTGGCGAGCCAGGAATCAGGATTGCCCGTAACGGCAATCACCTGACAGCCATTATTTTTAATTGCGAGGATGGTAGCCTTTAATTCTGCCGTTTCCCCGCTATTGGATATGGCGATGACCACATCGCCGCAGATCAGCTGTCCGCAGGAACCATGTACGGCTTCCGTACCATGTAGAAAATAGGTGGGCGTTCCTGTGGAAGACAAAAGGGATGCCCCGTAGGCGGACACATGGCCCGGTTTTCCAATTCCCGTAATATGGATCCGGTTTCCTCTTTCCTGCGCCTCCAGAATCAGGGAAGCAGCCCGGAAGTATTCCTCGTCGTTTACGCTGGAAATGAGATCGCTCATTTCCCGGGCCGCTGCCTGATCGAAGGCTGACAACGCTTTTCTATCCCATTCTTTCATACGTCCTCCTTTTAGACTGCGGCCTTTTGAAGCCCTAAAAGAACATCATCGTCCCGTTCATGGATCAACGCTTTTACCTGTTCTAAAGATGGAAGAGAAGGCTGAGCACCCATATGGGAGACCGTTAGGGCACCCACATAATTGGCAATGGAAACTGCTCGCTCATAATCAATTCCCATGGAAACGAGGGTACAGAACGCTCCTACAAAGGAATCCCCGGCGCCTGTGGGATCCACGGCGGACACATTTTTGACGGCCGGGCAAAGGTAGAACTCCTTCTTATTGCCGAAGGCGGCGCCCATGGATCCTAACGTAATGAGAACATTTTGGGCTCCCCGCTCGATTAGGCTGTGGATCACTGCCTTCACATCCTTCTCATTTACGTTTTGTCCGTTCCTGTGAATCCTGATTCCAGTCAGATCTGCGGCCTCATATTCATTGGGCGATATGTAGGTGAGTTTGGATATCAGGCAGTCGCTTATCTGGGCAGACGGAGCGGAGTTTAACATGACAGGAACGTTTTTCTGATAGGCATATTCCGCCACCAGTTCGTTGATTTCCATAGGTATCTCCAGCTGTAGGAGTACCATGTCATAGTTTGCGATCTCCGTTTCCAGAAAGCGGATGTCCTCTTTTTGAATCGCCATGTTGGCTCCAGGCACCACGATAATACGGTTTTGTGTCTTTCCATCCTGCCCGATCTGAAGTTGCACATTTCCAATGGAAGAAGGCGCTTTGTCGTCCATCATAACACGACTGC
The DNA here is from genome assembly GCA_947650005.1 of uncultured Lachnospiraceae bacterium. Taxonomy (GTDB): domain Bacteria; phylum Bacillota; class Clostridia; order Lachnospirales; family Lachnospiraceae; genus Eisenbergiella. The sequence continues at coordinate 78,365 of CANSTU010000006.1, forward strand.
AATCGATGCCACATTCAAGACAAGAAGAGATCATCTCCCTTCCATATACATCGTCTCCGACTTTTCCCACCATAGTTACATGAGCGCCCAGCCTGGCGGCTTGGATCGCCTGATTGGCGCCCTTACCGCCCGATGCTGTCTGGAAACTGTTTCCCAACACCGTCTCTCCCGCGTTTGGAAAACGCGGGGTAGAGACGATTAAATCTTTTACAAAGCTGCCGACCACCAAAATTTTTGGCATGTCCATCATGTTCCATAACCCCTGCTTTCTTATATGACTTCCAGATAATCTTTATCCCGCAGTGCAGGGAAAGGCGCCGCCGGAATGGTCTGGTACCAAAATGCCACAGAGGCTATATCATCCTGAAGAGGCAAGTATCTCTGTCCTTCTCTCCAGCCGAGAGCCTGGATGGTCACCCGCAAATCGCTGTTAAAGCGTACAGGATCCGAAATATGGAAGCGATACATGCCGAATCTCTTCTGGCATTTATACAACTCGTCCCGGCGAACCTCATAGAATCCGCCATAGGGCGTGGTAAAATCCACATAGCTTTTATGTTCGTAGGGATCTTCAAAATCGTAGGAGCCGCAGAAATAATCTTCGGTCCCTGTACCGCATATCGTAGGATACTCCGTATCACCGTCCATGTAGAATTTGATTTCTCCTTCTCCCCACCATAGGTTGTTATTCACGCCCCAGGCGAGATAGGTGCCGACATAATGCCCTTTTCCCTTAACTCCATCCAAGATCGTATAGACTTCCTTATAAGGGAGGGGATTTACCCTGCGGAACTGCGCATGGAAATAGGCGGCATCCTCAGGAACCTCGGTCAGCGTATAGTCGATCTGATAATAATATACAGTATCTTCCTCCGCCCTGTTTTCCAGTGTGATCCGGCACCGTTTACGGAAGGGCATGGTCCAATAGCAGTTGAATGCACTTCCGGGATTTACGCATACGGCTAAAGTGGAAATCTGGAAGTATTCCCCCCATCCGCTGCAGAAGAAGTCTCCCACCGGACACTCCACGGATGGAGTCTCTTGATCGTCCCAGTAAAAGCGGATAATCGTGTTCCTCCATTTTCCGATTGGCGTCATCCAGATATGCTGGATTGCGCCAGGTCCTTCGATATTGGCAATTTCAAAGGTCTCGCCGGGGCCCACATGGATATAGGGATTGACCTTCCATCCTTTTCCCAGATCCCGTGCCGCATTTTTGGCGGAACCGTTTTCCAGCTCGCACATGCCGCCCTTGCCTTTTTCCCCGGTATAGTTTTCTGGGCTGATGGAACGGGTTACGGCATTTGAAAGCAAATGAAGATTACCGATGTGATTTGACAGACCGTTATACATGTAACACCTCCTATTGTGATATCGATGTCATATTTATAAAAATATTATATGGGGGGGGGTAATTGTGTCAATACTTTTCTGCATATATTTTATATGTTTGTATATAATGCTAATTTAGAACTGGATATACATTGTTGAAAAGGCTTTATTTGTTGATTTTTACTAATTATAAAAAAGTGGTATCGATGTTACATATATAATATTTAAAGTGGTATTTTTTATGAAAACCAGCACAATCTGTTCCGCATGGACCAATCATACGTTTTTTATGGCATATTTTGTAAGACTGGCCCGCCGAATATTTGACAGAGATTATCACACATGTTATAGTAATTTTATTATAGAAAATTGGGAACGGTGATACATAGTGGTCACTATTTATGACATATCAAAAAAAACAGGTCTATCGGCTTCCACGGTGGTAAGGGCGCTCAACGGCACCGGGTACTGTAGCCAGTCTGCAAAAGCCGCTATCTTAAATGCAGCGCAGGAACTTGGGTATGTGCCGCATCAGGCTGCCAAGGCCCTGAAAAGCAATATCACCCAGAAGGTGATGCTCTGCATCCCTGATATTATGAATCCCTATTACTTTGCGATGATTCAGGGAGTTACGCAGACGCTGGAACGATATGGTTATAATATTATCTTAGGATATACCATGCACAGCCCCAAAAAAGAGCTGGAAGTATTAGAGTCATTGAAGGGGCGTTATGTAGACGGTCTTATTTTTGGTTCCTTCGATTACACGCCTTCGCTGATTCATGCGATCCAGTCCACCGGTTTACCTACCGTTATTACCAGTTTATATGAATATTCGCAAAATCAGGATTTTTATGACTGTGTTTATATCAATCAACCGCGCGCTGCCTGGATTGCGACAGAACATTGCCTCGAGAACGGGCATACGAGGATTGCCTTTTTGGGAGGCGATGTCAAAGAACAAAATACGAGAGAGCGCTTGGAAGGTTATAGTAAAGCCCTTGAGGAGGCTTCTCTTTCTGTTGATAAAAGCCTGGTGATCAACGCAGATTTTACCCGGGAGGGCGCCTATCATGCCTTTCATAGTTTCATAAAACATGGAGGACAATGCACGGCTGTTGTCGCCTGTAATGATTTGATGGGGGTTGGCTGTATGAACGCTTGCCGGGAGCTGGGGCTGGATATTCCGCATGACATTTCTATTATTTCCCTTGACAATACAGATTATTGCCTGTGTACTAATCCTGCGATGACGTCCGTGGATATGATGCAGGGACAGGTAGGAGAAGAAGCTGCAAGGTGTATTATGAATCGCATTCTGGAAAAACGAAATTTCCAGAAGAATACGGCATTCTCTCCTATGCTGATCGTTCGTAATTCAGTGAGAAAAATAGATTGAGTTTTCAAATATGTTCCAGGACAGTTTCCGACTGTTCCAGGTATCATTGTTATAGTTATATGAAAGTTATAGAAGGGGAAAGCAGAGGGGAGCAAAAATGGGAGGGACTTATTGCATCGGATTGGATTACGGCACCCAGTCGGGGCGTGCCGTGTTGGTAGACATGAAAACGGGCGAAGTGGCGGCCCAGGCCGTCAAACCTTATGCCCACGGGGTCATGGATGAATATCTTCCGGACGGCCTGACACGCCTGCCTATGGACTGGGCGCTTCAGCATCCACAGGATTATCTGGAAGTAATCGAATATACCATACCGGAGGTATTGAGAAAGGCGTGCGTCAGCGGAGAAGAGGTGGTCGGGATTGCCAACGATTTTACCGCGAGCACGCTTCTTCCTGTGAAAGGGGACGGGACGCCTCTTTGTTTTCTTGCGCCCTATAGAAAGAATCCTCATGCCTATGTAAAGCTTTGGAAGCATCATGCGGCGCAGCGGGAGGCGGAGGAAATCACGGGGCTGGCCAAAGCGCGGGGAGAGGACTTTTTATCCCGGTACGGGGGAACGATCTCTTCGGAATGGTTTCTTCCAAAGGTGTGGCAGATCCTGAGGGAGGCGCCGGAGATATACCGAGAGGCGGACCGAATCCTGGAGGCCGGGGACTGGGTGAACTGGATGCTGACCGGAGAGGAGAAGCGCAGCAGTTGCCACGCGCTATACAAAGCAATCTGGAGCGAAAAGGATGGATATCCTTCCCGGGAATTTTTGAAACAGCTGGATCCAAGGCTGGAAAATCTGGTGGAAGAGAAGCTGGGATGCCAAATTTATCCTCTGGGAGGAAAAGCGGGAAAACTGACCCGGGAATGGGCTGTGAAAACGGGGCTGAAGGAAGGGACCGCCGTGGGAATCGGCGTTGTTGACGCCCATGCTGGGATACCGGGAACCGGAATCACCGGATCAGGGAAACTTTTGATGATCATGGGAACATCCACCTGTCACATCCTGTTGGGGGAAACGCAGGAAGAAGTGCCGGGCATGTGCGGGGTAGCGAAGGACGGCATCTTGCCAGGTTTCTTTGCTTATGAGGCGGGACAGGCCTGCGTGGGAGATCATTTCGACTGGCTGGTGAGGAATTGTATTCCGGAGGAATATGGAAAGGAAGCCCGGAAAAGGGGAATGAGCCTTCACCAGCTTCTCACGGAGAAGGCAGCAAAACAGGAACCGGGCGAAAGCGGTCTGCTGGCTCTGGACTGGTGGAACGGAAACCGTACGCCCTATGTGGATTATGGCCTTACGGGAATGATTTTGGGTATGACCCTTACCACCAAGCCGGAGGAGATGTACCGGGCCCTGATAGAGGCCACGGCATACGGAGCGAATCATGTAATCGAAACCTTTGAAAAGGCGGGCGTTACCATAAAAGAGCTCTATGCATGCGGAGGGATAGCGGAGAAAAACTCCATGATGATGCAGATTTATGCGGATGTGACCGGCCGGGAAATCCGTATTTCCGCTTCCGACCAGACACCTGCCTTGGGCGCCGCCATGTTTGCAGCGGTGGCAGCAGGCAAGGAGAACGGGGGCTATGATACCATATTTGAGGCTGCCCGGGCCATGGGCCGGGTGAAGGAGGAAACCTATCGCCCCATCCCCGGGAATGCGAGAATTTATCATGCCCTTTATGAAGAATATAAAAAACTGTGTGAATACTTTGCCAGGGAAAATGACGTGATGAAGAAGCTTAAAGGGTGGAGGGGCGAAAAGGGATGCAGGAATTCGTGAAAATTAGCGGAGACGATAAGGTGGCAGTGGCGTTGAAGCCTTTGCCTGCTGGGAGCGTCCTGGACGTGGACGGGATCAAAATTCGGCTGCAGGAGGAGATCCCCCAGGGGCATAAATTCGCCCTGTGCCGGATCGGCGAAGGGGAGACTGTGGTCAAATACGGATTCCCCATTGGAGTCGCGACAGAGGAGATTGTGCCGGGAACATGGATCCATACCCATAATTTGCGCACCGGACTGGGAGACATCGGCAGCTACCGATATCATCCGGGGCAGGCAGGAGAGCTTCAGCAAAAAGAGGCGGATTTTTTCCAGGGATATCGCAGATCGGACGGCCGCGCTGCCGTGCGGAACGAGATATGGATCATTCCAACAGTGGGCTGTGTAAACAATATTGCCTCCGCAATTGAGAAGCGGTGCCAGGACTGTGTACAGGGCACGGTTGAGGCGATAGCTGCCTTTCCCCATCCCTACGGATGTTCCCAGATGGGGGAAGACCAGGAAAATACCCGCCGTATTCTGGCGGATCTGGTCAATCACCCCAATGCGGGAGGCGTGCTGGTACTGGGATTAGGCTGTGAGAACAGCAATATCGATGTGTTGAAGGGATATATCGGGACATACGACGAAAACCGGGTAAAATTTTTGGCCTGCCAGGAATCGGAAGATGAATTGGAGGACGGGGTAGGGCTCGTTCGGGAGCTGGCAGCCTATGTGGGGCAGTTTCAGCGGGAACGGATTCCTGCGCAGGAGTTGATCGTCGGTTTGAAATGCGGGGGATCTGACGGACTGTCGGGCATCACGGCTAATCCCGTGGTGGGGAAATTTTCGGATCTGCTCGTCGCCAGGGGCGGCACGACGATTCTCACAGAGGTGCCGGAGATGTTCGGTGCGGAAACGCTGTTGATGGATCGGTGTGCGGATGAGGCGTTGTTCGATCAAGCGGTATCCATGATTAACGAGTATAAACGTTTTTTCCAAAGCCATGGCCTGGCCATCTATGAGAATCCGTCGCCGGGAAACAAGAAGGGAGGCATCTCTACTCTGGAGGACAAATCCCTGGGCTGTATCCAGAAATCGGGTTTCGCACCGATAAAAGGAGTGCTGTCCTATGGGGAGAGAGTTGAGAAGCGGGGGCTGAACCTTTTGGCCGCCCCTGGCAATGACCTGGTGGCATCCACGGCCTTGGCAGCAGCCGGAGCCCATATGGTGCTGTTTACCACAGGCCGGGGGACGCCTTTTGCCTCGCCAGTGCCCACGGTGAAGATTTCCAGCAATACCGCTTTGTATGAGCGCAAAGGGAACTGGATCGATTTTAATTGCGGTTCCATGACGGAGGGGAAGAGGCCTGAGGAACTGGGGGAAGCGCTGTATCGGTATGTGTTGGAGACAGCTTCGGGCAGGAAGGTAAAATCAGAAGAAGCCGGATTTCACGATATGGCGATTTTCAGGCAGGGGGTGACGCTTTAAATTATGAAAAGACTATCCTATGAAACTTTGAGGGAGCAAGGTTACGACGGTTTTCTACTGCAGGATGCGCCGGAACGTTTCCTGCAGTTCGGAGAGGGGAATTTCCTGCGGGCCTTTGCCGATTATTTCGTGGACGTGATGAATGAAAAGTGCGGTTTTGCCTCTAAAGTGGTGATTGTGCAGCCCACAGGAAGGAATATGCGTCCGCACGACAGCCTGAATAAGCAGGAGGGGTTGTATACCCTTCTGTCCAGGGGAAAGGCGGGCGGAAGAAAGGTGGAAGAAGCCAGGGTGATTTCCAGCGTCAGCCGCTGCCTCAATCCGGTCAGCGAATACGACAGCTATATGGCATGTGCCCTCAATCCTGCCCTTCGGTTCATCATCAGCAATACCACGGAGGCGGGAATCCGATATGATCCTGCCTGTCTGTTTACTGACCGGCCTGCGTCCAGCTTTCCGGGCAAACTGACCCAGTTTCTATATGCTAGATATCGGGAATTCGGCCAAGAAAGAGGAAAAGGCCTGGTGCTCCTTCCCTGTGAATTGATCGAAGACAACGGGAAAGCATTGAAAGAAAGCATCTTGCAGTATGTGGTACAGTGGGAACTGGAAGAGGGATTTGTGAAGTGGCTGGAGGAAGAGAACCTGTTTTGCTCCACGCTGGTGGACCGTATCGTGACAGGATATCCCAAGGGGGAATTATCCGCGCTGCAGGAACGGTTCGGCTATGAAGACGATTTGATGGATACGGGAGAGGTGTTCGCGTTCTGGGCGATTGAGGCGCCGGAAAGCCTGAAGGAGGAACTTCCCTTTGAAAAAGCCGGATTGCCGGTCTTCATTACGGACGATTGCGCACCCTATAAACAGAGGAAGGTACGCATCTTGAACGGGGCCCATACTTCCATGGTGCTGGGCGCTTATCTCGCAGGACAGGACATTGTGCGCGGCTGCATGGAGAATGAAGCAATCAGGGGCTTTATGAACCGGGCCATATACGAGGAGATCATTCCCACAATGACGCTGCCGGACAGGGAACTTAAGGAATTTGCGGATGCGGTGGCGGATCGTTTTGATAACCCTTTCATAGATCATGAGCTGTTGGCGATTTCTTTGAATTCCACTTCAAAGTGGAGGGAAAGGGTTCTCCCTTCCCTAAAGGATTATGTGGAGAAATGCGGGAGGCTGCCCCGGTGCCTGACCGCATCCCTAGCCTTTTATCTGGCTTTTTACCGGGCCGTTAGACCGGTGGCGGATGGGTTTTCGGGGATGGGTTGCGGCCGGGAATATCCGGTTTGCGACGACAGGCATGTCCTGGAATTCTTTTACTCCCATAGGGACGACAAGGCGGTCGTCCTTACCCGGGCCGCATTAGCCAATACGGGATTCTGGGGAGAGGATTTAACCCGGATCGAGGGATTAATGGAAGCGGTTGTGGCGGATCTGGATCGAATCGAAGCAGAAGGAGCATACGGCTTGATAAAAGAATGCGCAAAATAAATGCTTTGCAGGGAGCGCAAGGACATGGTTCTTTAGTGGGGAGAAGGGATGCGATTTACGCCAAACGCAAGAATGTCCCGGCAGGAATCCGTCCGGAGAGGAGCGCCCCAAGAGGCCTGGAGGCCGTCCCATGTTTCCGCGCGCATTTCGCGCCATGAAGATGAGACCTGCTTCCCTGGAGGGCCATTGCCCGACTGGGAAGCGTCCAGGGCT